>JBKQIR010000050.1:0-9876 GCA_052148275.1 Solirubrobacteraceae bacterium
TGGCGCATCTCAACGGCGCGGATCTGGGCGCCGTGCACGGCGGCGAGACCGTCGCCTTTGTTCTCGGCGAACAAGTGGTCGGTGCCGCGTCCCATGAGACGCGCTCGAAGATGACGCCCTTGGCCAGCGGGTCCCAGCGAAACCAGCGCAAGCCCCGCGCGATTGCTTTCCCGTCTGCGGCCGCTCGGAGCGGGCTTGAGCTTTGGCGACGAGACGATCACGCGCGGTGGCGGAGTCCGGCTATCGCAAATCGGGGAAGCGATCGCCGGCTCCCGGGAAGTCGCGCTGCTGCTTGCGCGTGCGAGCGATCGCGGCGTTCGTTCGCTCCGGATCGATCCCAGGCGGTCGAAGGGGCGGCGGAAAGTGGACGCCGTTGCTTGCAAGAGCGCGGCAAGCGCGCTGACGGAAGCGACCGTCTCGCGCCGATTTGCCGCGTCGTCGCTTATGGAGCGATGCAGCAGCGTGGAGGCCGACTGGGTCATCAGTCGTTTCGGTGCACGCCTCGTAGGCGGCAGCGCGTCTTCGCTGGCGGCTCGCCGTGGATCCCCGGGTGCCGCAGCACGGTCTCGATGTCGACCGCGAGCGCGTCCTGCGCCATCTCGTCATCCTACGAGGACGGCGGGCGCGGCAGACTGTCAAGTGTGGGCTCGCGCGAGATCACGCAACTGCTGCAGCAGTACGGGTGCGTGACGGTCTTCACGGTCGTCGCGCTGCAGTCCGTCGGCTGCCCGCTGCCGGGGACGACTGCGCTGGTCGCCGCGGCGCTCTACGCATCGACGGCGCACGGCCTGCCGATCGCGAGAGTGATCGCTGCAGGCTCGCTTGGCGCGCTGTGCGGGACGATCGCTGGCTTCGCGCTCGGCCGCCGGGGCGGCGAGCCGCTGCTGCACGCGATCGGGCGCCGCCTGCGGCAGAGCCCCGAGCGTGTCCAGCGGGTGCGGCACGAGCTCGCGACGTCCGGGGCGGGATGGCTGTTCGTCGCGCGGTTCCTCACCGGCTCGCGCAACGTCAGCCGTCTTGTCGCTGGCACTAGCGGCGTGCTGCTGGCACGGTTTCTTTCGATCAGTGCCGCTGCGGCGCTGACGTGGGCGCTCGTCAACGGGCTGGAGTACTTCTTCTTCGGGCGGGCGCTCGCGTCGGCGAGTACGTGGCTGCAGGTCCTGCTCGTCGTCGCCGGCCTCGCCTGGCTCGTCATCTCGCTGGGCGTCCTTCGTACGCGGGCGCTGCGGCGCCTGCGCGCGCAGTCGGATGTGAGTTCGACATCGTCGACGTGACGCGGGCCGCCTGAGGAGATGTTCCGCGCCGCGCTGAACCAGCTCATCTACTTTCCCGAGCGCACGTTGCTGGCAGCGCCCGAGCGGATCGGGCTGCGCCACCGTGAGCTCGCGCCGCGCACCGACGACGGCGAGCAGCTCCACGGCTGGTGGATTGAGAGCCGCAGTGCGACGATCGGACATGTCCTGCTCTGCCACGGGAACGCCGGAAACATCTCCGACCGTCTTCTGCACGCCGCATTGCTGTCCGCGGCGGGGTTCGATGTCCTGCTGTTCGACTACCGCGGCTACGGTGCCAGCACCGGCACGCCGAGCGAGGAGGGCACCTACCGCGATGCTCGCGCCGCACTGCGATGCCTGCTCGAGCAGCCGGAGATAGACCCCCGCCGCGTCGTCTACTTCGGCGAGTCGCTCGGCGGCGCGATCGCGCTCGAGCTGGCGCTGTTCTCGCCGCCGGCGGGCCTCGTTCTGCTCTCGACGTTCACCTCAGTGCGCGCGCTCGCCCGCATCCACTACCCGCTCATCCCTGCCGGGGTCGTGCCCGACGCCTACCCGAGCCTCCAGCGCATCCCCCGCCTCGCCGCACCGTTACTCCTGCTGCACGGCGATCAGGACGAGATCGTCCCGATCGCACACGCTCACGAGCTGTTCCAGTCGGCGCCCGAACCGAAGGCGCTGCACGTGTTCACCGGAGTCGGGCACAACGACCTCGTCTCCGACACGGGACGCGAGCTCGCCGAGGTGATCGTCGCCTGGGCACGCGAGCGTCTGCCGGCGACGTGAGAAGCGCGCGAGCGTTCTTCAGACAGGGCTCTTACGTTGCGCGACAACCAATCGTGATGTCCAACGGCGACGCCGACGCCGTCGCGGCCCAGGACTGGCGGCCCAACGCCTCAGCAATCATCGATCACAAGCGAAGGTCTACTCCGATCCAGCGCGTCGGTGGAATTGGCGCGAACCACCGGCGAGCTCGTCGCCGGCCGCTCGGCCCGGGGCGGGGCCGTTCCTCCGCGCCACGAGCGACGCCGTGGCAAATCGGCACGACGCTGTCGGTTTCATCGACGCGCTTGCCGCGCTCCTGCAGCAGAAGCGCCTTCTTCCTCCGCCTCTTTCGACTGGCGGGATCGATCCGGGCTGAACGAGCGCGTGATCGCTGCCACGCGTAAGGAGTAGTGCGGCGCGCTGTAGAAGCAGTAGCGACGCGACTGCCATCGGACTCGCTCGTACGGCTTGCGCATTCTCCTGGCGAAGCAGTCACCAACCGCGCCGGTCGCGGCCATCGAGTGCGTGGCGAAGCAGTCGCGCCAGCGCCCTCGGCCAGATGAATGCTCTCGCCGACGGCGGTCGCGAGCTCCGCGGCTCCGCCGCGGCCAAAGCAGTAGTGCACGGGCTTCCCGAGCTGCCTGCTCCTGTTGTCCGAGAGCAGCGGTCTGAGGGCCAAGCATCTCGTGGCCGCTTCGGCGGCGTTACAGCCAAGCGCCGAGCTTGCGCGTCTGCGGCCGATGTGGCGGACGGTCGTGGCGGGATGGTGTCGGCACCTGATTTCAGGGTTGCTGCTCGTGTGGTGCGATGCTGTCGGATTCCGGGGCGGTGCACCGCGTGATCCTGGATCTGCGTTTCGTGCTTGACGCGGCGGTCGCCGCCTCTAGCATCGCGTCGGATGGAGCGCCTGCTCGAGCGTGAGGAAGAGCTTGGGGTGCTGATCGGGGTCGTCGATGGCGTCCTCGTCGGCCGGGGTGGCGTGGTGCTCGTCGGTGGCGAGGCGGGCGCTGGGAAGACCTCGCTGGTACGCGCGCTGCGGGAGTGCGTGGGCGCTCGTGTGCCGGTCTGCGTTGGCGGCTGCGAGCCGCTGTCGGTGCCCGTCCCGCTTGCCCCGATCCGCGAGCTGCTGGCGGTGACCGGAGCTGACTGGGCCGTGGTCGGCAACGAGGATCGCCTCGTGCTGGCCGAGGGGCTCCTCGCGCGGCGGCCGGCCATCGCCGTGGTGGAGGATGCTCACTGGGCGGATCCGCTGACGCTCGACGTGGTGCGGATTCTCGCCCGCCGCGCGGAGGAGGCGGGGGTCGGTCTGATCGTCACCTATCGCGATGACGAGGTGGCGGCGAGCCCGGAGCTCGGGTTTCTGCTCGGGGATCTGGCTGGTCGGCTGGACGTGCGCCGGATCGTGCTGGCGCCGCTGTCAGAGCCGGCCGTCCGCGAGCTGGCGGGCGCGAGCGGGCTCGACGGGGCCGCGTTGTCCCGCGCCACCGGCGGCAATCCGTTCCTCGTTGTCGAGTCGATCGCCGCCGGGGGGCGGATGCCGGCGTCGGTCCGTGATGCCGCGCTCGCCCGTGCGGGCCGGTTGAGCGGCGCCGCGCGTGCGCTGGTCGATGTCGCAGCGATCGCGGGACAGCGGGTTTCGTTCGCGTTGCTCGCGGCGCTGGTGCCCGATTCCGTTGCCGCGGTCGAGGAGGCGCTCGCGCGTGGGGTGCTCGTGATGGACGGCGCGCTGGTCGGCTTCCGCCACGAGCTGATCCGCGGCGCGCTCGAGAGCGCGATCTCGCCTCCTCGTCGCGCGTCGCTCCACGGTCAGGTCCTTGCCGCGCTCGAGTCCGGTCCGGACAGCACCGACAATGCACGCCTTGCCCACCATGCGGAGCTTGCCGGCCTGGCAGGTCCGGCGAGTCGGTATGCGCGGCTCGCGGCGGCTGACGCCGAACGCGTCGGCGCCCTGCGCGAAGTGTGGCTTCAGTCGGAGCGCGCGCTGTGCCACGGCAGCGAGCTAGGTGTTGACGAGCGCTTCGAGCTGCTGATCCAGGCGGCCCGCGCAGCCAACTTCTCGAGCATGAGGATGGCCGACGGGGCCGCGGTGGCCGAGCGCGCCGTCGCGCTCGCTGACGAGATCGGCGACCCGGCCAAGCAGGCTCGCTCCCGGAGCGCGCTGGCCTGGCCGCTGTGGTCGTTGGACCGGCTCGATGAGGCGCGCGCTGTCGCCGCTCAGGCGGTCTCGATTCTCGATGACGGCGGCGATCCCGGGGACCTGGCGCGCGCACACGCCACCCATCTGCGGATCGAAGCGGCGGGCTTTGATCCCGCGGTCGTCGCCGCCGCGGGCCCGCGGGCCCTCGCGCTCGCGATGGCGGCCGGGCTCGATGACGTCCGGATCGAGATCGAGATCAGCCTCGGCCTCGCCCGCGGGCATCTCGGCGACCCCGCAGCCGTCGAGCTTCTCCGGAGCGCGCAGCGAGCGGCGCGTGCGGCCGGGCTGACGATCCAGACGATTCGCTCGTACGTGAACCTCGCGTACGTCGGCGCGGCGCTGCGCGATCACGCGACCGTCGAGGCGACGTTGCAGGAGGCGGTGCCGTTGTTCGAGGAGGCCGGCGCGATGTTCCCCTTTCCGGCCTGCGCGTCTATGCGGCGATCAGCCCGCTGGACCGGGGGCTGTGGGATCAGGCACAGGAGATGATCGACTGGAGCCTCTCGTTTTCGAACGAACTGGCGCCGTTCGCCCGCGCCATCGGCGCGGTGATCGCCCTGCGCCGCGGCGCGTCGGGCGCGCGCGCGGTGCTCGAGCGGTCGTGGGCCGAGATGGCGAGCCTTCCCGAGTGCTCGCGTCACGGGTTCGTGCGGGCGGCACTCGCCGAGGCCGCCTGGCTGACGGACGACCGCGGCCTGGCCTTGGCGCAGATCCGCTCGGCCCGGGAGTCGCCACGCACGCCGCACTTCGCCCGGCCGTATAGCGACCTCGCGCTGTGGGCTCGGCGCCTCAGGCTCGAACTCGAGCCACCGGGGAACGCCCCGGCACCGGTGCTGCTCGAGCTCGGCGGCGACTGGCGCGGCGCGATCGAGGCGTGGCGGTCGCTCGACGCGCCCTACGACGCGGCGCTCGCTGCGCTGCCGGGCGATGACCGGGCTGCGCGCGCGGCCCAGGCGGTGCTTCACCGCCTCGGCGCTGCGGGCGCGGCCCGGGCGTTCGCCCGCGAGCGCGCGGCGATCGGGGTGAGAGCCCCGCGCGGCCCTCGCCGCTCGACCATGGCCAACCGCGCGGGGTTGACGCGGCGTGAACAGGAGGTGCTCGAACGGGTCGCCTCCGGCGCAACGAATCCGGAGATCGCAGCGGGGCTGTGCCTGTCGGAGCGCACCGTCGCTCACCATGTCTCTGCGATCCTCGCCAAGCTCGGCGTCGCCAACCGCCAGCTCGCGATCGCCCAGGCGCGCGAGCGCGGTCTGCTCGCCAAAGATGGGCCGCTACGGGAGCCAATATAGGCAGGCCGTCCGATGTGGCGGCGCGAGATCACCCGTAGTTTGCGGTGCCACATCAACCAGGAGGCACTAATGACCAACGCAACCGCAGTTACCGTCAAGAGCTTCTCCACCCCGGACGACACCCGCACGACCCACGGCCCCGGGCGAATCGACTTCGTCTCGCTCGGCGAGCTCACGGCCGGTCAGGCCACGTTCGAGCCGGGCTGGCGCTGGTCAGAGCACATGAAGCCGCTCGTCGGCACCGACCTGTGCGAGCTAACCCACGTCGGATACGTCGTCTCGGGCCGCCAGATGGTGCGGATGGCCGATGGCACCGAGCGCGAGCTGAGCGCCGGCGATGCGTTCGTCGTCGGGCCCGGGCACGACATGTGGGTCATCGGCGACGAGCCGTGCGTCACCGTTGACTTCAACGGCCTCGGCAGCCTGCTGCACGAGGATCACGCGTGATGGGCGCCTGTCGTGGGATCGAGATCGCCCGGATGGCGTCGACGCACGGCGGCACGGTGAAGCTCGCCGCTGCGGAGCTGGGGATCGAGTCGTTCGGCATGCAACTGCTTGACGTGCCGCCCGGTTTCGATGATTACCCGGAGCACGATCACGCCGGCGACGGGATGGAGGAGGTTTACGTGACGCTCGCCGGGTCGGGAACGTTCGTGATCGACGGTCGGCCTGTGCCGATCGAGCCGTCGGTGATGCTGAGAATCGCTCCCGGCGCCCGGCGCCGTCTCGAGCCCGGCCCCGATGGCGTGCGCGTGCTCGCGATCGGCAACGCCGCCGGCCGCCCCTACGAGCGGCCCCCGCACTTCCGCCTGGAGGTGACGGCATGACTGCGCCCGCCCCCGTTCCCGCCCAGGACCGCGGCGCAGAGCCGACTGTCACCGACCCGCGTGGCGAGGTGTTGTGGTTCCTCGGCACGGTCGTGCGGCCGAAGCTCGTCGGCGAGCAGACCGCCGGACGGTTCGGCATGTGGGAGGCCGTGCTCCCGTTCGGTGCCGCGCCGCCGCTGCACTCCCACCCGCAGGACGAGACGTTCTACGTGCTCGATGGCGAAGTCACCGTCTGGCTCGTCGAGCCAGACGCCATCGACAACCGCCAGGCGCTCGCCACGGACACCGCCGGCGGCGGCGAGGACGTGGCCGTCGCGGTGCCGAGTTGGGTCGTCACCCACGGCCGCCGCTGTGGCGTCGGCGCCGCCGCGTTCGCTCCGGGCGGAACACCCCACACCTTCCGGGTCGAGTCCGACACGGCGCGGATGCTCATCGTCTCGACGCCGGCCGGGATCGAAGACATGGTCCGAGCGGTCGCCGAGCCGGCTCGCTGGCCCTGGCTCCAGCCCCCACCTGAGGGCCCGCGCGTACCGCCCGAGCGCCTCGCCGCGATCGAGCGCGAGCTCGGCATGGTGCGCCACGGCCCGCCCCCACCGTCCGCGGACCATTGACGCGCCCAGACCAACCCCCTCAAGCAACTCGGCAGCACGACCGGAACGATGTGGGATACCAGGTGGCTGGATTGCCGCAAAGCAGCCACGCGTGACAGCGACGTTGCACTACCGCTTCAGGCGTAATCCGACGACGGATCCGCGGAGGCCGGGGCGACCGCTTTCGAGTGCCGGCGCGCAGCGGCGCCAACGATCGCTTCACTGCAGCAGCCGTCCCGGGCCGGCTACCGCTCTGCCACGAACCGGGTAGTCGCGGCGGGCTACTGCTTCGCCAGGATGCAGTCGTCCCTGATCGGGACCGGCGTCCTGCCGCGCTCGATGTCGGCGGCGGGCTCGACGGACGGTCCATCCGACGGTAGAGCTGGATGGTCAACGTTCAGCTCTCCAAGGAGGGAGCCATGTCCACAGGTCAGCAGCTGTTCGACGTTGCCGGCCGTCGCCGCTCGCCGGCGACGCTGGCGGAGTTTCACGCCGGCAGGGCGCCGGGGAACAAGGCACAGCACTACCCGGCCGATCCGCCGACAGTCGATGAAAATCATCGCGGTCATGCGCCACGCCCGCGAGATCCGCTACGGCAATCACCTCAACGCCTTGATCGTCGTGCTCTGGCGCGCCGGGCTACGGATCCACGAAGCGCTCGCGCTCACCGAAACCGATCTGGAAGAGCAGCGCGGGTCGATCCTGGTCAGGCACGGCAAGAACGACCGCCGTCGCCTGGTCGGGATGGACGCCTGGGGATGGACTGCGCTCGCGCCATGGCTCACGGAGCGCGCAGCCTTGCCGGTCGGTCCGCTGTTCTGCGTGATCTCGGGACCCACGGCTGGGCACGCCTGGTCAGCTGCAGCCGCCCGATCGCAGCTGCACCACGTCGCGCTCGAGGCTGGCGTCCCGTCGTCGCTTTGCCCCCCATCAGCTGAGGCATGCCCACGCTGTCGAGCTGCTGCATGAGGGCATCCCGCTACCGCTCATCCAACGTCAGTTGGGGCACTCGCACTTGTCCACGACCGGGACCTACCTGCAAGGGATCTCCTCGGAGGAGACCATCTCCACCGTCCACGCCCGCCACGCGCCGATGATGAACGCCAGCCCCGGTATGGCCCTGTAGACGCGCCTCGCGGGAGCGCGCGACGCGCTCCCGCGACCCCCGCCAACGTGAGCGTCGGCCCGACTATCGCTCCTCAGGTAAGCAGTAGCCGACCCCGACTACTCGGTACGTGGCAAAGCGATCACGCGAGGTGGCGGAGAACGGACGAGTGCTCGCCGTCGATAGCTGTAGGCGCTCACGCTAGTTTCCAATATGAGGGTAGTTTCCAGTCGTAGTTTCCAATCTGCGTCATTGTTTCCAGTTGGCCCGGGGGCGAGGTCGACCAGTCGTTCGCTGGCCAGCGGAGGATCTCGGATTTGGCGACGTGCGAGACTTGCGCCCTCCGCGAAGCGGAACCTGCTGCATTCGTGCTCGCGCGTGTACGCGGTGATGCGGCTCTCGTGATCGCGTGTGTCCGGAAGCAGCGACACGCGCGGGGCCTGTCTCGTCCTCATTGTCGTGCCTGCTTCGCGGCGGCAGGGGAAGCTAGACGGCGGCGCTGGAGGTCTCGACTCCCTCCTGCCGGTCAAGCAAGCAGGCTCGAGACCACTTGCGGTTGCCGGTTGAGCTGACCGGGCGGAGCGGGGCGGCGAGCAGCAGGGCATCTGCTCGCTCTGGTACTCCGCGTGGTGCGGACGAACCGGGCTTCGAGATCAGGTCCGGCCGGGAAACGCGAGGGCCAAGCGTCGGTCTCGCACGCTAGCCTTGGGGGCGTGTCCACGGTTGCGCCACAGCACCGGAGAATGAAGCGGAAGGGTCGCGGTCGTCGCCATCACGAGTGGCCGAGCGTGGACCGTCCGCTGCTCGTCGATTCACCGACTGAATGTGTTGTCTGCGTGCGGATTGCGCGGCGCTATATGCGAGTCGGGAAGACGTGTGCGTCAACTCTCGCGGTCGGCGGGGCAGGCGGCGTTGCGCTCGCGTTCCTAGTTTCTGCGCCGAACCTGCGGCCCGATCAGTGGCTCGGACTGCTCCTGACGATGCAGTTCCTCCTCGTAGCGATGTGGGTTTGCGTCTGGATGGTCGGCCGAACGCTTCAGCTCACCGGCTTGTTCGTGAACGTCCTCGTGCCGTTCTTCCTTCTCTTTGAGGTCGGTCAGATCGCGTATTCGATCGTCGCGTTCCCCGACCACACGGTGCCTGCGCACTCGTCGACTTGGTGGTGGCTCATCATCGACGGCATCGGCTGGGGGACCATCGCTGTCCTCGTACGCGAACTGTTCTTCGCTGAAGTGCTTGAAGAGTTCCCCACACCGCTGACTTTCGGAGCGGGCGGGACCGAGACCTATCGACGCGACGTCCCGTCTCCGTAGGGACGTCAGGACCGGAAGCCGGGTCTGTCCATCGTGGGCCCGTAGCGGCTGACAGACTCGCTCGAGCCGCCGCGCCTGCGCCTATCTCAGCCTTTGGCCTGAAGCGCTCATCGCCGACGGGTCACCGCGACCCGTGATCTCATATGGCGCCCGCGGCTTGGATCCAGAAGGAACTGCCCCGTCGCCGCCGCTACAGGCGTCAAGGAGCAGTCTTCCGGCTGCGATCAATGGCCACGCTCCGAGGACTGGACGAGTCGCGGCACTCCTGCTTCGTGGTCGCGACGCGCACGCCGCCCGCGACGGGCACAGACCTGCGCGCGGCAAGCGCGACACCCGGTCCCGGCGCTACTGGAAACTCGACTTCAAAGTGGAAACTGGCCTGAGCGCCTACAATAGCGATAGTGCCGAGGCGACGGCCGTTTGCTGCCGGATCAGGCGACGGTAGCGGGGCCGTCGATGACGCTGGGCGCTTGCAAAGCGGCGTTGAGCGCGACCCTCAGCAAGCGCTCAGCCGCACTC
>JBKQIR010000051.1:0-35411 GCA_052148275.1 Solirubrobacteraceae bacterium
GGGACTCCTCGTCATTTGGGGGTGAATCCGGGGGTGCTGGGCTCGGTGGGCGCGCCGGGGTGATGCTCGGTTGGGTGGCGAGCGGCATGGATGCCGCGCCGTGATATCTGGATGATCCCTAGCGGGACTCGCCCGGAGGGCGCCGGAGCCGCGTTGGGATTGAGCTGGCCTTGACGCGCGGAGTGGTTGAGGGTCTGCCAGCCCTCGCGTTGCCCCCTCGTGGGTTGGGACCCGCCGCCGCTCTCGGTTGTGCAGGCTGCTGGATGTCTGAGGTTCAGCGGTCTTTCGAGGAGGGCGACGTGCGGGTCACGACGGCATTCAACCGGCTGCTCGGGCTACCGGGCGCATGGGTGCGGGATGTGGAGTTCTCAGAACGGGCGGTGATCGTGACGGTCGCGTTGCGCCGCAAGGCGCCGATCTGCTCGGGCTGCGGGGCGCGCGGCTTGCACATCAAGGATCACCGCGTCAAGCGCTGGCGGCATCTCGACGTGGGTGGCGTGCGGTGCGTGGTCGAGTGCCGGCTGCGGCGGCTCTATTGCCCGGGGTGTGGCGATCTGCCCGAGCACGTGGAGTGGGCGCGCGGCGGCGCTCGCTACACCCGCGACTTCGATGATCTGACCGCGTGGCTGGCGCAGCAGATGAACCAGACGCAGCTCACCCGGCTGATGCGGATCGCATGGGAGACGGTCGGGAACATCCTCGCGCGGGTCGTCACCGAGAAGCTCCCCACCGGGCGGCTAGACGCCCTTGAGCTGATCGGCGCCGACGAGGTCAACTACGGCGCCGAGCACAAGTTCCTGACCTGCGTCGCCAACCACGAGACGGGCGCGATCGTGTGGGCGACCGAGGGCCGCAACGCCGCCAGCCTGCAGGCGTTCTTCGACGCTCTCACCCCGGGAGCAGAAGGCCTCGATCCGGGCGGTCTCGATCGACATGAGCGCCGGCTACGAGAAGGCGATCACCCAGGCCGTCCCCGACGCCCAGGTGTGCTTTGACCCCTTCCATGTCGTCCAGCTGGGCTCCAAGGCGGCCGACCAAGTCCGCCGCGAGGAATACAACCGCCACGGCCGCTCCTCCACCAGCGAGGGCAAATGGATCAAGGGCACCCGCTACAGCCTGCTCAAGGACACCGCCAAGCAGACCCCCAAACAGCTGCTCAAGCTCGCCGAGGTCGTGCTCAGAAACAAGCGGCTCTACCGCGCGTTCCTGCTCTACGGCGAGCTGCGCTACCTCTACAAGGTCCCCAAGCACGAAGCCCCGGAGCGCCTCGACGCGTGGCTCGCGTGGGCCTCGCGCTCCCGCCTGAAACCGTTCGTCAAACTCGCCCGAACGATCCGCAAACACAAAGCCGGCGTGCTCGCCGCGGTCGAGCTCGGGATCAGTAACGGACGCCTCGAAGCCCTAAACAGCAAAGTGAGATTGCTCTCACACCGCGCATACGGCTTCCACTCCGCCAACGCGCTGATCGCCATGATCTACCTCTGCTGCTCCGGAATCCAAATCGCGCTCCCCCACCGATGAGTCACCCCCAAACCGAGAGGAGAGCCCATTATCGTGTCCTTTGGCGATCGCTCTGGCGTAAACCGCTTGCGCCCAGGGGTGCCAGTGGCGGGTGCTCTCAGCAAGCATGCAGAACGCGTCGCGTAGCCGCTCGTTGCACGCCCAGCGGAAGCGAGCGACCTTGTGCTTGCCGGACTGCACCGCAACGGGTGACTGGCCGGCGTCGCCTGAGAGCGACTCGCGGGTCGGGTAGCGAGCGCGGCAGTCGCCGATCTCGGCGAGCAACACGGACGCTGTCAGGACCGTGTCAGCGCCCTTGAACAGCGACAGAAAGATCGCGCCGTCCGGATGCGCGCGGACCGCGAGCGTGATCTGCCGGTCGAGCTGCTTTACCTGCTTACCGAGCGTTTCGAGGGTCGCGAGGAGCGCGAGCACGATCTCCCGGCCGGCCTGCGCCTCGGTCTCACCAGCGCAGCCCACAGCCGCGGCCCTGAGCTTGTCAAGCAGCTCGGCGGCTGTCTTGCCGCCGCTGTAGCGCTGGCTGGCCAGGAACGCCGAGAGTCTCGCCGCGGTCAGGCGCTGCGCGTCAACCGGGCTCGGGTAGCGCTTCAAGAACGCCAGCGAGATCAAGCTGTCCAAACTGCTGAACAGGTCGACCGGCCCGGGCCAGAACCGCTCAAGCTCAGCGCGCAACTGGTTTGAAAGCGCCACGCGGGCCGTCACGAAATCCTCGCGCGCGCTGGTCAGACAACACATGGGACGGCACCGGCGTGCCAGTTCCGTTCCCGGGCTGACGAGGTTCAGACTCACGACGGTCGAGTTCGGATGTTGACGAGCTGCGAGAAACGGAGGCCGAAGACCCGCGCGAGCTTACAGTTCGCCACATCGACGTTGGACCCATCGGACGTCGCAGCGGCCCTCCGGCGGACTCCAAATCAGGGGGCGCCGGCGATCGCCCGGGAGCGTTCGTCGCGGCGCGGGCCTCTCGCAGCCGAGCCCGCATGCCTGCTGCGCACACGATCCCGAGGCAGGCGAGGCAGAAGGACATGAGCGCCACCACCACACCCGCGATCGGCGGCGTTCCCCGCTCGGCGGGCAGGCCCTGCGCATCGCCGAGCTGGGTGACCACGGCCCTCTGGGACACGCGGATCCTTTGGCTGACTGCGACGTTCTGGACATAGCTCTTCAGAACCGCCACGGCGTCGTTCGCAAGCGCCGCTGCGAGAACCGGGGTCGTAGCTTGCGCCTGGATGGATCGAGACGATCGGCAGCACCGGGTCCACAGTCACGGTCAGCTTCGCAGCGCCCGCTGCCGCAGGCGCCTAGGTCGCGAGCTCCGTCGGTATGTCGCCACCGACCGATGGCGGCTGGACCGCAAGGCTCGCCGGCGAGATCCCGGCCTGCACGGCAATCGCGTCGCGGATCGGGTCGGAATCGACCAGATCGCCGAGCAACTGAGCATGGTCCGTGAGCGAGGCGCCGCCGGCCGGATTCAGATCCGCGACGATCGACGACGGAGTGTTGACGAGTATCCGTGCCGTCGCCTCACCAGTGTGGTGATGGCGAGAGGTCAGCTTGGGCGGTAGGCCGGGCGTCACCTGAAATGCGGCGAGCACGCCGACGGCGACTGACAGAGCTACGCCGTGGCGACGAGAATCGGGTGGCGCCGCAGCGAGTGGATGATCGTGATCACTTGCATTTTCTGTTCTTCTCCACCGTGGCTCACTAGCACCAACGCCGCACGCTGGCGTTGACTTGCGTGTTCCGGCTAAATCGTGCGGGGATCGATCGTGTGAGCAGGCAACGGCGAGCGGATCGAGGACCTGACGTGCAGACGACGACCGATCAGCAGGACCGGCGCGCAACAGACCAGGAACGCCGCGAAGAAGCGGAGAACGAGCTCGCTGAGGCTGAATCCCGTCGTCCGGTAGACGATCCGCCCGTTGCCCAGCTGCGTGATCCGGAGAGCGAATAGCCGTGGCGCGCTCGGATCCGCCATGTAGGCACTCGGTTCACCGAAGGTGGCGTCGACCAGGCGCAACGCCCCTCCCGGCGTCGGACCCTGGGCGTAGACGTCGAGGATCGGTACCGACGGCCGCGCCGCGATTGTCAGGCTGTATGCCTGTGCTTGAGACACCGGGCTCGGCGACGACGCCGGCGCCATGATCGGCGTCTGCGGCGAGGCGAAGCTGATGTCGGAGAACGGGACGCCAGCCAAGAAGGCGACCTGCCGACTCAGCGGCTGCGTCACCAACAGACCGCTCAGCAGCTCTGCACCGTTGTCGAGCCACTCGTACCCGTCGGTGGAGGCGCGGGTATCCAGCACGCCTGGTGCGGGTCCGTCCACCAGGATCTGCGTGTGGGCGCCGCCCGCTGCCGTCACGCTGTACGAGATGTGAGGCGGCAGCACGCCGATGTCGAGCACGGTGGATGCTGCGAACAGGACGGCAACGATCGCACTGACGAGCAGAGCAACGGGCATCCGACACAATTCTCGAAGATGGATGCCGGCTTGGAGCATGCAACCGGTCCGCTCTCAGGATGCACCGCGCAGAGTCACGATCGCCGGAACGGTCCGCAGCAGGATCCAGATGTTGAGGCGCAGTGACCGGCGCCGCACGTACTCGAGATCGAGGTCGATCATCTCCTCGATCTTGAGCTCGCAGCGGCCGCTTACCTTCCACAGGCCTGTCACGCCCGGCTTCACGGCAAAGCGCCCAAACCAGTGCGGGCGGTAGTGCTCGACCTCGTAGGGAATGCGCGGGCGCGGGCCGACGAGCGACATCTCGCCTCGGATGACGTTCCACAGCTGTGGCAGCTCGTCGAGGCTCGTGCGCCGCAGAACGCTCCCGACGCGCGTGACCCGAGCGTCCCGATTCAACTTGAAGCGCGGACCAGTGTCGCTCGGTGGTGGCTGCTCTCCGGAGATCAAGCCCAGCACGAACTCACGATGCACGTCGTGGCTGGCACCGTCGTGCATCGCCCGGAACTTGTTGACCGTAAACGGCCGGCGCGACCGTCCCAGGCGCACCTGCCGGAAGATCACCGGCCCGTCGGACTCCAAGCGGATCGCCCAGCGATGAGCGCCAGCAGCGGTGAGAGAGTGAGCAGCGCCACCGCCGCGACGATCACGTCGAGGACGCGGCAGGCGACCTCGCTCGCCCGGGAACACAGCGTGGAAACCGACGCCGCTGTAGCAGACAACCTCGTTTGCTCGCTTGCCTGTGTGCTCAACGCTCTCGACCCTCCCCCAATCAACGCGCCGCAGCTCGATCCGCTTCTGCGCCCTGCGAGATCCTGTCGCCCGCAGGTTCTCGAGGCGCGCGGCGTGCCGCGCGTCAGGCGACTTTCAGATGACCCGGGCTCCGTGTCTGTGGAGAGGAATCAAGGCGCCGCAATTCCTGCTGAAGCGCGCGACGGCCCCGGTGGTGCAGGCCGTGGATCGAGCCCTCGGTGCGGCCCATGCGCGTGGCGATCTCGCCGGGCGTCATCCCGATCACGTGGCGGAGGATCACAACCTCACGCTGATCGTCGGGCAGCGCCGCGAGCGCTGCACGGACGGTGAGGGCGGACTCGATGTCGTTCAGGCTCTGCGTCTCCGAGCTCAGCACCTCCTCGCACGGGATCGCCCGGCTGGCGCGGAGATGGTCGATCGCGAGATTGCGTGCCAGACGCAGCAACCAAGCGAAGAACGGGATTCCCCGGTCGTCGTACTTGACCAGGACCGTCATCAGCTTCGCGAACACGTGCTGAGTGATGTCCTCGGCCTCGTGATCGTCACGGACGATGCTCCGCACATATCCGTAGATGTTGTGCGAGTAGCGAACGTAGAGGAAACGAAGAGCCTCCTCGTCCCCCTCCTTCGCGCGGGCCACCGCTAGCCGCGTCTGACGCAGCGCCTTGGGCGAGTCGTCCAGCGACGCCCGAGGGTGGAAGCCAGTTGACGCGCCGGCGGCGCGTGGAAGCCTTTCGCCCCTGATCAAAGGCCGCGCGCTACTCATCGCATACGTCTCTATTCATCGAACGTTCCCCTGTTTGACTGCCGTTCCCAGGCGGGCCCGCAACCCGCGTTCCGATCTCAGCCAGTATCCGAATCCACCAAGATAAGGTCAATGACCGCCCCGGACCATTCGCCCGTTCATTTGATTGAACGTTTTCGGGCGCTATGAGGCGGGGCGGAGCTGCCGGGAGACGCCTGAGGCGCGCAAGTCACAAGGACGACGAGCTCGGCGCCGTGATCGCCGAGCCGTCCAGGCCCTTACGAGGCGAGCGCCTCTGCACTACTTCGCTTATCGGCGCACTCTGGAAGTTTCGGGGGATCGTGGCCGTTGGATGAGCGCTCCCGACCGGAGCCGTGAGCCCGGCAGCCCGGGCGCTCGGTACGCGCCGCCCTGGAGTCGGCGTTTCGAAGGGTGGGAGCCGCGACCAGCATGGCGCCGGATTCAGACGCGCTATCACACCGGAGTTCGGTAATCCGTGTCGAGCAGCGGGACAAAGGCAGAAAGGGGTACACCGGATGGGGGATATTGCGTCGCCGGAGGCGGAGGAGCGTCGGGCGGGAGGGACTGCGTCCGAAGACTCCAGCGGACCCAATGGAGATCTCGCTCGAAACGGAGATCTCGCCGGAAACGGGGGATCTCGCCGGACCGGGGTCACTGCCGGCGTGGAGCACGCATGTGCGCGTGCTCGTCGCCGACCGGGCGCCCACGCGACTCGGTGTTCGACTGGCGCTCGAAGGCCATGCGGTCATCTGTGCGGAAGCCGACGACGTACAGGTGGCTGTTCGCGCCGCCCGATCTCAACGCCCGGAGGTATGCCTGATCGGCAATTCGATTGCCGGTGGGGCCATCGCCGGGGTTAACAACCAGCTGTCCCGAGGAGCCGTATACGAACAGCGTACGTACGGTTCTGTGGGAGCCGGGACGGGCAACCGTCCCGGCTACCCGATCATCGGCGCTGGGCAACCGCGGCGCGGCGCGCCCGCCGCGGATCCCCCGGGCGGGCCGTCGCTGGCTCCCGAACTGGTCGATGACGCCATCGATCGTGCTGCTGGCCGGCGTCGGGTCCGTCAAGTTCTGAGGATGCCGTCCGATCGGCGGATCAGCAATGAGGTGATCGACGAGCTGCTCGCGGGCGCCTCGACCGAGGAGGATATCGTGGGGCGCGGCGGGCTGCTCGCCGAGCTCACCAAGCGGCTCGTCGAGCGGGCGATGGAAGTCGAGCTGACCGACCACGTCGGCTATGAGCCGCACTGCGAGCCGCCCGGCGGCGCCGCCAACCAGCGCAATGGCACAACCCCAAGACGCTGATCTGCTAGCACGGGAAGGTCCAGATCGACGCACCACGGGACCGTGACGGGAGCTTTGAGCCGAAGATCGTTCGCAAGCGCCAGCGGCGGTTCGTTGGGTTCGACGAGAAGATCCTCGCGCTCTTCAGCCGCGGCCTGTCGGTGCGCGACATCCGCGCGCACCTAAAGGAGATCTACGGCGTCGAGGTCAGCATCGACCTCATCAGCCGCGTCAGCGACGCCGTGATGGACGACGTGCGGGAGTGGGGCAAGCGGCCGCTTGAGGACATCTACCCGATCGTGTTCCTCGATTGCATGGTCCTCAAGATCCGCGATGGCGGCACGGTCCAGCGCCGCGCGCTGTACATCGCGCTCGGCGTCACCCTCGACGGGGACCGCGACGTGCTCGGCATGTGGTTCCAAGAAACCGAGGGGGCGAAGTTCTGGATGCAGGTCCTCACCGACCTCAAGCAGCGCGGCGTCGCCGACGTGCTGTTCTTCTGTGTCGACGGCCTCACAGGCTTCCCCGACGCGATCGAAGCGATCTTCCCCAAAACAACCGTCCAGACCTGCATCGTCCAATATGCCGACCCGCGCGTTATGCCGATGTGCGGCGTCCGCTCAGGGTGTTGATCGCTCATCAGCCGGTAAAGCACCTCTGGCTCCGCATGGCGCTTGAGGTTGAGGTGTGTGCCGAGGCCTCGGACGCAGCGGAGGCAATCCGCTCGGCGAAGCGCGAGCAGCCTGATGTCTGCCTGCTCGGGCGGGACATCTGCGGGGAGCGGCTCAACGTCGTGCAGGCAATCTGCCGCGCCGCGCCGAGCGCCGCCGTGGTCGTGTTCGCCGAACAGCACAACGCCGATGACTTCCACGAGTCGATTCGCGCGGGCGCTGTCGGCTACGTCCCGGGAGCGCTGAACGCCGAGCGCCTGCGACGGGTCATTGGGGCTATCAGCTGCAAGGAAGCGGTGATGCCGCGCTCAATGGTGCTCGAGTTGGTGATGGAGTTGCAGGGCAGCCACGACGGCCTGACCGTCCGGGAGACCCAGATACGAAGTCTGCTGCGCCGCGGACACACGACCGCCGACATCGCGCAGCGGCTCGCGATCTCGTCCGTGACGGTACGCCGGCACATCTCTGATGTTGTCCACAAGCTCGGCGTGGAGGACAGGTCGTCATTGCTCAGCGCCTCCGCCTTCCTCGGGTAGTCCAACGCCACCCAGACCGTTCCGACGGGCGTCGAGCGCGCTCGTCGCACCGGTGCCCTAAGCTGGCGTCATGGCTCTGGGACGTCTGATGGTCGGGCCACATCGCGACCCGCACCAGGCAGCGGGGGCGAACGTCGAGCCAGACGGCGTCGAGCTGTACCACCGCACGTACACGACGCTGCTGCGCTCGAGCGGCGAGACGCATCTGCGCGTGCTCGAGCCCTCGCACCGAGCGATGCGCTCGAGCCTGCACTCGATGGCCGGCGAAGATCAGCCCGACCTCGGCGCCTTTCTGTACGCCGTTCGCCGCCTCCCGGACTCGATCCTCAGCGCCGAGCTCGTGCTGATGGGGCAGGCGGACCAAGTGTTCGAGGCGGCCGGGATCGATCTCACGGGGTGGGAGCTGCAGGAGGCACGCGCACGTCGCCGCCACTGGTACGACAGCGGAACCGGACGGCTCGCGGTCCTGCTCGCGAGCGCCTCGGATGTCGATGACCTGATCCCGGTGCTGGTCGCGTTCCAGATCGAGTGCAACAAGCTACACGCACTGCTGCGCGCGTCGGGCTGGCGGATGCTGCCGGACGACCTCGGTCCCGAGAGCTGCTCCGAGGTGCTCGGTGGCAGCGCCGAGGATTGGGAGTCGCTCCAGCAGACCTGGGGAGCGAGCTTCGCCCGGCGGCTGGCGGTGATCGCCGAGCAGAAGGTCGATATGCGCATTCGCATGCTCGGCGGGTCGCACATCGGTTACGCACGACTCACACGCCAATGGTGGGGCGACGCCCACGACTTCCTCGCCCGCGAGGATCTCGCGTCGCGTCCGATCTACTTCGTGTCCTCCAACACGCACTCGCTCGCGAACCTCGTGAGCGGCATCGCGCGCGAGCACGAGACCGAGCTCGTCTCGTTCGTGGAGCGCGACGGCAGCAGCGAGCTGCGCGATGAGCTCGCCGCCCTGCGCGAGAACCGAACGCCCGGCTCATGGGAGAACTTCCTGTACTTCGCCGCGCGCGACTACTTCGACCAGGACGAGCGTCGCCGGGCAGAGCGGCGCGCCGGCGAGCGCGCCACCGGCGTCACGCATCTCCCCTCGCGGACCTCGCTGCGCGTGCCGGTGCAGATCATCCGGCTCGACCGGCTGCAGTCCGAGCAGCTCGACCCGCGCCTGGGCTCCGTCAACGTCGAGCGGCTGCGGTGCAGCAACGCAGTGATCGCGAACATCGACTACCCCCTGGGACTGGCCGCGTACAACATCCTCCGGGAGATCGCGATCGACGTCGACGTCCTACGCGGCGTGTATCTGCTCGGCAAGGCCGCCACGCTCAACGCCGACGTGGGCGATGTGATGATCTCCAACGTCGTCTTCGACGAGCACTCGAGCACGACCTACTGGCTGGACAACGCATTCCGCTTCGACGACATCCAGCCCGACCTGCGCTTCGGGACCGGGCTCGACAACCAGCGCGCGGTTAGCGTGAAATCGGCGTTCCTGCAGAATCGGGCGTACCTCGACTTCTACTACCGCGAGGCGTTCACGGTCGTAGAGATGGAGGCCGGTCCCTATTGCAGCGCGATCTTCGAGATCGCCGAGATCGAGCGCCATCCGGTCGGCGAGGCCGTCAACTTCTCCAAGCTCCCGATCGACTTCGGCCTGATCCACTACGCCTCTGACACGCCGTACACCCAGGCGCGCACGCTCGGCGCGCGCGGGCTGAGCTACTACGGGATGGACTCGACCTACGCCGCATCGCTGGCGATCCTGCGGCGCATCCTGCGGCTGGAGGGGGTCGGAGCAGACCGGCGGCGGGCGGCGCACGACGGCGCGCTCACAACCGGTGTGCGGCTACGTTGACGGCGTTGCCACCCGCCCTCTTCGAGCGGTAGAGCGCCCGGTCGGCCGCGGCCTTCACCTGCTCGTGAGCTCGGGGCTCGCCGGCCGCGATCCCGACACTCACGGTCAGGCGCAGACCGGGACACCGCTCCTCCCACGGCTCCGCAGCGACCTGGGCTCTGATCGCCTCCGCGCGCTCGCGTGCGACCTCGAGTTGCATACCGGCCATGATCAGCAGGAACTCGTCACCGCCGAGGCGGACCGCGAGGTCACCGCCACGGACCGCCCCCCGCAGCACGTCGGCCACGCGGGCGAGCGCGAGGTCGCCGATCGCGTGGCCGTGGCGGTCGTTGACGTCCTTGAACGAGTCGATGTCGACGAGCACGATCGCGATCATGTGCACCGCCTGAGCGACGAGACCGTCGAGGTGGCGCGCGAGCGAGCGACGATTGCCGAGCTGCGTGAGATCGTCGAGGTACGCGTGCTGGCTGAGCAAGCTGTGCTCTGAGCGCAGGCTCTCGGCTTGCCGCATCGACTGCGCCGAGGCCAGCGACGAGGCACGCATCTGCCAGCGCAGCCGGGCGAGATGGCGCCCGTAGGCCAGGGCGGCACCGTCGCGGCCCGCAAGCGACTCCTCCAACTCGGCCTGCACGCGCAGGGCCAGGTTGTACGCGTGCGGATGAACGCCGGGATCGGTGCACGACACGGCTTTTCGTGCGCGCTCGAGTGCTGCCCGCTGCTCGGGGGCGAGCAGCGCCCGGGCGAGGTGCACGAACCCCTCGAACCTCCCGTCGGCGAGCGGATCGTAGGTCATCCAACGTGGATCGGCGACCGTCGGCGCGATCGCGGCGATCATCAGCGCGAAGATCCGCAGCGACCGCCGCCATGCGTCCGGAAGCATCGGCGTGTCGGCGTCGTGGAGCGCCCGGACGGCGAGCGCGCTCTGGCGTGGCAGCTCGTCCTCATCACCGAGCTCGCGGAGCGCCATCAGCCAGTTCACCTGCGCTTCCGTCTGGTCGAAGCGGATCGCCGGCAGGAGCAGCATCGCCTCCTCGCTGTCCGGCAGCGCGCTTTCGGCCGCATGGTAGTGCTCCAGCTCCAGCTCCCACAGGTTGCGTTCCCCGTACGCGATCGCGCACACGACGTGAGCGAAACCCAGCTCGAGGCTGGGCGGGACCGGGCTCTCGAGCATCACCGCCGCGCGCGCGAGATCCAGGTCGGAGGCGACCGGTGCCCGGCGCTCTGACCCGGTCGTGGCCTGCGCCCCCAGCCCGAGCGCGAGCGCGGTCATCACCAGGTCATCGTCAGCGACGGCGCGATCGAGCAGGGTGCCGACGGCACGGGAGTCCAGCCTGCCGCCCTCTACGCTCGAGCGGACCGCGTCGAGGAACAGCGCTGCCCGTGCGACCTCCGGCCAACCCCTGCGGTCCGCTTCGTCGAGGATGCGTCGCACGTCGCGTGCGGTGAGTGGCAGGCCGGCCTGTATGTCCTGTACGAGCCTGAACACGTGCAACCGCGCCGCAGCGCGGCTGCCGGTCACGGGCGCGGAGTCTCGCAAGCCCCGGTCGGTCCCTGTCATCTGCCAAGTCTCACACACACGGGACAGGCTGGAGCGTCGCGGCCGGTGCGCCCGCAAGTCGCGCGTCGGGGTCAACGTCCCGGTACATGACGCCGTGCCCGCGGAGGCCGCCGCTATGCTGCCGTCCCATGTCTGTCGGTGTAATCGGCTTGGGTTATGTGGGGCTGCCGTTGGTGGTGGCGTTCGCCGCAGCCGGTCAGGAGGTCGTGGCGGTCGATATCGACGAGCGCAAGGTGGCGGCGATCGCCGCAGGGGAGTCCTACATCGAGGATGTGCCCAGCGAGCAGTTGCGTTCGGTGCTCTCCTGCATCCAGGCGACCACGCACTACGCGCCGCTGGCGCGCACCGACGCGGTCGTGATCTGCGTGCCGACGCCGCTGACCGCGAACCGGGAGCCTGACCTGGGGCCGTTGCGGGCCGCCGCGGAGGCGCTGTCGCTCGTCCTGCAGGCGGGGCAGCTGGTGGTGCTCGAGTCCACGACGTATCCGGGCACGACCCGCGAGAGCCTGGTTCCGCTGCTGGAGGGGGCGTCCGAGCTGCGGGTCGGCGAGAGCCTCAATGTCGCGTTCTCGCCCGAGCGTGTGGACCCCGGGCGAACCGACTACACGCTGCGTAACACGCCGAAGGTGATCGGCGGGTGCACGGAGCGCTGCACCGAGCGGGCGGCGGAGCTCTACGGAGGCATCTGCGATCACATCGTTCGGGTCTCATCGCCGGACGCAGCTGAGCTGACGAAGCTGCTGGAGAACATCTTCCGCTCGGTCAACATCGCGCTCGTCAACGAGCTCGCGATCCTCGCCGAGCGCATGGGGATCGACATCTGGGAGGTCGTGGACGCGGCGTCCACGAAGCCGTATGGGTTCATGCGCTTCGAGCCGGGGCCCGGGATGGGCGGGCACTGCCTGCCTGTGGACCCGTTCTATCTGACGTGGCGCGCGCGCGAGTTCCACATGTCCACCGAGTTCATCGAGCTCGCGGGGAAGATCAACCAGCAGATGCCGTTTCACTGCGTGGAGCGGATCGAGCTCGCGCTCAGCGACGCCGCCAAGCCGATCAAGGGCTCCAAGATCGCGCTGCTCGGCGTCAGCTACAAGGGCGGCATCGGCGACATCCGCGAGTCCCCCGCGTTGCGGATCATCGAGGAGCTCGCGCGGCGCGGCGCGGCGCTGGTCTACCACGACCCGTTCGTCCCCGCGCTCCCCACGCTCCACCTCGCCAACGTCGATCTCGAGCATGCCACTCGGGATGCCGACGCCGTCGTGCTGATCACCGCCCACCCCGGCATCGACCACCTCCAGGTCGCACGCGACGCCGCGCTGTTCATCGACCTACGTGGCGTCACCCGCGGGATCAGCGGCGAGAACCTCGTAAGGCTCTGAGCCGGCGGGCGCGCTGCCGCGGCGCTCAGCCGGCCGGCGCGGACGTCGATTCGCGCACGATCAGGCTGGTGCCGAGCTCGACGTGCAGCGCCTCGATCCGCTGATCCTGGAGCATCCGCACGAGCTGCGCGACAGCCATCCGTCCCATCTCCGCAAGCGGCTGACGAACGGTCGTCAGCGCCGGCGTGACGATCGACGCCTCGAAGGTGTCATCGAAGCCGACGACCGACAGCTCGTGCGGGACGCGGACGCCGCGCTGCCGAGCGGCCTGCATCACGCCGATCGCGAGCATGTCGTTGAAGGCGAAGATCGCGGTCGGCGGCTCGTCGAGATCGAGCAATTGGTGGGCGGCCCGCAGGCCGCCCTCAACGTGGAAGTCCGACTCGATCTCCAAGCGTGGATCCGGCATCAGCCCGATCGCTGCGAGCGCCGCGCGAAAGCCGCGCAACCGCTCCTCGGTGGCGATCCAGCCGCATGGACCGGTGACCGCGGCGATGCGCCGGTGCCCGAGCCCGAGCAGGTGCTCGATTGCCTCGCTCGCGCCCGAGGAGTGCGAGGCGGACACCGTCGGGACGCGCTCGTCGAGGACCTTCTGCGGGTCCACGATCACGAACCTGTAGCCGTGCTCGTGCAGTGCCGAGAGCTCCTCGCCGGACTCCTCGGGGAGGATCAGCAGCGCGCCGTCGGTCGTGCCCTGCATGAGACGCTCGAGCAGGGTCACCTCGCGCTCGTGCTCGTGATGGGTCGGACAGAGAACCGTGCGCATGTCGTGCTCATAGAGGGCCTCGGCGGCTCCCGCCAAGATCACCGAGAAATAGGAGTGATGGAGCACCGGCAGCGTGACCCCCACGAGCCCGGTGCGTCCGGCCGACAGACCCCGAGCGGTGCGGTTGGTGCTGTAGCCGTGCTCACGCACGACGCGCATCACCGCCTTGCGCGCGCGCTCCGAGACGTCGGCGCGCCCGTTGATGACGCGTGAGACGGTCGCCGTCGAAACGCCGGCGAGCTCCGCCACGTCACGGATCGTGAGGCGGGCCTGGCCGTTGCCGTCGCTGGGAGAGTCCGTGGACACGATCCGAAACGTTACAGCAAAATGCGTCAGATCCAAAATCAACGATGCCTCGGAAACCAACAAATATCCGGTTGACACGAGCGCAACGTTTCCGGTACCGTTTCCACGCATCAGGTGCTGGCGCATCGTGCGGCACGGCCCTCCGGCCTCGATAGCACCACGCGCTGAACACAGAGGAGACGCGTTTCGATGTGGTTCGTGACCCGCAGGATCGGCTTCTATGTAGTTGCAGCGTGGGCCGCGATCACCGTCAACTTCCTCATTCCCCGCGTGATGCCCGGCAACGCGGTGGACGCGATGCTCGCCAAGTACCCGCGTCTCGATGCCTCCTCGCTGCACGCGCTCCAGGCCGAGTTCGGCGCCGGCACCCACGGCAGCATGTTCACGCAGTACATCGACTACCTTGGCGACCTCCTGCACGGCAACCTCGGTCTGTCGATCACCGAGTACCCGGCGAAGGTGACCACGATCCTCGGGCAGACGCTGCCCTGGACGCTGATCCTCGTCGGCACCGCGACGATCATCAGCTTCACGCTCGGCACGCTGCTCGGCATCGTCGCGGCCTGGCGGCGCGGCGGCTGGCTCGACCGGGCCCTCCCGGGCTTCACGTTCCTGCAGGCCACCCCGTTCTTCTTCCTGGCGCTCGTCTTCATCCAGCTGTTCGCGCTCAAATGGCGGCTGTTCCCATTCGGCCAGGGCTACTCGCTCGGGCTCTCGCCCGGATGGAACTGGGCGTTCGTCTCGAGCGCGATCTGGCACTCGATCCTCCCGGCGCTGACGATCGTCCTCACCTCGATGGGGGGCTGGATGCTGCAGATGCGCAACGTGATGATCACCACGATCTCCGACGACTACATCCTGGTAGCGGAGGCCAAGGGCCTGCCGGCCAGGCGCGTGATGTTCACCTACGCCGCGCGCAACGCGATCCTCCCCAACATCGCGGGCTTCGCGCTTTCGCTGGGATTCGTCGTCGCCGGCGCGCTCGTGATGGAGATCGTGTTCTCCTATCCGGGGGTTGGGCTGACGCTCTACAACGCCGTCACCTCCGACGATTACCCGCTCCTGCAGGGCATCTTCCTCGTGATCTCGCTGTCGGTGCTGCTGGCATGCCTGATCGCCGACGTGATCTACGTGCTCGCCGACCCGCGCGCACGAACCGGCGCGGCCTACTGATGTCGGCGCTCGGCTCTTCCTCGATCGATTCCGGCTCGGCACCCTTCGCCGAGGTCCCAATCGAGGCGCTCACCAAGAACCGCAGCATCCTGCGGAGCCTGCCGGTCAAAGCACGGGTGGGTGGCGTGATCCTCGGAGTCTTCATCCTCCTCGCGGTCATCGGTCCGTGGCTGGCGCCATACGATCCATCGGCGACGATCCCGGGCCAAGCGCTGCCGATGGCGCCGAGCGCGAGCCACCTGCTCGGCACCACGGCGACCGGCCAGGACGTGCTTTCCCAGGTGCTCGTCGGGATCCGCTCGACGGTCGTGCTCGGGCTGCTAACCGGCCTGATCGCCACCACTCTCTCGGTTCTGTTCGGCACCAGCGCGGGATTCCTCGGGGGATATGCCGACGAGGGCCTGTCACTGATCGCAAACATCTTCCTCGTGCTGCCCGCGCTGCCGCTGCTGGTCGTGATCCTCGGCTACCTCCCGAACACCGGCGAGCTTCCGACCGCGATCGTCCTCAGCGCGCTGGGCTGGCCCTGGGGGGCGCGCGTGATCCGCGCCCAGACGCTGTCGCTGCGCCACCGCGACTATGTGGCTGCCGCGCGGGAGGTCGGCGAGAGCACCAGCCGGATCATCTTCTTCGAGATCCTGCCGAACGAGGTCGGGCTGATCGCCGCGAGCTTCGTGGGCACCGTCCTCTACGCGATCCTGACGTCGGTCGCGCTCGCCTTCCTCGGCGTCTCGAACCTGTCCGGCTGGAGCCTCGGAACGATCATGTACTGGGCGCAGAGCGGCAACGCGGTGCAGTTGAGCGCGTGGTGGTGGTACGGCCCGCCCGGCATCTGCGTGGCCCTGCTCGGGATGAGCCTGGTGCTGCTGAACTTCGGTCTCGACGAGCTTTCGAACCCGCGTCTGCGTGCAGCCGGCGGGGATAAGCGCCTGCGCCGCCGCGCATGGCGCCCGACGGACCCCACCCCGGTCATGAGGGAGCGCACGTGAGCCTACGGTCGAGCAACGGAGCAGGCCCCGAGGCACCTGCGCCCAAAGGGCGCTCCGCACCGTCGATTGCCGAGGAGCCCGTGCTCGACATCCGCGGCCTCTCGATCGCCTACCGATCGGACGGCGGTGACGTGAAGGCAGTCCGGGACGTCGACCTCGCGCTGCGGCGCGGCGCGATCGTCGGCCTCGCAGGCGAGAGCGGTTGCGGCAAGTCAACGCTGGCCTACGGTGCCGTGCGGCTGCTGCGGCCGCCCGCTGTGATCACGAGTGGCAGCGTCACCTACCGCGGCAGCCGCATCCCGGGCGACGGCTTCGACGTTCTCGGCGCCAGCCCCGCGCAGCTGCGCACGCTGCGCTGGCGGGAGATCGCGATCGTCTTCCAGAGCGCGATGAACGCGCTGAACCCCGTGCTGCGGATCGGCGATCAGCTTGTGGACGGGTTGCTCGCACATCTGCCCCTCTCCCACGAGGAGGCGCGCGAGCGAGCGGCGACCATGATCGAGCTGGTCGGGATCCCCAAGGCCCGGCTGAACAGCTACCCGCACGAGCTGTCGGGCGGCATGCGCCAGCGCGTGATGATTGCGATGGCGCTCGCCGTCGACCCGGAAGTGGTGATCATGGACGAGCCGACCACGGGCCTCGACGTCGTCGTGCAGCGGCAGATCCTGCACGAGATCTTCCAGCTCAAGGAGCGACTCGGGTTCTCCGTCCTGTTCATCACGCACGATCTCTCGCTGCTGCTGGAGATCGCGGACCAGGTCGTCGTGATGTATGCGGGACAGATCGTGGAGTCCGCGCCCACCGATGACATCCGGACGGGCAGCCTCCACCCCTACACGCGAGGCCTGCTCGGCTCGTTCCCCCGGCTACACGGCCCGCGACGGAGCCTGTCGGGGATCCCGGGCTCTCCCCCGGACCTGCGCCTCACGCCTGCAGGATGCCCGTTCGCGCTGCGCTGCTCGCTCGCGACGGACGCCTGCCGAGAGATCGACATGGGCCTGATCCCTGCTTCCGGAGAGAGACCGCATCTGACGGCCTGCCCGTTCGCGATCACGCCTCCCAGCTCCCCCACCGCCGCGGCGCTCCTCACGTCCTCCGCCGCGGCGCCCCCCGGTTCGCCCACCGCCGCGGCGCTCCCCACGTCCTCCACCGCGGCGCCCCCCGGCTCGCCCACCGCCGCGCCACTGCCCGGCGGGGACGAGCCGGCGAGGGGAGAGCGCGGGGCGCTCGTCCTGGAGGCCGCCGAGCTCAGCAAGACCTACCGGATATCGCGGCTGCGCAAGTCCCGGGTGGTCGCCGCCGTTGCGGAGGTCTCCTTCGGCCTCTACCAGGGGACCGTCGTCGCACTCGTCGGCGAGAGCGGCTCGGGCAAGAGCACGATCGCAAAGCTGCTCGCGGGGCAGGAGCGCCGGACCAGCGGAAGGATCCTGCTCGATGGCAACGAGATCGAGCCCTCGCGCCGCGGCGGGTTCCGGGCCTACAAGAGCGAGGTCCAGATGGTCTTCCAGGATCCATTTGCATCGCTGAACCCGCTGCACACGGTCCGTTATCACCTCCAGCGCGCGCTGCGCGTGCACCGTCATCGCACCGCCCGTGAGGCAACCGTCGCCGGCGTCGACCGGCTGCTCGAGCAGGTCCGTTTGATTCCGGCGCGCAAGTTCCGTGACGCATACCCGCACGAGCTGTCCGGCGGGCAGCGCCAGCGGGTGTCGATCGCGCGAGCGCTCGCCGCCAGGCCACGCGTGCTCCTGGCCGACGAGCCCGTCTCGATGCTGGACGTCTCGATCCGCCTCGAGGTGCTCGACCTGATCGCCGAGCTCCGTACCGAACTGGGTCTCGCGATCCTGTACATCACCCACGACATCGCCTCGGCGCGTTACTTCGCCGACGAGATACTCGTGATGCATGCCGGCCGGATCGTCGAGCGAGGCGAAGCCGAGCAGCTGACCCAGAACCCAACGCACCCCTACACCCAGCTGCTGATCTCCTCCTCACCTGATCCCGACAGCTTCGCGTCGGAGCTTGGCGACGCAGCTCCGACGCCGGACGCGACCGACCGCGAAACGGACGCGACCGACCGCGAAAGGAGGGCTCCCGAGATGCGCTGAAGTCGCGCCATCTGGCCACTGGTCTCAGGTTGGCGCGAAGCGCCGTCATGGAGCAGTGGCCAGCGCCCCCGGAGCTCAGCCGGGGGCGCATGACCTGCCTAGTAGTAACGGCCCAACCGGCAGCAACCGAGATTCGGGCCGCACTTTCGACAAGCCGTTTTTATCAAGAGGTGCTCGCTCAATGAAGCGATGGATCAACAACCACAGAATGCTCGCCTGCTGCGCGGTCGCCGCGGCCACCGCGCTCGCCGGATGCGGCGGCAGTTCGAGCTCGAGCTCCGGCTCGTCCCATACATCATCATCTAGTGCCGGCTCGTCCAGCGGCGCCGTGCTGACCGTCGAGTCCAGCCAGCAGAACTCGATCACACAGAACTTCAACCCCTTCGTGATGTCGTCGGCGGCCTCGCTGCTGGGCGCCACGTCGCTCATCTACGAGCCGCTCCTGCAGGCGAACGCCCTCAAGCCCGGCCAGTATTACAACTACCTGGCGACCGGCTACACCTGGTCAAACGGAGGTGATTCGATCACCTTCACGATCCGGTCCGGGGTGAAGTGGTCCAACGGCAGCCCGCTGACCGCAGCCGACGTCGCGTTCACCTACAACATGCTCAAGCAGTACGCGGACGTCAACACGTCGGGCCTCGCGATCAAGAGCGTCAGCTCGTCCGGTAGCCAGGTGACGATCACCTTCAGCTCCCCGCAGTACGCAAACCTGCAGAACATCGCGGGCCAGGTGTACATCGTGCCGCAGTCGATCTGGAGCTCGGTGGGCGACCCCGGTAAGTACGTCGACTCGAACCCCGTGGGGACCGGTCCGTACACGCTGGGCAGCTTCACGGCACAGGGCTTCACGCTGAAGGCGAACCCCGACTACTGGGGCGGCAAGCCGGCCGTGTCCTCCGTCGAGTTCCCGACGTATGCCTCCTCGAACGCAGCGCTCTCGGCGCTGGAGACCAACCAGCTCGATTGGGGTGGAAACTTCATCGCCGGCGTCCAGCAGGTGTTCGTCGCCGGCAACCCCAACCACCATGTCTGGTTCGCGCCGGTGCAGACCAACAGCCTGGAGCCGAACCTGAACAAGTTCCCGACCAACCAGCTCGCCGTTCGCAAGGCGATCAGCCTCGCGATCGACCGCAGCGCCCTCAGCCAGCAGGCCGAGGACGGCCTGGAGCCGCCGGTGTCTACCGCGAGCGGGCTGACGCTCCCGGTCTTCCAGGACTTCCTGTCCTCGTCGGTCGCCGCCGACACGCTCTCACCAACCTCCAACATCGCAGCCGCCCAAGCGGCGCTCACAGCGGCCGGCTATGTCAAGGGGTCCGACGGTATGTTCCGGACCAAGTCCGGCCAGGAGCTCACGATCGCGATCACCAACCCGTCGTCGTTCAGCGACTACGCCACCGGCGACGCGATGATCGCCGGCTGGCTGCGCAAGGCGGGAATCAACGCCACGTTCGTGGGTCAGTCGGTGACGGCGTGGTCCTCGGACATCGCCTCCGGCAACTTCCAGCTCACCCAGCACTGGTCGCAGACGAGCGTCGCGCCATACCAGCTCTACAACGACTGGCTGAACAGCGCCCAGGCGACGAGCAACGCCGCAGGCGACTTCGAACGGCTCAATGATCCCAGCGTCGACGCGATGCTGACGAAGCTCGCCGGCGATAACACGGTCGCGTCGCAGCAGGCCGACCTGACTCCGATCGAGCAGTACGTGGCCACCAACCTGCCGATCATCCCGACGGTCTACGGCGTGGCCTTCGACGAATACAACACCAGCGGCTTCAGCGGCTGGCCGTCGTCGAGCAATTCCTATGAATCCGGTAGCCCGAACGCACCGACTAACGAGGTCGTGATCCTCCACCTCAAGCCCACGAGCTGAGCACGAGAGGGCGCCCGCCACGCCGCGGCCTAGCGGCCGCAAGGCGGGCGCCCGCCTCACGTCGATCACGAACGAACAAAGGACAAGTGTGATGAACGGGCTCACAACCGGCGGCCCGGCGAGCGTGCGCTGTTTCCCAGAGGACTTCCTCTGGGGTTGCGGCACGTCGTCCTACCAGATCGAGGGAGCCGTCTACGAAGACGGCCGCGGGCTGTCCATCTGGGACGTCTTCAGCCATACGCCCGGGAAGGTGAACCGGGGCGACACGGGCGACGTCGCGTGTGACTCATACCACCGTATGGACCAGGATCTGGAGATGCTGACCGAGCTCGGTGTCGGCTGCTACCGCTTCTCGATCTGCTGGCCGCGGGTGCAGCCGAGCGGACGCGGCGCGGTCAGCCAGACCGGGCTGGACTACTATCGCTCGCTTGTCGAGGAGCTCCGACGACGCGAGATCATCCCCGTCGCGACCGTGTACCACTGGGAGCTTCCCCAGGCGCTCGAGGAACGCGGCGGCTGGACGAACCGCGACACCGCCGAACGTCTGGCCGAATACGCCGGCCTGCTGGCGGACGCGCTCGGTGACCAGGTCGGGATGTGGCTGACCCTCAACGAGCCCGAGCAGTCCGTGCACCAGGGCTACCGGGTCGGCACCCACGCCCCGGGCCACCGTGACGATGCCCTCGCCGCCGCGGCGGCGCACCACATCCTCCTGGGTCACGGTCTGGCGCTGCAAGCGCTCCGCGGGTCCGTGCCGAGCTCTGCCCGGCTCGGGATCGCGCTCGATCCCCACCCCTACCTTGCCGTCGAGCCCGGCGCCGAGGCGATCGCCGCGGAGCTCGACGCGTCACACAATCGCATGTGGCTCGATCCGGTGCTGCACGGCTCCTATCCGGCGCAGGCGCCCGCGCATCTGCTGCCCGCGGCCGATTTCATCCAGGCCGGCGACATGGAGCTCATCAGCGCGCCGATCGACTTCCTCGGGGTCAACTACTACCGCCCGCACTACATCCGGCGAGGCGCCTGGAGTGACCTGCGGCTCGACGAGACTCCGCTCACCGAGCATCCGGGCTACGTCGAATACCTGCCGCCGGAGCTCAAACGCACCGTGATGGACTGGCTGGTGGAGCCGGACGCGCTCTACGGGATGCTCCGGCGGCTCGACCGCGAGGCGCCCGGTCTCCAGCTCTACATCACCGAGAACGGCTGCGCCGCGGACGATTATGTGAACCCCGAAGGGGTGGTCAACGACTTCGAGCGGGTCGACTTCATCCACGGACACCTCGCCGCGGCTCTGCGCGCAATCGAGGACGGAGTCAACCTCAAGGGCTACGTCCACTGGTCCCTGATGGACAACTTCGAGTGGGCGTGGGGCTACCAGCGTCGCTTCGGCCTCTACCACGTCGACTTCGGCACGCAGCGGCGCCTCGCCAAGCTGAGCGCCCGCTTCTACGCGAGCATCATCGCCTCCGGCGAGCTGCCCGCGCGCCCCCAGCCCGACGGCGACGGCCACGTGGAACCCGGCTTCGCGGCGTCCTGGGCGAGCCTCGACGCGACGGTGAGCAGCGCCGGCGGGGAGGTCGCTCGCGGCCCGAAAGACGTCTAGAATCCCGCCGATCAGGGCGCGTAGCTCAGTGGGAGAGCGCTCGCTTCACACGCGAGAGGTCGCTGGTTCGAGCCCAGCCGTGCCCATTCAGAAAGGCCCTGGAAATCCGGGGCTTTTCGCGTGTGATGAGGGAGTTTGAGGTCATCCTCGGGGGGTTGATGATGCGTTTGGGGCCCACTTTTGGGGACCACCGGCCACTTTGGCCGTTCCACGGGAGCGCTTTTGCGCGCTTCCGGAGGTTTTGCGAGACATCTTCTCGCGAGCCTCGGCTGGAATGCCGAGATCGCTCAGATCCGTCTCAGCCAGCAGCGCCTCGAAGGCGCGTTTGACCTGCGGTCGGCTGAGCCGCTTCTGGACGTGGGCATAGATCTCGAGCGTCGTCTTCGAGTCCTCGTGCCCGACCTGGTCCATCACGTAGTGCAGCGGCACACCCGCCTCCAGCATGAGGCTGATGTACGTCCTGCGGAGCGTGTGCGGTATCACCGGCGGCAGCGGGGCCTGCCCCCGGACCGTCCGATGCTCGTTCGCCCGGTCGACGACCCGCCCGAGCACGGTGCGGACGTTGTCCTTGTTGCGCGGCCTGCCGCTCGCAGTTGCGAATACGAACCCGTCCAGATCGACCGAGCCGCACTCGGCGCGCCAGGAGTTGAGTTCGTCGACTACGTCGAGCGTCAGGTCGACGTGACGCTTACCGGCGTCGGTTTTTGCTTGCTCGATGATCAACTGCTCGTGATGAACGTCAACGTCCCGCCATCGCAGCTGGCACATCTCGGTCACTCGCAGGCCGGTCTTGGCCATCACCGCGATCATCGGCCTGCGGCCGATCTGTAGGTCCTGCCGCTTCTGCCGGTCCATCTCGCCGGCCGTAGCGAGCAACTCGACCAGCTCATCGGGCTCGAGCACCCGCCTGGTCGGACGTGGCGCCTTCAGGCGGCGGCGCTTGCCACGGGCCGGGTTCGTCTCAAGCCCACCCCGTTCGACCGCGCTGTCGAGGATGTTCGCGAGCATGACAAGCGTCTTGTTGATGCTCTCGTTGCTGAGCGGAACACGCCGCTGCCCACGCTTGTCTGTGAGCGGCTTTCCGGCCGCCGCGGCGGCACGGACACGTTCTCGCTCGATCACCTTCTCCTCGCGATAGCGATCGACCGCGTCGACGTCGATTTCCGAGATCGACATGTCGGCGAAGAACGGCAGCAAGTGCTTACTTAGCCGCCACTCGTAGTCGAGTTGCGTGTTCGGTCTCAACTCCGCTTTGCGTGCCGCCCACCAGCGCGAGGCGAACTCATGAAATGTCAGATCGCCGACCGCCTCGCGGCGGGCTGGTGTCTCGGGCTCCCACACGCCAGCTCGAACCTGCGCGAGGACATCCTCCAGCTTGCGCTCGGCTTTTCGATAGGTCCACCCATCGCGGTCGGCACCAAGGCTGAAGCTGTGGCGCCTGCCGTTGACGCGGAACCTGATCGTGTAGGTGAGTCGACCGTCGTTGCGCTCGCGCACGCGGATCTCGCCGCGCGCTCGCTTCTCCATCTGGGCCTCCTGGTCTCGGAGTGATGCCCGGAGCGCCGGACGGGCGACCGGGCCCGATGCGGCGAGTCTATGCCTGGTCTGCGTCACGGCTCTCGGTCGAAGTCGAGCAACTCGAAGCTGGCGCGTCTGCGGCGGAGTCGTGCGTCTCTTCGCGGGGCGGAGCGCGCGCGTGTGGACGTCGTCTCCGGCAACGTGTTGCCGACGCGCGCCCAGCGCTCACTCACGATCTTGGGATCGAAACGAAGCCTCGGGCGAGCGCCGCCGCCAAGGCGAACGCAGCCGAGCGCATCAGCGTGCTGGTAGACGAAGCGCACCTCCACGTCGTAGTGCGCCGCGACGCGGCCTGCGGTCCACAGTCCGTCGCGCGAGCTGTTCGCGTCCGTGCCTTTCGTCACGAGTCCGTCTCCCTGAGGGGAGCGCTCGCGCTCGTGCGAGATCAACTCGAGCCCATGCGCCTCGACGATCTCGACGAGCTGAGGCGCAAGGCGGTGAGCAAGGCGCTCGGCGAGCTCGTCGGCGAGCGCCGCAAGCAGCAGCGCAGCCGGATCCGTCGATCGGTCGTCTCGCATCGCGCGCTCCTCGGCTACCCGTGCAGCCGGTGGTCGGCGAGGAAGTCGTCGTCCCAGCCCACGGTACCTTTGACGAGTTGGCGGATCAGGTCGGCCTCCCACGATCCGGGCCGGGAGGCGATCAGCGACTCCGTCGAGCCGAGCTCGGCCGAGACGCTGGCGAGGACGCCGGCGAGCCAGCCCCCGAAGTCGTGCTGATCCCGTACGGCGGCGAGGATTGCGGTGTGGGCGTCTCGGGTGTAGTCGGCGCGGTTGTCCGCGGCGCTCTCGGTCATCGTGCTACCTCCTGGTTGCTGCGGGCACGCGGCCGCGCTTTGTTGCGGTGGACTGGCGTGACCGGGCGCGGAAGCGAGGCGATCGTGCGGGTGGCGAGAGAACCTGCTCGCATTCGCCGGCGCTCGAGGATGCGGTCGGTGAGGTCGTAGCCGTCGCTGCGATCGGGCCAGAGGTCGACGGCATCGGCGAGGACGTTTGCGGCTCGCAGGCTCTTCGCAATCTCGTCAGCGGCGCGGCGGCCGGCGGCGTCGCAGTCCATCAGGACCGTGACTCGCCGACCCTCGAGCAGCTGGGCCCACGACGGCTGCCAGGCGGTCGTGCCCGGGATGGCGATCGCGGGCAGGCCGCACGAGCGCGCCGCCACCATGTCGGGCGGTCCCTCGACGAGGACGACCCGGCTCGAGACCTCCCGCGCAGGGTGCGGGATCAGACCGAGCCGCGTCCCCGGGACTGCCAGCATCTTCGGCTCTCGCTGGCCGAAGGGGTCGTAGCGGAGAACGCCGCGAAGCTGACCGGCGGCGTTGCGCACGGGGATCGTGATGCGCGCGCCGTCGAATCCGATGTCGAGCTCCCGGATCGTGCTCGAGGACCACGCGCGCTCCCGGGCCAGCCGGCGGACGAGGCGGCTGTCGGCGTCGAGCATCTCGACCCACATGCGGATGGCGTCCTCGTCTGTACCGAGCGCCGGGCGCACCGCATGCGGTGGCAGCGAGAAGGTGCGTGGCACGCTTGCCGTCGTCCACACCTGTGGGCGGCAGTCGGGCGTGCGCGGTTGTGCCAGGCCGTGAGCGATCAGGAGATCCATCGCTGATCGGGGTGTGTGACCGGTGGCGAGCGCGGCGTCGTAGGCGCCGCCGCGCGCGCCGCATCCGTGGCAGTTCCATGCACCGGAGGTGAGGTTCACCGAGCACGACGGTGTGCGGTCGGCGCGGTTATGCGCGTCGGCGTGCGCGAAGCAGCGCACGGGCGCCTCATGAGTCGCCCACGCTGGCAGCTGGACGCCGAGCGCGCCGTAGAAGCCGCGGACGTCCGGCGCGGTCATTCGCAGACCTCGGGCATGTAGGCGGCGATGAACTCGAACTCGTCGTCGATGAGCGGCACCTGGTGCGGGTAGCGCGCCGCCCAGGCGCAGCACTGCTCCATCGTGAGCTCGCCGCGGCGCATCGCGGCGATGCGCTCGGCGGGTGTCAGCCGCCAGAGCGGTTCGAGCCGCGCATCGCGGGCCGCGGTCGTGCGGGAGAGGAGCTCGGAGAAGGTGAGAGGACTCATGGCTCGTGTCTCGCGGGTGGTGGCGGTGAGGGCCCGCCCGCGGGCGGGCCCTCGTTGTGCCGTTACGCCGCGACCTCCTCGACGGTGGCCGCCGTTGCCCGTGGGGCGGCGAGGAACTCGACGTTCCCGACGACGCCGATCGTGGAGCGGTTGGAGCCGTCGTCCGCGACCCAGTGGCGGTAGTCGAGGCGGCCGTCGACCGCGACGAGCCAGCCTTTCGAGAGGACGCGAGCCGCGGCCTCGCCGGCCTTGCCGAAGGTCGAGACGTCGACGTAGCCGGTCTCGTTGCGACCCATGTTCTCGATCGCGAGCCGCAGGCGGCAGACGCTGCCACTCTCGAGCTGGACGAGCTCGGGGTCACGAGTCAGGCGGCCGGTCAGTTGGACGGAATGCATCGATCCCTCCTTATGGGATGTGGTTTTGGACTTCCGACGAGAGCCAGGAACGCCGCCGTCCGCCCGGCGGAACGGCCGGTGCTCGGTGCTCCGCGTCCTGGCACCGGGGACGATCCCGCGCTGCTGCGTGGAGATGCGGGCGATCTCCTCCTCGCCGAGGGTGCCGCGGAGGTACTCGAGCGTGGCGCGATCGCCGATGCCCGAGCAGAACAGCCGGGCGCGGTGGTTGGCGATGATCGTCTCGGCGCGGTCGCGGCCCCAGCGGTCATACGCCTGGGAGATGTTCTGCAGGACGCACAGCAGATGCACGCCCTGCCCGGGGCCGCTCGACGCGATCTCGTCGAGGTTCGGGAGCGGGGCGATGTTGGCGACTTCGTCGAGCGCGAGCAGCAGCGCCGGATCGATCGGCCGGCCGGTCCTCGCGCTGCGCTCGTACGCGCCGGCGACGATGTGCGAGACGAGTGCCGCGAACAGCCCGCTGAGGCGTCGCTGGTCGTTGGCTGGCGCCACGATGTAGAGCGTGTTGGCGCCGCCCAGCAGCCAGTCGGCTCCGATGCGCGACTCGCCCATCGTGGCGCCCGCGACCTGCGGCTCCTGCCAGGGGTCGAGCGCCGTCGCGATCGTCTGCAGCAGACTTGAGGCGAAGCGGTGGTCGGCGCCCTTGACGGATTGGATCGAGTCGACCGCAGGCGCCGTGCCGCCGTCCTTTGCGCCGTCGAGCAGTTTCGTCGGCTCGTCGAAGTCGGCGGTCGCAATCCAGTGCAGCACGTCGGCCATCGTCAGATCGGCGGCCTTCGTCGCCGCGAACAGCAGTGCGGCGAGGTACCTGGCTCCGGCAGGCCGCCAGAAGGCGTCGTCCGCGGAGTGGTTGGCGCGGTTGTCGCCCACGCCGAGCAGCGCGGCGGCCGTGCGCCGTGCTCCGGTCCATGTTGTTGCTGCGCTGAGCGGCGACCAGACGGCGTGCCCGAGGGTGGTCGCCTGGGTGGGGTCGAAGACCCTCGCCTCTCCGATCTGAGAGCGCGCGGCGAGTGTCTTGACGAGGAGGTCGGTCTTGATCGAGGTCGCGAGCACCGGCCCGTCCCACTCGCTCATCGATGGCACGACCAGGCCGGTCGTCTTCCCGGATTGAGTCGGTCCGACGACCATGACGGAGGCGCGCTCCTCGGCGGCGATCATCGCGCGGCGGTGGTAGCCGAGCGTGATCCGCCCGCGCTGTGGCCGGCGCACGCGGAGCTCGGCGAGGTCGGCCGCGGTGGCCCACCGTGCTGCCCGCTTGCGCGGCGTCGCGTCACGTAGGTGTCTCGCAAGCCGCCACCCGAGTGCGCAGGCGGCCAGGACCGTGATCAGCGAGATGACGAGGATCGCCTGGAGCTCGCCAGTTCCGGGGAGACCTCGGCGGTCGGCCGCCGGCCACGCACGCGCAGGGTCGGAGAGCTGCGGTAGCAAGCGGGCGAGAAGCGTGCCCGCCGCGGATGGGGCGACCCAGATCGGGGTGGCGTGCGCAAGCAGGCCGGCGAGAGCGCTCGCGAGGATGACGAACGCGATCGCCGCGGCGAGGGCGGCGCACAGGCCGATGAGCGGCCAGAAGTGGTCCTCCGTGTTGCGATTCACGCTGTCGCCTCCGCGCGCGGCTGGTCGCGTCGGGACCCCATCGCCTGGTCGGTGTCGATCAGCTCCCACTCGAGGTCGGAGAGGAGGTGGCGCACCTCGAACGAGCGCCCGCCGGCGCGCCAGAGCGCGACGCCCTGGTCGAGCGAGCCGATCAGCTGGCGCTCGGTCGCCGACAGGCCGAGGGCGTCGGTCGTCAGCGCGACCTCCTGGGCGTGCTTGCGGTAGACGATCGTCGTCGACGCGTCGGCGAGCAGCCCCTCCGCGAGGCGCTGCTGGCGCGTGCCCTCGTCGCCGGCGGCGCGCAGGTCGGAGATGCGGTGCAGCACGAGCCAGTGCTGAACGCCGGTCTTGCGCGAGAGCTTGAACGCGGCTTGGTAGTAGTCGCCAAGCCCGGCGATCGGCAATGCTCGCCACGCCTCGTCGTTGATCCGGATCGTCTTCTCCAGCTCGCGACCGCTCGCGCGTGCCCGTTCGGCGCGCTCGATGCGCTTGGCATCAAGGAACGCGACGGCGCAGACCATCGCGATCGCGATCGGCAGATTAACCGCGGCGACCCCATCGGCGATCTCGGACAGGTCCAGCGAGATCACGGGCGCGTCGAACACGTCCTCGCCCGCCGTCGTCGGGCCATCGAACATTCCACGCAGCGGCCCGTGGCACAGCCGCTGCAGCGCGAGTGCCACCTCTCGCAGCTCCGTCTGCACATCGCTCTTGGCCGCGCCGAGCCTGTCCGCGAGCTCACTCGCCGGGGCGCGGAGCTCCTCGATGACGTCCGGTATGCACACCTCCGCCCCGTCGCGGCGGCGGTCGGCTTCCTCGAGCGCGGCGGACAGTCCGATCGCCTCCGCCTGGCTGAGCGGCCGGCCGAGCATCGCTCGCGCGATCGCCTCCAGCAGGCCCTCCCGCAGCTCGCGGCGCCCGATCCGGGTGAGCGGGTTCAAGCGCGTGCCGCCACCCGGCGTCAGCCGGAGGATCGTCCCGCCGAGCGCGTTGACGAGCGGGTCGTACTCCCCTTTGAGGTCGACGATCTCGCCGCGGCGGCCGAATACTCGGGAGCGCAGAAGCCACGTCTTGGAGAGGCTTGACTTCCCGAAGTCGGGGCGGCCGATCACGAGCGTGTTCGCGTCGTTGAGGATGCCGCGGGCGTAGAGGACCCAGGGGTCGTAGACGAAGCTGCCGCCGTGCATGTCGCGGCCGATGTAGACGCCGCGAGCGCCGAGGCCCGCCTCCGCAACCGCCGGGTAGACCGCCTGGAAGTGGGCTGTGGTCGCCTGGTGGCCGGGCCGCTCGCCCGGCAGGGCGCACCGGCCGAGGCGCGCGATCGCCCGCTGCGAGCGATCGCGGCGCAGCCCGAGCGCCCGGGCGTGCCGCTCCGCGTCGCCTGCGCGCTGTGCTCGGGTTCTCATTTCAGACCCCTGCAGAGCGGTAGCCCGAACGTGAACCCGAGCGCCTGCTGGCCCCACATCCGCTCGAGCCGGAGCGGAGCGGCCTTCGCCTGGAGATCCACGCGCGAGACGGCAGCCTCGAGCTCATCGCGCGCACCGAGGCCCGTGTCCGGGACGCTGACCGTGACGTACGCGCTGTAGCGCACGTTCGCGTGTCCCTGCGCGAGCTCGGCCTCCTGGCTGGCGGCGGCGTGCTCGCGCTGGCGCTGGCGCTGGCTGGTCCGCTGCCCCATCCGGCCTCGGAGACTGTCCTCCGTTGCGGCTTCGGTCATCGCGCGCTCGGCCCTGCGGATCGCGCGGGCCGGGCCGACGAGCTCCATGCACACCGCGACGGTCCGGGTCGTGTCGGCGCGCATCAAAAGCGGCTGCAGGAACACGGCGCGGACGTCGATCCGTGGCCACTCCGCCACCCACAGCGTGCAGTGCAGCGCGCCGTCTGCCCGCAGGTGTGACCAGTGCTCGTCGCGCGCGGCGGGCGCGGCGTTGTGGGGTGCAGCGCCGTATTCGGCGCCGGGGTCCTGGTCGCGGTGGCGCTGCCGGCGGCCCCAAGGGTCATAGCCGTCGCGGATAGCCGCCGCGAGCCCGCGGCGAGTGAGCACGCCAGTCGGTGTGATGCCGGCACCGTCGAGCAACTCGATCAGCCGCCCGACCTCGCCGGCGAGCACGGCCATCGCGCCGAGATCGCCGCCACCGAGCCGCGCGACCGGCCTGCGCGCAGCCGGCCGGCGGGCGTCGATCTGCAGCGCGAACAGCAGCTCGTGCTCCTCGGCAACGTGCCCCGCCCGCCCGATCAGCCTCAGATACGAGACAAGCTCGTACGGCGGATCCTCAAGCGACGCATCCGCGCGCTTTGCCTCGAGCAGATACCCGCCGAGCGCGTCCGGGTCTCCGGGAAGCGCCCGCTCGATCCACGAGATCCGCCGCAGTGGCGAATCGTCGCGCGCGAGCGTCGCGAGCACGCCCCCGTACTCCTCCAGGCGCTGCTGGCGCTCCTCCGGGGAGAGCAGCTCGAACGCTCGGCACTGCACCCGCACGGCCGCCGTATACGTGCCTGCGCGACGATCCTTCGCCACCCCGAGCAGCGCGCGATCGTACGATGAGAGCTCGCACTCGAGCATCTCGATGTCTGCCAGCTCGGACGGCCGGTCGTGCGGCGGGTCCACCGGCTGAGGGTCGAGTTGCCCGGAGGGCAGTCGAACGACGTGACCGACCAGAGCAGCCTGAGCGCGGAACCGAGCCTGACCACGGCCCATCAGGAAACGGACGATGACCGGCGCCCACTGGTCAAGCGTCTGGCCCCTCACCGGGACGATCACGACGCTCGTGACCAGCCCCGCGACCACGATCGCGAGCACGAGCGCGCCCAACCCGCCAGCCCGCAGCGATGCGAGCGCGAGGGCGCCGGCGACAATCAGGCCGGCGAGTTGCGGGATCCGCAGCCCGAGGATGAACCCGGCGCTCGGATGCGGCGCGAAGCGGTACGTCGTCTCAGATCGTTCAGCGGACATCAGCTCTCCGTGACGGGTGGACGCTTACGCGGGCGCGACCGCGGAGCTGAACCCGCTGGTGGCGCCACTGGAGGCTTCGTTGCCGTGGAGGGGGCTGGCGCCGCCGGCGAAGCGGCGGGCGGCGCTGCGGTCTTCGCGGTGCCCGCCGGCCGGCGGGCACCAGCCGACCGGGACTGCTTGCGCGAGGGCGACTTCGTCGCTGCGCCCGACGAGCCTCGAGTCCCGCCGGATGGTGTCTCCCCGGACGCCGAGCCGGCGCGATGAGCGCCGGCAGCCGGTGGCGCCAATCCAGCTGCGAGAGCGACCGCTCCGACCGGTGCGGCCATCGCTGCCGCGCCAGCTCCTCGCGCGGCCCGCGCGCCCTGCCCGCGCTGGGGCTGTGTTGAGCCGCCACCGCTGGACTGCGCTGAGCCTCCCCCAGGCGATGCCGTCGGCTGGCCGGACGATCCCGACGGGCCGGTTCCGCCGCCCCCACCGCCTCGAGAACCGCCCGACCCGGAGGCCCCGCCGCCGCCACGGCGGTTGCCAGCGGTCCCGCGAATTGCGCCGCTGGCGGCGCCGAGCGCACCCCCGGCGCTGGAAGCGCCGCCGCGCAGCTTGCCACCCACTCTCCCAAGCGCCGCTGCCCCGTCGCTCCTCGCGTGGCCGGCAGCCGCGCGCACGCCCGCCCCGACCGCAGCGGACTCGGAATCCGCGGCGACGATCAGCATCAGCGCCCAGGGCGCCATCGCCGCCAGCGCAAAGATCGTGACCGCCGCGATGATCGTGCCCGCCGACGAGGCCAGGTTCCCGTTCAACGACAGGCCCGCCAGCGCGGCGTTGCCGGCGAACGCAAGCACGATCAGAGTGACCGGCTTGAGGATCACGAACAGGAACAGCAGCCGGCCGAGCCTGCTCGTCCAGCCGGCGAGGGCTGGCCAGATCGACGCCGCGAGCGCGACCGGGAAGAACAGGACGGCCAGATAGATCGCCGCGTTGCGGACCGCAAGCTCGAGCCAGACGATCACACCGGCGATCATCTGGATGATCGCCATAAGCATCGCGAGTGCCGAGGATCCGAACCCGCCGAACCCGCTCGCTCCCCATGCGTGACCGACCTGCGTCCAGAACGTCTGGTCGGAACTGCGGATGACGTCACCGGAGATCGCGTCGGTGAGCTGCAGCGCAAGCTCGGTGAGTGCGATCAGCAATCCCGTCCCCAGCCCCGCGCGCAGGATCCCGGCGAGGGTTCCGGCCAGCGCGGCCGGGTCCCGCCTGACCGCAGCCGAAGTGAGCGCGATCAGTGTCACGAGCAGTGCGAGAGCCGCACCAAGCGCCGCCATCGGCGCGAACGAGCGCTGAAACCACGCAGCGGTCAGCTGCGGCGAGGTCGAGTGCGTGATCATCGAGACGATCGCCCCCGTGATCTTCTCGGCCGCCCCGATCATCCAGTTGGCAGCCAGATCGAAGGTCGCCGCCGCCGCGACCGCGCCAACAGCTGCTTTCACGAGCGTGCTCGCGGCGCCTCCACCGCTGGAGCAGACGACATTGGTGATCAGCCCGACGCCCTTCTTCACCACACCGCCGACGGCCCCGCCCGCCGCGGCACCCTCGGCCGCACCCGCGCCGTCCGTGCCGGCGCCAGCGACCGCGGCACCACCGACAGTCGTTGCACCCGCCGCGACGGTTCCGGCGGTCGAGAGTCCCTTACAGAGGACGCCCTTGCCGACGCTGAGAATCGCTCCCCCGGCGCCGCTCAGGACGTGGCCGGCGCCGGACAGCACCCCGGCGTTTGCCGCCGGCGGGCCGGAGAGCATGAGCGTCGCCACCAGCAGCCCGGTGACGGCGATGGCGCTAGCGAACCGACGCATCACCGATCCCCGGAAAAACGAGCTGCTCCCTCAGATCGGCGAGCGATTCGTTCGCCGACGGCGCGGCACCGTCGATCGCACTGACCCGCCAGTCCTCGTCCTGCCAGACCAGCGATACGCGCTCGATCGCCCAGAGCGCCTCCTGCTCCGAGGTCGCGTAGATCCAGGTCTCGAGTACGGTGATCTGCGCGGCCGAGGGCGAGTAGGCGAGCGGATCGGTCGCGATCGCGACGCGCCGAAGCGGCGCCCCGTGCGCATGCTCCAAGGCGATCACCGACGCTGCGTGCGCGGCAAGCGCGCCCGCTTCGCCGCTCGTCGCCACGTACCGTGCGACCGCCGCCGTCCGTTGGACGCTGAGTGAGTCCATCGCCCGCTCCAGTTCGAGCAGGTAATGCGCGGCCGCCGCCTCTGCTCCCGCTTCGCTGTGGTCGAAGCCGACGGTGATGCCGTCGACGGAGCGGTATGGGCCGGGGACGATTGGCGTCCGCCCGCCAGCGATCGTCGTGCGTCCAGAAGGAACACGATCGACAGGATCAGGATCGACGCCAGGCCGATCGCCGCGCGCGAGCGCACGTGTGACTGAGCGAGCATCTAGCCCAGCCCGAACGCGAAGTTGAGAATCGTTGCGGCGGCGCCGACCAGGAAGGCGACCGCGAGCGACGTGACCATCCCGAGCTTGCCGCCGACGGCGGTGAACTCGTTCCCCACGCGCCCGCCGATCGCCCACGTGGCGGCACCAAGCAGGAACCCAGCAGCCGCCGCCATCAAGGCGTAGACGGCGAACACATTGATCGCGTGCTGGATCCCCTGAGCGCCTGGCGCATTGGGATCAGGCGTCACGTGAAACGTGTAGCCCGTCGCGGCGATGAACAGGGACATCGAGGTGCCCTCCTTCGAAGTCGAGCGTTTGCTGGCTGGATACTAATGCATAAAACGCATAAGATGCAAAGTCTATGTGTTCTATGTTTCGCCAAACGGCCAGCGTCCGCATCGTCCTCGTGGCTGCAGCGCTCGCTGGATGCGGCTCAAGCGCGCCACGACGCCCGGTGCCGGCCCTCGGCCACCGCCCCACCACGGCGCCGAACCGCTACGTCACGAGCGCAGTCAGAGTGGCGACGGCGGCGCCAGCGACCCCCAGCGTCGAAACAATCGACGATGGAGACAGCGAACCCCACGCTTCCAATGCGCAGGTGTCGGCGGCCCGGAAGGTCGCCCGAGCTTTCTTCACCTCGTACGTGACGTTCCTATACGGACGGTTGCCGGCGCACCGCGTCCGTGACGCGGACGGGAGCCTGCTGTCGCAGCTCGAGCGCGGGCACGCAACGGCCACGCCAGCCGAGCGCGCATCACGTGCGCGCGTCGCCCGCGTCTCGCTGACCTCCTCTGGCCCACCCGTCAGCGTGCTCGCCGTCGCAGTCGTGACCGTCATCGACGGCCCTCCCTCACGACTTACCGCGACGCTCGAGCCTTACGGCAGGACATGGATCGTCGTGGCGGTCGCGGCGTAGCGGCCGATGCGGCGCTGGGCACTCCTGCTGGGAACCCCAGTATTCGGGACGTTCATCGGCGCCACGGCGATCGCGATCATCGCCGCCATGACCGCCAACGCGTGCTCCCCTTCTATAGGCGGTAGCGGCGATCAGCCCTCCATGGCAGCCATCCGCGAAATCCCGGCGCAGCTGCTCCCGATCTACGAGCAGGTCGGCGCGCGGTACGGCATCCCCTGGGAGGTCCTCGCAGGCATCGCCACCGAAGAGTGCGCGCAGGGACGGCTACCGGATCCTTCGTGCACGCTGCAGCCGGGCGCGAACGGGCCGGGCGTCGCGAACTTCGCCGGCGCCTCCGGCCTCATGCAGATCGGCATCGGCGGAGCCGCCGGCGACGCATACGACCCGCTCCGTCAGTACCTCCCGAACCCCGGCCTCGGCCCGCACGATCCGACCACAGCTGTCGAACTCGCCGCGCTGGTTCTGATCAAGGACAAGGGCGCCCCCAGCGGCCAGCCAATCGACGCCTACCTCCCCTACGTCACCGCCTACAACGGATCCGGTCCCGCGGCCCAGGCTTACGGCGCGCGAGTCATTGCCGACGCCCACAGCTACCAGGGCAGCGGACAGACCAGCTTCGTCGACACGACCACCGGATGCGCCGCCGCCGTGAGCAGCGCCGGGTACGTCAACCCGTTCGCGCACGCTCAGGTCACGCCGTCACGAATCGATCAGGGCGTGGACTACGGCGGAACCGGACCGATCGACGCGCTCGGGCCCGGCCGCGTCGTCCTCGTCAGCACCACCGACGCCGGCTGGGGCAACGGCGACGGATGGGTCTCCTACCAGCTCACCGGTGGCGCTTACGCCGGCGACTACGTTTACGTCGCGGAAAGGATCACACCGACGGTCAGCCAAGGGCAGCAGATCGCCGCCGGCCAGCGGATCGGCACGCTCAACGGACACTCGATCGAAATCGGCTTCGCGCTCGGGCAGGGCGACCTCGCACTCGCACACAACGTCTACCACGAAGGGGCCGACACCGCCGCCGGGCGAGCGATGAACTCGCTCCTCACTTCGCTGGGCGCACCCAGCGGGCACCAAGACATGACGAGCTGCGGCGGGCCGTGTCCTATCGTGGGAGGCGACCAGCCGACGACTTCCTCCTTTCCCATCTGATCACAGAACGCGCAGCCAAGAGCGCCGTCGGCACGTCAGTCGGCAGCCGGGTTGCGGGTTGCGGGTTGCGGGACATGACGGCGCAAGGAGCTGGCGAGTTCACTGCACGCGAGAAGATCTCGTACGGCCAAACCCGGGGCAGGTAAGGTGTCCATCAGGGGTCGAAGTTCGCGGCTCTTGCGTTCTCTCGCACCGAAGGCGCCGGGCCAGCGCGCAAGCCGATCTACGAAAGTAAGCTGACCCCCGACGCACATCACCTCGGCGATATCAGCCTCGTGGATCCGCGCGAATAAGCAAGCGGCCCGGCACCGAATACTCAAGAAAGGGGGGCACTGGCCAAGATGTGGGGCTAGACCCGCCTTTTGGGGACTTCTAGAGCATCGTGAACGTGTCGATGACCATCGACACGTGATCGCATGCCTCGCGTAATGTTGGGACGGTGATCGAGTGCTCCGGCTCGCCATCGAACGCAGGCGTCACGAACTCGATACGGACGGCAAGTGGGCTCTCTACGCGAAGGTTGTAGGCACGGGGCGGGTCGAAGCGGATCCGATGGATCACGTGCCGGAACCTGTCAAGTCGAATGAGACGGTTCTCGATCGAAATTAGTGAGCAGCCTCCTTGTTATCGGGCTTGTTGATCCACGCGGCGGTGGGTAGCGCAGGCGGCGCAGGCGGCTTGCGGACGAAC
>JBKQIR010000052.1:0-2714 GCA_052148275.1 Solirubrobacteraceae bacterium
GAGGAGCCTCCACGTCAAACTGAGGAACGGGCTCGCGGCACCACAGACAAGCCGACGTCGCCACAAGCGACCGGACCACCCCCATTTTCATCGCTCGCGGGAGCGGCGCACACCCACGCAACAACACTTGCACCAGCCCACGCGCGCCGCATGGACCGGGGTTCCGCAGCTCATTTGACCTGATAGGTGCCGAAAAGTGGGTGTGAGCAGGCGGTTTGTGTGACCGAACAGGTGTTCGGCGTGTATCTATGGGGTTCGGCGCGCGCGGGCGCGGGTTCAGGCTGCTGACTCGGCTTGCTCGCCGGCAGCGAGGCGCAGGAACAGCGGTGGCGCCTCGAGGTGAAGGGCGCGGAGGATCTGCTGTTGGTGGGTTGTGAGCTCGGTGCGTTGCTGGCTGTGGCCGGCTTGGCCGGCGAGCGTCACGAGGTGGAGGCGTTGGAGTTCGTCGCGGAGGTTGCGCCAGGTGTCCTGGGCTTGGTTCTCGGCGATCCGGATCAGCAGCAGCGCGAGCCAGCAGAGCAGCACATGCGCGCGGATCCGGCGCTCCAGGCGGTGGTGCACAGGCCGTAGATCGAGCGTGGTCTTCATGTCGCGCCAGGCGCGTTCGATCTCCAGCAGCTGCTTGTAGCCCAGCGCGATGTCCTCGACGCTCAGGGTCGGGTCGCTGGTGCGCAGCAGGAACTTGCCGTCGAGGTGCGCCTCGCCGGCGACGACAGCGCGGTCGATCCGCAACAGCCCGTTCTTGGTGGTCCGGATGAAGCGCTTGTAACCGCGCTTGGCGGCAAGCTGCCCATGGAGCTTCTGGCGCTCTTCGGGGGTAAGCTTGTCGCTGGCAGAGATCGCGTCTTGGAGTTGGGCGAGTAGCTGCTCGCGGACGGCCTCGTCGCGCTTGGCTTCCTCGGGGTTGTGGCAGATCACGAACCGGTCACGCATCGTGGCGTCGTCGATGATGACCTCCTTGACGCGGAGGTTCTCAGCGACCTGGTGGTAGCGGCCTTGGCGCGCGAGCGCGGTGGTCGCTTCCTTGTCGTTGCCGCGCGGCTTCTCCCCGAAGATGTAGTGCCCGCCGGCGCGCTGCAGGTAGCGGCGGTTCTCCGCCGACTGAAACCCGCGATCACCGACCCATACCACCCGCGCGAGCTTCCACGCCCGCAGGTCGTCCTTCACCTGGCGGATCAACTCCTGGTCGGAGCTGTTCCCCGGCCAGCACCACACCCGGATCGGGATCCCGGTGCGGGTGACCGCCATCCCGATCACCACCTGCGGCAGATCCGGCCGGTGATCCTTGCTGTGCCCATAGACACGGAACGCAGGCTCCAGAACCTCGCCGTCCTCGCCGGTGAGCGGCGAGTCGGGCGTCTCGCGCTCAAAGTACGTCGAGGTCGTATCGAAGAACAACAGGTCGACCTCCAGGTTCAACAGGTCGGCGGTCTCGAAGTACACCTGCTCGGCGAGCTCGTCCTCGATCTCCAGCAGCCAGTCCATCGCCCGGTAGCACGCGTCCTCATCCAGCTCGCAGAGCCCGTTGATCCACGCGCGCTCCGTGACCCACTTGCTCGCGGCGAGCTTCGACAGCGGCTCCAAAGCACGGTTGGCGACCATCGCGAACAGCACCCGCTCAGCACGCGGATCAAGCCGTCGGCCCTCAAGGCAGCGCGCCAGTGACCGATCGATCTTCAACGCTCGCCACAGCCCGTCAAGCGCCCACGCGCCACCCATCGGCCGTGACTCCATCAGCCGCAACCCCAGCCCCGCCGCCGATGCCGGCGGTGCCTGTGGATCCAGCCAGCGCTGCAGCGAACCGATCAGCCGCTCGATCGCGCTGCGGTCGATCTGATCCTCGCGCCCGAAGCTGTGCAGCACCCGCACGACGCTGTGCCCAGCCGCGGCGTCCCACTCGTTGTGCGCCAACTGTAGGTAGCCGACCTCGCTGCCGTCCTTGCGCTTCCGCGTCGTCCGCCGCAAATACATGCCTACCTAGACATCTACCGTAAACGCCAGCCAAAGTCAAGCCAACCGGCTAAAGCGTGTACCTAGGCACTTTCGCGTTTCGGTGGCCCCAGGAACCTAGAAAACCCCACAAACAAAGGACTTCCGTCGGACTCCGGCCGTCGAATCACCGATCAGCTGCGGAACTCGGGATGGGGAACTGAGGTGAAATGCCACCTGGGGTTGCGCGAGCCGTTGACCCAAGTTTTGGGCGTACGGAAGCGTCTCGGTGCGAGGCCGAGTTGAACTGCCGAGGATTGAGGTGGCTAGGCGGTGGTGGCTGTGGCGGCCTCCAGGTTGACCGTGAAGCCGAGCTCTTCGAGCTGGGCGACGAGACGGCGGGCTCGTCGTTGAGGATCCTGTCGTTTGGTGAAGTAGTCCTCGCCCAGGTCCTTGTACACCTCGCCGGTGCTGAGCAGGTGCCAGACCAGCTCGATCAGCGAGTGGGCGACGGCGACGGCCGCCTTGTTGGGCCCGCGGCGGCGAGCGATCTGCCGGTATTGGGCGCCGAAGTAGCTGTGCTTGGTGCGTGCTGCGGCTCTGCCGGACTCGAGCAGCGCGCGGCGCAGCCACTGGTTGCCGTCGGTGGTGCCGACGGGGCGGCGCTTGCCGGCTGACTCGTAGCTGCCCGGGCACAGGCCGACCCAGGAGGCGAGATCGCCGGCGGTCGGGAACCGGGCCATGTCAGCACCGGTCTCGGCGATGATCACGTCGACCGTGAGCCG
>JBKQIR010000053.1:0-9624 GCA_052148275.1 Solirubrobacteraceae bacterium
ACTGCTCAGCCCAGACGCAGCCGGCCGCTACCGACCCTGGCTACAAAACGACAAGCGCCTACACGACCTCGTGCGCGAACTCGAAGCGCTCGCGATCCGAGCCGCTCACGACGCCGAAGGGTGGGGGAAGAAATGACGCCCGAGAAGTGCGGAACGAGAGCCAGTTTGCGCCACAAACCTAGCACGGTTTGCACCGCAAAGTCGAGACCGCACCGAAAAAGTTTGCGTCACAAAGTGGCTCCTGCGGAAAGGATGGTTAGAGCCCAACCAGGAGCGCGCCGAAACGGAGCCGAAAACGTCCACCTGAACGCGTCGAGAGCGCGACCAGCTCCCGCCGCCGCTCGCGGCCCTCAGGCCAGGCTCGCGGCGAGGATCGCCTCGAGCTTCGCGGTGGCGGTGAGCCGGGGGTCGGCGATCCCGACCTCCTGCACGAGTCCGCTGCGCACCTCCAGCACCGCGGTCGCGCCCGCGAACGGCGCGAGGTACCAGTCATCGGGTCCGGCGGCGAGCAGCGCTCCACGCGCGAATGCCCGGCGCGCGGCGGCGAGCGTGGCGCCGGCGCGCACGCCGGCGATCGCGTAGCGGACGTTCGCGCTCGTGGCCCAGACGACGCGTGCCGTCAGCGCCCGGCGCTCCGCTCGCGGCAGCGCCGCGAGCAGCTGGGGCGTGGGGTAGCCGGCGCGCACGCCGGCGGGCGTCAGACAGAACAGGTCCGAGCCGGCCGAGCTGCGCAGGACGCTGCGCGCGTATGCGAGTCGAGCCTGCGCGCGCGCCATCCCGAGCCGTAGCAGCCCGAGCGTGCTCCCCGCGAGGTGCCCGCCTGCGGGCGGGCAGCCCTTGATCTGCGGGACGGGCACCGCCACCGAGCTGCTCAGCGCCTGGGCGCCGGCCCCGGCGGCGTTGGCGGCGCTGACCGCGCACGCCAGCGCGGCGCCCTCGTCGGCGGACCGGACCGTGTAGGTCGATGAGCCGGCGCCGGCGATCGGGATCCCGTCGCGGCTCCACTCGTAGACGTAGCTGCTCGGATCCTCGCTCCAGCCGCCGCGCGCGCACGACAGCGTGCCTCCGGCCCGCGCGACCCCCGTGACCAGCGGTGCGCTCTGCAGCTGCGGCACCGTGAGGATCACGGCGTAGCTGACCGAAGCGGTCGAGCTCTGCCCGTCGCGGCTGGTTGCGGTGACCGCGAACGTGTGCGATCCGGGCGTCGAGGTGTCCAGTTCGGTCCCCGAGCCGCCGCCGGTGCTCGCGGTGGCGCACGAGCTGATACCGGGTCCGTCGCTCCCCTCCAGGCAGGTGAAGGCGACAGCGATCCGCGCCCCCTCCGCGTACGTCGCGCCGTCGGCGGGCACGGTGATGGTGACAGCCGGCGGTGCCGCCACCGCGTAGGCGAGCGAGGTCGTGGCGGTCTGCCCGTCAGTGCTGGTGGCGGTGACGGCGTAGCTGTGCGGTCCGACGGTGGAGGTGTCGAGCGCTCCCGGGCTGCTCGCCCCGGCCGAGTCCAGGCACGACGCGATGCCGGGGTCAAACGCGCCTGGCGAGCAGTCGAAAGAGGTCGGCACGCTCTGCCCTAGCGCATAGACCGCCCCGGCCGCCGACGGCGTGATGACGCTCACCGACGGCGCGCTCGCGACCGTGTAGGTGAGCGAGCCGGTGGCGGTCTGCCCGTCCGTGCTGATCGCGGTGACCGTGTAGGTGTGCTCGCCCGGCGTGGAGGTGTCGAGCGCTCCCGGGCTGCGCGCGCCGTTCGAGTCCAGGCACGAGGAGATGCCGGGATCGAACGCCCCGGTGGCGCACGTGAACGCGGTCGCAACCGTCGAGCCGACGGTGTACGTGCCACCGCCGTCGGGCGTGCTGATCGCCGCGCTCGGCGGTGCGGCCACGGTCAGCGCGAACGTGCTGGAGTCCGAGGAGGTGTGCAGGCTGTCGCCCCCGTAGCTCGCGCTGAGCGTCTGATCGCCGAGCGCCGAGGGCGTGTAGGTCACCTGACAGCTCGCGGCCCCATCGCTTCCGGTCCCCACGAGCGTGCACGTGCCCGTGGAGAGGCCGCCCGCGCCTGGGGGCGCGGCGGCGAAGCTCACGCTTCCAGACGGCGTACTCGCCGTGCCGGCGGACGTGTCGTCCGACACGACGGCCGTGCACGTCGCCGGGGCGTCGAGCGCCGTGTCCTGCGGGGTACACGACAGCGCCGTCGCGCTCGCCCGGGGCGTCACCGTCCAGTTGATCAGCGCGATCCCCGACGCTCCGTTGCCGTCGGTCGCGAACAGCTCGACGACCGAGCTGCCGGGCGTCGTCGCCGCCCCGGTGATCCTCCCGGTCGAAGCGTCGATCGACAGGCCCGCCGGCAGGTCGCTTGCGGCGTAGCTGAGCGTCGAGTCGGTGGTGGTCTTCGCCTGGATCGTGAGGTCAACCGTAGTCCCGGCCGTCGTCGTCTGGGACCCCGGGTTGGTCACGACCGGAGCGCCACCGCCGCTGCACAGCTCCTGCCCGAGCACGGCCCCGATGGGCGTGCCCAAACCCGTCGCCATGTCGTATCCGACGCCCGCGGGGTACAGGCCGTCGTTGGTCGCGGTGACGTCGTTGTCGCCGCTCGTGACGTCGTTGAACGAGTCGGCGTACCCGCTCGCGGCGCTGCTGTACAGCACCGGGTTCGCGAACCCGATGGCCGTCCCGTCGCACGCGCTCGAGGCGTTGACGAGCGCCGTGAACGCCGCCCACACCGGCGTCGCGGCGCTCGTGCCGCCGATCACCGTCCACCTGCCGCTGAAATAGATGACGTAACCGGTGTAGGGGTCGGCGTCGGCCGAGACGTCGGGGACCTCGCGGCAATAGCCGCCGGTCTGCGCGCACGGGCTCCCGAGTGAATCGCCGTTGATCACATTCAGCGCGGGCGCAGCCTGCGACTGGTAGAAGGGCATCGTCCACAGCGTCGAGATGCCGCCACCGCCGCCGCAGGGGCCGTCCGCGCACTCGTGTGCCGGGGTCGAGTCGTTCCACGCGCTCTCGGCCACCGGCGGCGTGGGATCGCTCAGCGTCGTCCCGCCGACGCCGGTGACGAACGGCTGGCCGGCGGGGTCGTCGACCGCGAGCGAGTCGTCGGGAGTCCCGGCGCCGGCTTCGTAGCAGTCCTCGGAGCCCGCGTCGCCGGCGGACGCGAACACCGACTGACCCTGCAAGGCCGCCTCCTCGAACAGCGTGCTCTCCGCAATCGCCGCGGTCTCGCCCAGCGAGGACTCGCAGCTGCCCCACGAGGTGGAGATCACCTGGGCGGCGTCGGCGTTGACGATCGCGGCGTAGGTGTCATAGAGGCCCGCGGCGCTGTCGGGGCCCTCGTAGACCCGGATGCCCGCGGTTGGCGCCAGGCCGATCAGGTCCTCGATGTCGAGGGTCACCTCTTCCTTGCTCGCCGAGCTCGCTCCCGACCCGGCGCCGCCGTCGACGGGGATGGCGGTCACGGACGTCGCTGTTGCGTAGCACTCCTGGTAAGCCGCGACGTCGGACGCGGCATACGGTGCCAGCTCCAGCAGCGCGATCGTCTGGCCGGCGCCCTCGTCGCCGGCGGCGTAGAAGCTCGCGAGCCCGTACGCCGACGCGAGCTCGTTGGCGGTGTACGGCCCGCTCGCCGACGCGGCAGCCGAGGCCTTGGAGCACGGTTGCGGACCGCTCCCCGCCGATACGCTCCGAGCGTCGGCGCCGGCAGGACCGCCGCCGGCGGGCGCGCTCGCCAGCCCGAGCGGCTGCGCCGGGGCCAGGTCGTCGAGCCCGGCGATCCCCTGGATCAGCGGCGCCACCGTCGCGGCCAGCTGCGGTGCCTGGGCGTTGAAGAACGCCGTGCGGCCACCGGGGAGGCGCACCCGCTGCAGCGACAGCGAGAACGCGCGCTCGATCGTCCCGGCGCTTCCCGACACCGGGATCGCGAGCCCGTCGGCCGATACCGCCCCCGGCGAGAGGCCATCCGCGGCCAGCAAAGCGCGGACGGCTGCGATCTGCGCCGCGGTGGGCGCGTACCGCTCCCGGAATCCGGAGACCGTCAGGTAGTGGCGGAAGAGGCTTGATCCCGGCGTGGAGACAGCCTCGGCGTCGCTCTGCAGGGCGGCGTGGTCCCGCGGCGAGAGCGCCACAGTGAGCCCGAGCTGGGTCGTGGCCGCCAGCGACCCGAGCACCGCGGAGCCGGCCGGACGCGCGGGTGCGACGCCGAACCGCATGACCCTCGGCGACGCCAGCCAGGGCGCCGCCTGCGCGGAGGCGGGCGCGGGCGCGTATGCCGGCGCCACTGCGGCCAGCGCCGCGAATACGAGCCGAGCGACCCGTGCCATGGCGCGGATTCTCCTACGGCCATCAACGCGACGCCCGCCAGCACGCCCACCGCGTCACGCGTTCCGCGAACACCGCCTGCGCCCCGTCTGCGACGCCCGCCTGCGCCCCGTCTGCGAAGACCGCTGCGGCCCGGCATCAGCTCGCCCCAGTCGTCGGCCATGTCGAACACGCGCCGGTGCGCGGGGGCGGATCGGACGGCCGGCCAGTCCGAGGGCCAGCTGCACACGATCGAGGTTTGCGGCGAGGACTCGCGCGCCAGCAGGCTGCCGAGCAGGGCGGCGTCGGGGCGGGCGGCCCACGCGAAGCGGTGTCCGGGCACGAGCGTGCTGCGTGCTCTCACCCTCAGGTCGAGGTCGAGGGCTTGCACGCCACCGCGGCCGGCGAGTCCCGCCGCCCACTCACGAGGACGCCCGTCCCGCGCCAGTCGCACGTCCCGCGGACGCTCGATGAAGGTCACGCTGTGACCCGCTCGCGCGGCGAGCGCTGCCCACGAGTGCTCGCGTCGGATCGGCGGCCACCAGGCGCTCTTGGAGCAGAAGAGAAGCGGGCGCGGCATCGCTCAGCGCCCGGCGGCCACGCGCTCGTAGACCTTCAGATGCGCGGCGGCGACGGCGGGCCAGCTCATCCGCGGGACGATGTGTGCGCGCGCCCGGGCGGCGACGGCGGCCAGCAGCCCCGGCGCGCGGCACACCTCCGTGATCGTTGCAGCGAGATCGGCGGGGGACGGGCTCGCGCTCAGCAATCGGCGATCGAGCGCGGACAGGATCTCCGGTGTCGCGCCGGCGGGAGTTCCGACCGCCGGCGTCCCGCAGGCGAGCGCCTCGATCGTCGAGATCCCGAATCCCTCGAGCTCCTGCGTCGGCAGCACGAACAGCGGCCCCGGCCCGGGCCGGCGACTGGTTCTTCGCCGAGCTGGACCCCGAGCTGGCCGCTGGGCAGGCCGCGCTGAGCTCGGCCGCCTTGCTCGTGCGCCAGTGGCGGGTGGAAAGCAGACTCCGATGCCGTGATCGTCCGGCCACCGACAGGCCGAATCCTCGAAAGGCCCCAGGACGACAAGCGCCCAGCAGCCATCATCAGCCTCCTGTCGCGGCGGGCTCGTGCACGTTCGTGCGACGCGCGACGTCCTCGGGCCAGCCAGCGGCGCACAACTCCTCGATCAGCGCCACCGACAGCTCGTCAACGTCTACGGCAAGCTGGCGGCGCTCCTCGCACGCGTTCTGATAGTGACGAACGCGCAACGGATCGTCCAGTGCGCCCGCTGCAGCGCCTCAAGCATCGCCGTCTCGACCTCTCACCGCCGCCCGCGAGGCGCGTCTGCGACCGGCTCGGCGATCGGGCTGTGGCCGTGGATCGCTGCCCGATGCGCGTCGTCGCAAACCAGGCCGAGTGCGTCGGGAGGCAAACCCGACCACAGCTCGTTCTGCCCAAACGTGACCAAGCACCCTGCTCGTATAGAAATCGGAGCAACCTCGTCGGAGTACGGTCACGCGATTCACATGCCGCGTCTGGCGATGACCACGCCGATGGTCCGCAGGAATCTCGATGTCGGCCCACAGCGACCAGTTCGCGACGTACATGTAGTCGAGCTTGATCATTTCGTGCAACGGCACCCGCGCCGAACCGAGGATCTGCCATTGACCGGTCATGCGGGGTGTGATCGTCAGGCGGCGTCGATCCAAGCCAGTGATCAGCTGGTCCTCGTCGAGTACGAGCGGGCGCGGACCGACGAGGCTCATCTCGCCTTTGAGCACATTGAAGAGCTGAGGAAGCTCATCGAGCGAGGTCTTGCGCAGCCAGCATCCCACCCTCGTGATGCGCGGATCCTCGCCGATCTTGAACAGCCCGTCAGCCTCGTTGAAGTCACGCAGCGCGCGCTTCAGCTCCTCCGCATTGGCGACCATCGTGCGGAACTTGAAGATCTCGAACTCCTTGCCACCGTGCCCGATACGGACCTGGCGGAACAGCACGGGGCCGGGTGAGTCGAGCTTGATGAGCGCGGCGATCACGGCGAACAGGGGCGAACAGAGCAGCAGGACGGCGGCCGCGCCGACCAGGTCGAAGACTCGCTTCAGCGCCGCCGATGATCGCGTCAGACCGAACCGGGGGACGCCCAGCAGCGGCATGCCCCAGACGTCATCGAACACGACCGAGCTGCCGACGACCGCGAGGACGCCAGGAAGGATCGTCACCCGCAGACCGGTTGCCTTGGCAGCCCGAACGAGCTCGATCGAGCGCTCCTCCGCCAAGCCCGCCGCGAAGTGCACGATCAGGCGGTGGATGTCGTAGTAGCGCGCCAGCTCGAGGATCGCGACGTCGTTGAGCTCGCGCTGGTCGGGCGAGACCGCGCCGATCAGCTCGGAGCACGACGCGCGGGCGAACTTGGCTCGCAGCTGCTCCGCCGTGCCGAGGTCTCCGATGAAGAAGCAGCGCTCATGCGGCGCGAACCGGCGGGCGAGCCTGCGGCCTGTCGCTCGGAAGGTGATGATCGATGCCACCAGCGCTATCCACCGCAGAAGGAGCGTCCAGGTGCGGGGATCGCCGCTCGCCACGTAGTGGCGTGACAGCCAGATCATCATCGCGACGAGCGTGGCGACGTTCAGCAGCTTCGGCAGTTCCTTGAGCGTGCTCTTGCGAATGACCAGCTCGTCGCGGTCGTAGAGCCCCTGGATCTTCGCGATCAGCACGATCAGCGGCAGGACGAGTAGACAGCCCGGTCGCAGTAGATCGCCCGAACCGACCTCGATTGCTAGGAAGACCGAGAGCGCGGCCGCGCTCGCGTCGCTCGCGACGAGCGTCCGGCGAAAGATGCGCTCGCGGGGGCGGACGGTGAGCTGCGAGTCCGTTTCGGACCGAATCCCCTCGTCTGGTGCTGGGCGATGCTCGCCGTCAGCGAGCGGCGTCGGCCCATGATGTGGTCCCCGCGATCTAGCCCCGAACGCCTCCGCATGCGGCAGGTATTGCTGGTCTTCGATTGCCGGCCTGGCTTGCCCCGCGTTGTCTGACGTACCCATGATCCCGAAACCATGCCCTTTGTCGGACAGCCCCAACGATCAGCCGTTGATCGAGTCGTCGGATCCTAGCGTGGTCAAGCGGATTGTCAATAATGAACAGGATTAACGTAATTTGGCGCAGGCCACGAACGAGCGCGATTACGATGCTCGCCGGCGCGCGATCCTTTGCGAAGCAGATCGAGGAGACCGGACCCCCTCCTGTTGCAATCACCGCCAGCGGCGAGCAGCCGGCGGGCGATGCCATGCGCACAGGTCCGCCCGGCGACCGCGAGCAGCGTCGTCGCCCCGGGGATGCGCCTGTTCCTGTTCCTGTTCCTGTTCCTCGTATGCACCTTGCAGATCAGCACGAAGAAGGTCGGCGGCGCGATCAGCGGCCACCTGACGTCCACCCCCAGGAACCCGGCGGCGACGATCACTGCGATCAGGATCGCGAGGGCGTCGGCGGTGGCGAGCAGGCGGCGGTACGCCTGTTCGCGATGCGTCAGCTCGTCGACGACCGCTGTCAGCTCCGAGACAGCTCCGGCGCGAACCCTGCTCGGGGTCCGTGTGCCCTGCATCGGATGGATGAGACGAAGCGGGACCGCGCTGGCATGGCCAGCGGCGGGCCTCTCAACCGTGTTGAGTCCCTTTGCGTTGGTGCGCAATTGTGCTCCTTGTTAGCCCTGACGAGCCACGCCACAAGTCGCGCGATACGGCAACATGCAGATCGCGCGACTACGCCCGGGCGCGCTTCGCCTATGCGGTTTGCCTCCCGAGTCAGCCCCTAGACGAATCCCCTCGAGTCCGTGTGAGGAAGTTCGCCCCGCTTTCCGGTGGGACAATGAACATTATAACTAAGTGTCAAGAGGCACAAACGAACGAGCTCTGGGCCGCGCGCCGTCGGGCTCCCGGGCGAGCGCTACAGTGGCCCGGATGGGGAAGGGGTTGCTGCTGTGGGGAGACACGGAGCGCTCTGCCGCGCTGCGGCACGAGGTCCCGCTGGCGATCATCGATCCGTTGCTGTTCGCGGAGGTCGACGGACGGCGGTACGTCCTGACCAACACGCTCGAGATCGAGCGCGTGCGGCGCGCGGTACCGGACACGGAGGTGCTCGACTTCGAGCGCATGGGCATGAAGGACCTCGTCAGGGAAGGCATGTCCTACTCAGAGGCGGAGCGTGAGATCGTGGTCCGGGCCGCGGGGCGGCTCGGGATCGACTCGGCGGCGGTTCCGGGTGATTTCCCGCTCGCCATGGGCGACCGCCTGCGGGAGGGCGGGATCACCGTACTCGTCGACGAGGACGCGGTGGCGCTGCGTCGCCGCTGTAAGTCGGCCGCCGAACGCGAGGGCATTCGCAGGGCGCAGCGAGCGGCGGAGGCGGGGATGGCCGCCGCGGCGGCGCTGCTCGCCCGGGCGCGTCCGGACGGCGGCGGGCGTCTGCGCGTCGACGGCGAGATGCTGCTGGCCGAGGACGTGCGCCGTGAGCTGCGGGCGGCATGCGCGGCGCACGGAGCGCACTGCGGGCCCGACGTCATCGTCGCTTCCGCGTGGAGCGGGTACGGACACGACCCCGGAAGCGGGCCGCTGCCGGCCGGGCTTCCGATCGTGATCGACATCTGGCCCCGCGACGAGCACAGCGCCTGCTGGGCCGACATGGCGCGGACGTTCCTCGTCGGCCGGCCGGTGCCAGAGCTGGCCGCGTCGATCGCCGAGAAGGAGCGGCTCGTCAGCACGGCGCTCGAGCGCGCGCGGTCGGCGATCCGGCCGGGAGTCATCGGGCGCGATCTGTTCGCGCTGGCATGCGAGGTCTTCGAGTCCCACGGCTACCTGACTCAACGCAGCGCGCGGCGTGCCGACGAGACCGAGGGGTTTCAGTTCGCGCTCGGACACGGCGTCGGGCTGGAGGTCCACGAGCGCCCGTACCTCGGCCTGGAGGCACGCGACACGCTGATCGCCGGCGACGTGATCGCGATCGAGCCCGGCCTGTGGGACGCGCGCACGGGCGAGGTGCGGCTCGAGGATCTGGTGCTCGTGACCGAGGAAGGCTGCGAGACGCTGACGCGGTTCCTATACGACATCGCGCTGCCTTCATAGCGCGACTGTTGCCGGTCTCCGGGTGTCCGCCCGCCAGGGTCAGTCGAGGCGGAGCTCAGGGCTGAGGGCCCACGACCCTGGTAGGAAAATAGCCGTGGTAGCGTGTGTCACGAACGTTTGAGGAGGTCGATGTAGGTAGAACTCCATAAAGCGGTGCTGTGCGAGAGATGGAGGCTTGTTGGCCCTCCGGCGTCGGCCCTGCGGGGGTTGGCGTCAAACCGCCCCG
>JBKQIR010000054.1:0-4420 GCA_052148275.1 Solirubrobacteraceae bacterium
AGCGTGCCGCCGGCGCGCACAAGCGCGGTCGAACGCTGCAGGATCTCCCCCCCGATCACGTCGAACACCACATCGACCTCGCCGGCGTCCTCCACGCGGTCGCTCTCCAAGTCCACAAACTCATCGACGCCAAGACCGAGCGCACGGTCTCTGTCGGCCACCCGGCCGGTTCCGATCACCCGGGAGCCGACCTGACGGGCAAGCTGCACAGCGATCGAGCCGACACCGCCCGCGGCGCCATGGATCAGCACGGTCTGCCCGGCGCTGAGGTGGGCGTGGTCAAACAGCGCCTGCCATGCCGTCAGTCCGGAGATCACCGCACCAGCGGCGACGGGATGCTCGACGCCCGCTGGCAGCGGCGCAAGATCGCGCGCCTCCACCGCCACATACTCCGCCAGCGTGCCGTTACGCGTCCAATCGGCCAGCCCGAACACTCGCTGCCCGACGGTCAGCCCGGTGGTCCCGTAGCCCAGCTCGGCGACGACACCCGACACCTCATGCCCGGGCACACTCGGCGTCCGGTCCCGGCCGCCACGATCAGTCCACGTCCCCGCCCACGCCAGCTCCCCACGGGTAAACCCAGCGGCATACACGCGCACGATGACATCGTTCTCGGCAGCCTGCGGATACGGCAACTCCGTCAGGGACAGCCCAGCCGGACCAGTGTCACGGTCGCTAACGGCGATAGCTTGCATCGCACCCTTCTCTCTGATGGCAGAGCTTCCGTGCCGATAGGTCCAGTAATCGCGGCAGCGCTCCGAGCAGTGTGACGCTCCCGAGACGAAGACGTCGAAGAGCGCCACTCCGGTCCGCGAGCATCCCGAGCACCGCCCGTGCCAACCCGTCGGAGAGACCCCGGAAGCCGCTACGTCAGCGACGACCGCCAGCTCGGCGGGCGGATTCTGCGCGTGCTGCGCCACGAGAACGCACAACGATGGTTCCGCTGGCGCTGCGCTCGCAGGACCCCATTTGGGCGCGCTCCGACCGGAGACCTTGCGCCGGAGCCCCGCAGAGAGTGTTGCTCAATGTTGGTTCGGGCTAGAAGCGGCAGCCAGCAGCGGTCCGACCACGAACCCGGTGGAGTCTCGGCGCTCCGGCCCGAGACTCGCTTTTAGCTCACGACGCGCCTCTGGGACCGAGCCGACGACGGTCCTGCTTTGCACGGAAACCGAGCATCCTGCCCGTGATCGCCTTTGTCTTTCAGAGCGCCGCGGAGCGCACCACCGCTATGGCGACTTATGTGAGGTCGCTTTACGGGTGTCAATGACGTCAAGGAGGGTGCTCTGAACGGGGCTTCTTGAGGCGTTATGTGAGGTTGGCCGGGACGTCAGCGACGTCGGCCACTAAATTCCGTCCGGACTGGGCGCTAGTTTCTGGTGCGTCATGGATGACGTTCAGTTTGAGGATCGGATGCGACAGGGGTTCGTGGCTCGCCGTGTGCGGATGCCGTCCAGCGGCGTGGAGTCGTAGACGGTGGTCGGGTCGGATGCGCGTGCGGTTGAGGTGATCGATGAGTTTCTTGGTTGGTTGACCGGGATCGAGCGTTCGCCGAACACGGTCGAGGCGTATGCGCGGGATCTTGGGGTGTTCTGGTCGTTCCTGGACGGGCGCGGGCTGGTGTGGGATCGGGTCTCGGTGGTGGAGTTGGGCGAGTTCGCGGCGTGGGCGCGACGGCCGGCGGAGAACGTGCTGGTGCTCAGCGAGCAGGCGGCGAGGCGCTCAGCGTCGACGGTGAATCGGATGCTCGCGGCGGTGGTGTCGTTCTACGAGTTCCACGGTCGGCGCGGGAATTAGCTGGCGCGGGATCTGGTCGTCGGTACGCGCAGTGGCCGGGGCGCGTTTAAGCCGTTTCTGCACGGGATCGCTCGCGAGAAGCCGCGGGGCCGGCCAGTACGGCTGCCGGAGCGCCAGCCCTGCGCGCCGCGCTTGGACCGCGCCCGGCCGTTGGCGCCCTCCCGCGGCACGATCTCGATCCGTCGCTCCCACGAGACGACATCCTCATGACGCAACCCCAACGCCTGCCCGAGGCCGCCGCGCCGAAATCTGGATCCCGCTCCCCCAAACCGCCTGACCTCCCCACCACCTCGGTCGTTTCGGTCGTACATCACCAGCGCGTCAGACCAGCACGCCCAGTCGCAACCTCATTGACATGTCCACGACGTCAATCCCCAGCAACTACTCCTGACACCCTCGACCTCACATAAGCCGACGAAGCAGTCGCCCTGAGCGGTCGCGGTCCGTGTCAAGGATCACGATCGCTTTCCCAAATCGCGGGTGCGCCGGGGAGCGTTCGTTCTACGTTCCCGCTGTGCGACGCACGGGCGCTGACATCCGAAGTCCTCACCGACGCTCCGTAGCGTCCGATAGCCGATCAGCAGTCGAGGCGGCGAGGACGGCTCGGCTTCCGTGCATCGGCGCCGCCGGCGCTGCGTCCGCTCTGCGGTGATCCTCACAGCCCCCCTCGTCCAAGTCGTACCGCGGTCGGCGGGCCGGTCACGGTGGGGCGGCCCGGGCGACTGAGAAGCTATGTTCCGAGTCTCGATGATGCCCACCCGAGCCTGCATCGTGGGAGTGATCTGGGCCACGATGGCGTTGCTGATCGTGCCGGGTGCCCGCGCCGTGCTGGTTCCGGGATACAGCCCGAGCCCGGACTGGTCAGGCTACGTCGCCGGGGAGAAGGGCATCCGTATGGACCAGGTGTCCGCGCGGTGGACCGTTCCTGGCGCGAGCTGCACCACGGTGGCGACGGCGTTCTCCGAAGTTTCGGCGTGGGTCGGGCTGGGTGACTCGACGGGGGTCGAGCAGATCGGCACCGATACCAGCTGCGACACCGACAAGCACAAGGCCGCGTTCGGCGGTGCGTGGTGGGAGCTCTACCCGTCGCCGAGCCACGTTGTCGATCACCCGGTGGCTGCGGGCGACCGCATGCACGCGTCGGTGAGCGCGACCGGTCACACGGTCACGTTGGCCCTGGCGGACGCCACCGAGCAGTGGTCGTTCGTCCGGCGGACGAGTGCCAGATCCGTCGACGAGACCTCCGCCGATTGGATCGTCGAGGATCCAGCGCTCAACTGCTGCCAATCGTTTCCGTTCGCGGACTTCTCCCCGGTCAGCTTCACGGACGCGCAGGCGCGTTCGACGACCGGGCAGTCGGGAACGATCTCTGACGACGCCTGGGCGGCGACCAAGTTCGGGTTGATCATGGGAAAGCCGCGGCGCCTGCTGGCGTGGCCGTCGCCGCTGCACACCGCGGGCAGCGCGTTCACGGTGTCACGGACCGACCGCTCGCCGCCGCCCGAGCCGCCGCCGCCACCGGTTTAGCTTTAGCACGTCGCGCGGGTCGTGTCTCGCAGCAGAGCGGGAGCAGCTGAGGGCGGCGGCGTTGACACCTACCGCGAGGCGAGGTCGTCGACGTGAGATAAGCGAACGTGCGCTGAGCGTTGGTCACTGCGGCGCGATCGCCGCTGGTCCGAGCGCCTGGGCGTGGACCTTCGGCGAGGCCCTCACCGCCTCGTCGCTTGCCTCCGAGCACGCTCCAGCAAGCAGCTGCGTAGTTAGCACGAATGATTGGATTCCGGGCCGCTGCAAGCGACCTGGGGCCCAGGGTCACCTATCCCGTGTGCGAATCAGGAGGCGTCAACATGCTCGGCGGCACGATCGGTCTCGACGGCAAGCACTCGTGCGCTGGCGGTGGCCGGCGCGATCGCAATGCCACGAGCCGAGTAGTGATGGCCGGCTACTGCTTGGCCGAGATGCAGTAGTCCGTCATCGGGAACGCGGTCCTTGTGTCCCCGCCCAACGACACCGCGGGTCCGACGATCGCTCTGCGGGTAAGCAGCCACCAGCCGCCACTGGCGCTGGCGTGGCGAAGCAATCACGCCGAGCGGCGCCGGCGCAGGATCGCTGCCCGTCGAAACCGATCGTCCGGTACGGTGATCGTGGTTGCCGGGCGATGCGACTACAGCAGAGCCGTCGATGACGCTCGGTGCTTGCAAAGCGGTCGAGCGCGATCCTCAGCTAGCCCCATTTTCCGCGGCTGCTGAGGGTAAGGCTAGGTTGTTGTGGCCAGGGCGGTTGGATGTTGAGTAGGTCGAGGATGTGTTGTTGGGTGTCGGTGAGCCGGTCGAGTTGGATGCCGTTGTGGGTGTAGGTGATGCCGAGGCCTTGGAAGGTGGTGAGGATGTTGCGGCCGGTTGGTTTGGCGGCGCGGCCTTCGGGGAGCAGCTAGCGTTAGCGAGCGAGCCTCATACCGCCGAGCGGTTGATCAAACGCCTCGCTGATCCTGGAGGCGGTCGGGGTTCGGTATGAGCCCCGCTCGCGGGGCGCTCGTTCGGAGCGCTGGGTGGTGGCCCGGCGTTACCTTCCCAAACTAGATGCGGGCGATTCGAGCGCCCGCCTGGAAGCCCCTTCGGGGCTTTGC
>JBKQIR010000055.1:0-38931 GCA_052148275.1 Solirubrobacteraceae bacterium
CGCGCTCATCGTGGGCTCCGGCGGGTACTCGGGCGCCAGCGACGCGAGGGTCGCTACGCCTCGTCGTCCTCGTCCGAGAGCGGCGTCTCGTCAGGCTCGTCGGCTTCTTCGACTGGCTCGATGGTGACGATCGGCTCGTCGGCCTCCGTCAGTATCTCTGCCTCGAGCGCAGGGTCATCGTCGATCACGGTGGCGGCGGTGGCCGCTTCGGACTCGACGACGAGGGCGACGGCGCTGACTTGGTCGTCGTCGCGGATGTTCATCACGCGGACGCCTTGGGAGGCGCGACCGTAGCGGCTGATGCCGCGGACGGAGATGCGCTGGACCATTCCGTTTTGGGAGATGAACACGAGCTCCTGGTGCTCGCGGACGACGAGGGCACCGGCGAGGGCGCCCTTGTTCTCGGTCAGCATGATCGTCTTGACGCCCATCGTGCCGCGTCCCTTGACCGGGTAGTCGGAGATCGGGGTGCGCTTGCCGTAGCCGTTCTCGGTCACGACGAGCAGCTCCTGATCGTCGCGCGCGACGTCCATTGCGAGCACGGCATTGCCGGGCTGACCGACGTTCATGCCGCGCACGCCGGAGGTGTCGCGGCCCATCGGCCGGACCTGCGACTCGCCGAAGCGCGCCGCCTGTCCGGAGCGCGAGACCATGATGATCGTGTCCTGCCCGCTGGTGCGGCGGACGGCAATCAGCTCATCCTCGTCGCGGATGCTGATCGCGATGATGCCATCCGCCTTGATCGGCGTGTTGTACGCGAGGAAGTCCGTCTTCTTGACGAGCCCGTCGCGTGTGGCGAACACCAGGTACTTGCCCTCGGTGAAGTCGCGGGTGGACAGCACCGACTGCACGCGCTCGCCCTCGCGCAGTGGCAGCAGGTTCACGAGCGCGCGCCCCTTAGCCGTCCGCGACGCCTCGGGCAGCTCGTAGACCTTCAGGCGATACACCTTGCCGCGGTTGGTGAAGAACAGCAGGTAGTCGTGAGTCGATGACACGAACAGGTGCTCGATGTAGTCGTTGTCCTTCAGGTCCATGCCGATCATGCCCTTGCCGCCCCGGTGCTGCTGGCGGTAGGTCGAGAGCGGCAGCGACTTGATGTACCCCGAGTGCGTGATCGAGATCACCATCTGCTGGTCGGCGATCAGGTCCTCGATGTCGATCTCGCCCTCGGCGAACGCGATCTCGGTACGGCGCTCGTCCCCGTATGCCTCCGCGATCTCGCGCAGCTCGTCCTTGATGATGCCCGTGATCCGGTTCTCGTCGCCGAGGATCTCACGCAGCTCCTTGATCCGCTCGATCAGGTCGGCGTGCTCGCGCCTGATCTTGTCGGCCTCGAGCGCCGTCAGCCGGCTCAGCGTCAGCTGCAGGATCGCCTGCGCCTGGATCAGCGTCAGCTCGAAGCGCTCGATCAGGCCGTTGCGCGCCGTCTCGACATCACGTGAGGCGCGGATGAGCGCGATAACCTCGTCGAGGTTGGCGAGCGCGACGAGCAGCCCTTCGAGCACGTGCGCCCGTTCCTCGGCTCGGCGCAGCTCGTACTTGGTGCGCCGGATGATCACCTCACGCTGGTGATCGACGTAATGTCCGATGACCTCGCGCAGCGACAGCGTGCGCGGCACGTTGTCGACGAGCGCCACCATGTTGACGCCGAACGTCGTCTGCATCGGCGTGTGCTTGTAGAGCTTGTTGAGCACGACCTTCGGGATCACCCCGCGCTTCAGCTCGATCACGAGGCGCATGCCCTTGTCGCTCGAGTGGTCCTCGATGTCGCTGATCTCGGGGATCCGCTTCTGGTGTACGAGCTCGGCGATCTTCTCGATCAGGTTGCCGGTGCCACCCTTCTTGACCTGATAGGGGAGCTCGGTGACGATGATCGCCTCCTTGCCCTGCGAGAGCGGCTCGATGTGCGCCCGTGCCTGAACGCGCACGCGGCCGCGGCCCGTGGCGTAGGCCTCGCGGATCCCGGCGCTGCCGAGGATGATCCCGCCGGTCGGGAAGTCGGGACCCTTGATGTGGCGCATGAGCCCCTCGACGTCGATCGCCGGATCGTCCATGTAGGCGATCACAGCCTTGACGGTCTCGCGCAGGTTGTGCGGCGGGATGTTCGTCGCCATCCCGACCGCGATCCCGGCGGCGCCGTTGACGAGCAGGTTCGGGAACCGTGCCGGGAGGACGAGCGGCTCCTGGTTCTTGCCGTCGTAGTTGGGGACGAAGTCGACCGTGTCGGCGTCGAGGTCGCGCAGCATCTCGCTCGACAGGCGCGCCAGCCGTGCCTCGGTGTAGCGCATCGCCGCCGCCGGGTCGTCGTCGATCGAGCCGAAGTTGCCCTGACCGTCGACCAGCGGGTAGCGCATCGTGAAGTCCTGCGCGAGCCGGACGAGCGTGTCATAGATCGGCGCGTCTCCGTGCGGGTGGTACTTGCCCATGACGTCCCCGACGATCCGCGAGCACTTCATGCGCGACTGGTTCCACCGTGCCCCCATCTCGTTCATCGTGAACACGACCCGGCGGTGCACCGGCTTCAATCCGTCGCGCACATCGGGCAGGGCGCGCCCGACGATCACCGACATCGCGTAATCGAGATACGCGGAGCGCATCTCCTCCTCGAGCCCGCGTGGCTCGATGTTGCCGCCGCTCAGTGTGTCGATCGCCGACATGTGCTCACACGTCGAGGTTGGTCACGAGGCGCGCGTTCTCCTCGATGAACTGACGCCGGGGCTCCACCTGGTCCCCCATCAGCATCGAGAAGACCTTGTCGGCCGCCGCGGCATCCTCGACGGTCACGCGCACGAGCGTGCGCCGGGCCGGGTCCATCGTCGTGTCACGCAGCTGGTCGGGGTTCATCTCGCCGAGTCCCTTGAAGCGGTTGACATCGACGCCACGGCCGGCGAGGTCGAGCACGGCGTTGCGCAGCTCGCTGAACGTGAGCGCGTCGGCATGGTGGTCGCCGAGCGTGATCTTGAACGCCGGTGTGCCCGCGGTGCTGACGAGCTGCTCGTGCACGCGCAGCAGTTGGCGGTACTCATTGGCGTCGAACAGCGCCCGGCGCAGCCGGTGCGTACGAGCCAGGCCGCTCTTGCTCTCCACCGCCCTGATCACGATCTCGAGCGGATCCTCCGAGACGATCGTGGTCGCGAACGGATGGCCGTTGGACTGGCTGACCTCGGTGAACCGCTGCAGGTCGGCGGGGTCCTCGATCCGCTCGTCGAGGATGCCCGACTCCTCGACGAACACGACCGTGTCGTGGCTGAAGCTGCGCCGCAGCGCGGACGCCCAGCCCTCGTACTGCTTGAGCAGCTTCCCGAAGCGCTGCCAGCGCGCCTCGGTGAGGTTGAAGCGGTTGCCGTCGCGGTCGAGGATCTCGAAGCGCTCGAGCTTGCCGTCGAGCAGGATCTGCTCGAGCTCGGATTCCTTCTCGATGTAGCGCTCGGTCTTGCCGGCCTTCAGCCGGTACAGCGGCGGCTTGGCGATGTAGACGTAGCCGGCTTCGATCAGCGGCGCCATCTCGCGGAACAGCAGGGTGAGGACGAGCGTGCGGATGTGGGCGCCGTCGACGTCCGCGTCGGTCATCACGATCACCTTGTGGTAGCGCGCGTTGTCGATGTTGAACTCGTCGCGCACGCCCGTGCCGATCGCGGTGATCAGCGCCTGGATCTCCTGATTCTGCAGGACCTTGTCGATCCGGCTCTTCTCGACGTTGAGGATCTTGCCGCGCAGCGGCAGAACCGCCTGGACGGACCGGTCCCTGCCCTGCTTGGCGGAGCCGCCGGCTGAGTCGCCCTCGACCACGAAGATCTCGCACAGCGAGGGATCCTTCACCGAGCAGTCGGCGAGCTTGCCCGGAAGTCGCGAATTCTCGAGTGCCGACTTGCGCCTCGTCAGGTCACGTGCCTTGCGCGCCGCGGCGCGTGCCTGGGCCGCCTGGACGGCCTTCTTGATGACCGCGCTCGCGTCGCGCGGGTTCTCCTCGAGGAACTCGTTGAGGCGCTCGTAGACGATCGACTGGACGAACCCCTGCATCCCGGGGTTGCCGAGCTTGGTCTTCGTCTGCCCCTCGAACTGCGGGTCGCTGAGCTTCGCCGAGACGACCGCTGTCAATCCCTCGCGCACGTCCTCGCCGCTGAGCGCGTCGTCCTTCTCCTTGAGCAGGCCCTTGTCGCGCGCGTACTTGTTGAGCGCACCGGTGAGCGCCGAGCGAAAGCCCGACAGGTGCGATCCACCCTCATGCGTGTTGATGTTGTTGGCGAATGAGAACACCGACTCCTGGTAGGAGGAGTTCCACTGCATCGCAACCTCGACCGCGCCCTCCTCGCCCTCGCCCGACAACGCGATCACCCGCTTGTGGATGGGCTCCTTGTTCTCGTTGACGTAGCTCACGAAGTCGACGATCCCGCCCTCATACATGAACTCGGCCCGCTGGCCGTCGCCGCGCTCGTCGACGATCGTGATCCGCAGCCCCCTGGTGAGGAACGCGGTCTCGCGCATCCGCTCCTCGAGAACCTTGAAGTCGTAGTCAAGCGATTCGAAGATGTCGGAGTCGGCCACGAACGTCACCGAGGTTCCCGTGCGCGTCGTCGGCTCGCCGCGCGTCACGGGACCGAGCGGCTTGCCCCGCTCGTAGCTCTGCCGCCACGCATAGCCATCGCGCCAGACCTCGACGTCGAGTCGCTCCGAGAGCGCATTGACCACGGAGGCGCCGACGCCGTGCAGCCCCCCTGAGACCTTGTAGCCGCCGCCGTCGCCGAACTTCCCGCCGGCATGCAGGACGGTGAAGACGACCTCCAGGGCGGAGCGCTGTTCCTTTTCCATGATCGCGACCGGGATCCCGCGCCCGTCGTCGGCGACGGTCACAGAGTCGTCGGGGTGGATCGTGACGGACACGCTGTCGCACGCGCCCGCGAGCGCCTCGTCGACCGCGTTGTCGACGATCTCGTAGACGAGGTGGTGCAGGCCACGGACGCCAGTCGACCCGATGTACATGCCGGGGCGCTTGCGCACCGCCTCGAGGCCCTCCAGCACCGTGATGTCCCGTGCGTCATAGCTGCCCGGCGTACTTGGGCGCTGTTCAGCGCCGTCCTGATTCGTCAACAATCCTCCGATTGACGTTGCGACGCCCCGGCATCGCGCGAACCACTCGCGCGCCGGGGCGTCGAAGAATGACCCTTACGACAATAGCACACGGACACTCCGGAAAGGCGCCGGACGACGGCGGATTATTCCTGCAAAACGTCAAAAAAGGACGCAATCTGCGGAGGCCTGCACCGGGACCGTCACCGGACGGCGGTGCATCGCAGGCTCCGGACCCTGCCGCGGCGGAGTTCGCGGTTCAGGGTCTCGACGATTCCCGGCGCCATCAGGTCGAGCTCCTGTGCCCAGACCGATGCGGAGCATGCGACCGTCACGGTCCCCGCGCGCTCACGCACGGGCGTGGCCTCTCGCGCGACGTGCGCGCCGACGGCGCCCGGCCACAGCCTCTGCACCTCCGCCAGCAGGGTCTCCGGCTCCCAGGTCCCCGCGAGCCGCGCAAGCGTGCCGCCGATCTGATGCGGCGATCCTCGGTACAGGCTCACGCGGCCATCGTCTCCTGAACGACGGCGCCCGCGCGCACGTACACGCGCGCCGTCGCGGCATCATGCGCCGCCGGCACGTGCTCGAGATCGGTGGTCGTGATCAGCACCTGCCCCCCGGTCGCGTGCAGGTGCTCGACCAACGCCGCCCGCCGCTCCGCGTCGAGCTCACTCATCACATCGTCGAGCAGCAGCAGCGGAGCCGCGCGGTGCAACTCCGCCAGCGTGTCGCGCTCCGCGAGCAGTAGCGCAAGCAGCGCGATCCGCTGCTGTCCCTGCGAGCCGTAGGCTCGAAGCTCGCGCCCGCCGCGCGCGATCGCCACCTCGTCGCGATGCGGCCCGTGTGTCGTGAATCCGCGCTCGAGATCGCTCTCTCTACGAGCGGCCAGCTCGCGCGCCAGGTCCGCCTCGGTGACGGCGTGCGAGCGGGGACGGTAGGCGATTGCTGGGTCGCCGTCGAGGCCGAGCGTCTCGGCGATCTGGCCGAACGTCTCGGCGATCATCTCGACGGCACGGCGCCGGTCGGCCATCAGGGCGATGCCGCTGCGCGCCAACTGCAGCTCCCAGGCCGCGAGCGTGCTCGTGTCCGACGCTCCCGCGCGGAGCCGCGCGATCAGCGAGTTCCGCTGGGCGAGCGCCTGGGCGTACACGCGTCTGGTGGCCGTCCGAGTAGGCCACAGCGCCGCCACGAAGCGGTCCAGATGCGCTCGGCGGATCGCCGGTACCCCCTTGACCAGCTCCAGGCGATCAGGCAGGAAGACGCTGACAAGCGGCCGCTCCGCCGCGTCCAAGATCCGGTCGACCGCGGCGCCGTCGACTGTCATTCGCTTCGGTTGACCGGGTGCGAAGCCGATCGCCAGCTCATGACTAGCCGCCTCGGACCGGGTCTCGACAACGACCCGCATGGTGTCCGAGCCGAAGCGGACGAGCTCGCGCTCGTTGCTCGTTCGGCAGGAATATCCGGTGCAGCCGAAGTAGAGCGCCTCGAGCAGGGCCGTCTTGCCGGCACCGTTCGGTCCGGACACCACCGTGATCCCGGGCCCGAGACGGGCGCAGGCACGCTCGTAGCCCCGAAAGTCACGCACCGTGATCGACAGCACCTGCACGAAGGCAACCAGTGCGTTCGCTTCAGACGTTGAGGCGGATCGGCATGATCAGGTACAGGAAGCCGCTCCCGTCGCCAGACTCGAGCAATCCCGGGCGCAGTGGGCTGATCAGCTTGAGGACGACATCGCCGTCGCCGATCGCGTCGAGTCCGTCGCGGAGGAACTCCGGATTGAACCCGATCTCGAGCGGCTCTCCCTGAAATGGGACGGGCAGCGTCTCGCGGGCCTCGCCGACATCCGGGGTCTGAGAGGACACGGTCAGCTCACCCGGCACGAACGCCAGCCGCAGAGGCGCGTTCTTCTGGGCGAGCAGGCTGATTCGCCGCACGACGTCGCGCAGCTCCGTGCCGGCGATCCGCAGCTCGTGCTCGAAGCTGTCGGGCAGCAGCTGGCGGTAGTTGGGGAACTGCCCGTCGATCAGGCGCGAGGACAGCACGACTTCGCCGAGCACGAACACGACCTGGTTCTGTCGGACGCTGATCGACAGATCCTCCTCGGTGGAGTGTGCGGCGATCCGCGAGAGCTCCTGTAGCGCCCTCGCCGGAACGTTGACCTCGAACGCGGCGGAGAGCGCCGCCGGAAGGGAGGTCTCCTTGACGCTGAGGCGATAGGAATCGGTGGCGGCCATCGTCACCTCGGAGCCGGCGGCCGATACGAGGATGCCGGTCAGGACCGGACGCGTCTCGTCGTGCGAGGCCGAGCCGGCCACCTTGACGACCGTGCTGACAAATGCGGCTGCCGGGAGCGAGACCGTGCTCGCCGGATCGGGCTCGGGAAACGGTGGGAAGTCCTCCGCATGCAGCGTCCGGATGTGGAACAGCGCGTTGCCGGAGACGAGCTCGAGGTCGCGTTCGACCACGCGCTGCTCGAGCACCACGCGTGAGGTCGGGAGCGAGCGTACGACGTCAACGAGCAGCCTGGCCGGCAGGATCACCGTGCCCTCGCGTTCCACCTCCGCGGCGAGTGGAACCCGCAGGCTCACCTCGGTGTCGGTCGCACGCAGCTCGCAGCCGGTGGCGGACGCCGCCAGCTGAACGCCGGACAGAGCCTGGATGGCGCTGCGCGTCGAGGCCACGCGGGTGACGGTCTGCAGCTGGCCGAGGAAGACATCTCGCTCGAGGGAGATCTTCACGATGGATACCTCAGAAGAAACTTAGGAGTCATAGGAAAAGGAAAGGCTGTCGAGAACGCGGGTTTTTCGCGCACGGAGCGGGCGAAGAACGGGCGAATGAGGATCCCCAAGTCTGTCAACAAGCCCGGTCGTCACGGCCGGCCGACCGTGAGCTCGGCGTGCAGCGAAGCGAGCTCGCTCGCAGCCGCGGGGTCGCTGGCGACTTTGTCAGATACTCGTTTACAGGCGTTGAGAACCGTGGCGTGGCTGCGCCCGCCGAAGGCGGCGCCGATCGCCGTCGAGGAGGACTCGGTGAGGTCCCGACAGAGCTGCATCGCGAGGTGGCGGGGCCAACTGACGGCGGCCGTGCGCGAAGGAGACGCGAGCGCTCCGGGGGGGAGGGAGAAGTGGTCCTCGACGGACCTCTGGATGTGGTCGATCGTCGGCTGCGTCACTCCGTTGGGTTGCGGGTGGATGGCGTCGAGGAGCGTGCCGGTGAGGTCAGCGTCGATCGGATGGCCGGTGAGGGAGTGCTGTGCGACGAGCCGGATCAGCGCGCCCTCGAGTGAGCGGATGTTGTCGGTGACGCGGCTGGCGAGGAGCTCGATGACGACGTGATCGTCGATCGTGATCCGGTCGAGCTCGACGCGCTTGCGGAGAATCGCGACACGGGTCGCGTAGTCGGGCGGGGAGATCTGTGCGACGAGCCCGGACTGGAAGCGGTCGCGGAGACGGTCCTCGAGGGTGAGCAACTGGTTGGGGAGCCGATCGCACGTAAGGACGAGCTGGTGGCCGAATTCGTAGACGGCGTTGAACGTGTGGAAGAACTCCTCCTCGGTCTTCGCCTTGCTGGCGAGGAACTGGACGTCGTCGATCAGGAGGACGTCGACGTTGCGGTAGAGGTGCTTGAAGCGCGCCAGGGACTTCGTGCCGAGCGCGCTGATGAAGTTGTTCGTGAAGGCCTCGACGGTCGTGTAATGGACAACCGTCGTCGGGCTGAAGGTGGCGATGTAGTTCGCGATGGCGTGGAGGAGATGGGTCTTGCCGAGGCCTGGTGGCCCATGTAGAAAGAGGGGGTTGTACGCGTGTCCGGGGTTCTCGGCGACCGCGAGGGCGGCCGCGTGCGCGAGATGGTTGCCGTCGCCCATGACGAACTGCGAGAAGTTGTAGCGGGGGTTGAAGTGATCGAAGCGCTCGAGCTCCTCGAACGCGTGGGGGTCGCCGGCAGGCGCGCCCGCGGGCTCACCTGCGGGCGCGAAGGCGATGCGTGCGTGGGGACCGAAGGTGGCGTGAGCGGAACGCTCGATGACGGGTCCGAAGCGATCGGCGACCCAGGTCCGGATCGCGGGCGGGGCCTCGAGGAGGAGGACGGAGCCATCCCATGCGACGACCTGGAGGGAGCGCAGCCAGATCTCGAACGTCGAGGCGCCGACCGCGCGGCGGAGGTCGTCGTGGATGTGACGGGAGGCTCGAGCGAGCTCCAGTTGGGCAGGGGGCTCCAAGGTTCTGCTCGGTGCGGCTGGGACGGGCGGGCTGGCTGGGATGGAGCCCGGGCGGGGCGAATATACACCTGCCGCGGGGAGCCGACGGCGAGCCGGATGTGGGCTTGACGCAAAGCGCGAGAAAAAGGGGACGAGGCCCGCAGAAGCTGTACGGGCGGGCTGGTCGGACGCCGGAGGCGCGCGCGCGTATACTGGCTCGACGTCCCCGGACGCCGACAGCGATGAAGCGAACGTATCAGCCCAAGAAGCGCAAGCGCGCGCGTACGCACGGATTCCGTGCGCGGATGAGTACCCGCGCCGGTCGCGACGTATTGAAGCGCCGGCGCGACAAAGGCCGCAAGCGCCTGACGGTGTGAGGCCGGATGTGGCTGGCCCGCGGGCGCGGCGACGCAGCCGGCTGTCGCGAAGCGCGGATTTCGACCGTGTGTTTCGCCATGGGCGCTCGCAGGGTGGGCGCGACCTGGTGCTCTACACGTTCCCGCGAGGTGGCGAGGATCCCCCGCGAATGGGGATGTCGGTGTCGCGGAAGGTCGGAGGCGCGGTCGAGCGCAACCGCGTGAAGCGGCTCCTGCGGGAGGCGTTCGCAGCCGAGGCGTGGAGACTGCCGGTCGGCACCGATGCGGTGGTCATCGCCCGTCCCGGCGCGGGTGCGCTGGCCGAGCGCGAGGGCCTGTGGGGAATCCGCTCTTCGCTCGCAGAGCTGCTGGCGCGGGCACCGGGAGCGCTTGCGCAGGAGCGCAGCAGCGCGAACGGCGGTGAGGGATGAAGAGCGTGCGGGCCATCGCGATCCTCCCGATCCGCCTCTATCAACTGCTGCTGTCGCCGCTCGCGGGGCAGCGGTGCAAGTACTACCCGTCGTGCTCGGAATATGCTGCGCAGTCGATCGTGAGATTCGGGATACTGCGCGGGCTTGTGCTGGCCGGCTGGCGGTTGCTCAGGTGCAACCCGTGGAGCCGGGGCGGCTTTGACCCTGTTGAGGAACAGCGGCTGTTCAAGCCGCGCCGACCGCCGGCGAGCGCCTGATCATGCTGCCCTTCGCAAACATCTTCCAACCGCTCATCAACGTCTTCGAGGCGGTTCTGAAGTTCTTCCACAACTCGTGGGGGATCCAGTGGGGTTGGGCGATCGTGCTGCTGACGATCGTGGTGCGCGCGATCCTGCTGCCGCTGACCGTGAAGCAGTTCCACTCGATGCGCCAACTGCAGATCCACGGACCCGAGCTGAAGCTGATCCAGCAGAAGTACAAGGACGACAAGACGCGCCAGCAGGAGGAGGTGATGAAGTTCTACAAGGAGAACAACGTCAACCCCTTCGGCTCCTGCCTGCCGATGGTCGCCCAACTGCCGGTGTTCATCTCGCTGTTCTACATGCTGCGCCAGAGCCTGCGGCCGGACATCTGTCCAAGGACGCAGGCCACGTACCGAATCCAGTACATGATCCAGCACCACGTGTCGGCCGCGGTTGCGCACGCGCAGACGACGCCGTGCGGGCCGAACAACGGCGCGAACTTCCTGTTCATCAAGGATCTGACGAACAAGGAGAGCGGGATTGCGCTGATTGTCCTGCTCGTTCTCTACGTGGGCTCGCAGCTGGCGTCGAGCCTGATCATGCAGACGCCCACGATGGACCGGACACAGCGCCTGGTCATGCTCGGCATCCCGTTCGTCTTCGTGTTCGTCGTCATCAACTTCCCTGCCGGCGTGCTCGTGTACTGGATCACGACCAACCTGTGGACGATCGGCCAGCAGCTTGTGATCAAACGCCGGCTCGGGCCCCTTCCGACGGCGGCTGTCGCGGCATCCGGCGCGACCGCGGCCAGCTCGCGCGCGGCGCCCGCGCGTCCGAGGTCGGCGGCAAAGGCCGTCGAGGATGGCGGGAAGGCGAAGTCCTCCGCCGACGGAGCGACGGCGAAGAGCGACGCTGCGCGGGCCAAGGACGGCGCCGCCCCGGTGGAGGATCAGAAGAGCGCGGGTGGGATCGGGAAGATGCTGCGCGACCGTGTGAAGGGCGAGGAGGACCCAGCGCCCGCAGCGCGGACCCAGCGACAGCGAGGTGCCCAGCCACCACCTCCGCCGCGCAAGCGCAAGAAGCGTTCGGGACGGCGGCGGTGACCAGCGGAGAGGCGCCGGGTGGGATCTGCGCGCGCGCACAAGATGTGTTGGAGAGGATCGCCGAGGACGTGGGCGTGGAGGCTGAGGTGCGGGTCTCGGAGGATCCGGAGACCGTGACCGCGGAGTTCGTCGGCGACGACCTCGGGCTGCTGATCGGCCGCCACGGGCAGACGATCGACGCGATCCAGCATCTGGCCCACCGGATTCTGTTCCAGGGCGCCGAGCATCGTAAGCGCCTGGTCGTCGACGCGGCGGGGTACCGCGAGCGGCGCGCCGTCAGCCTGAGAGCGTCCGCCGACCAGGCCGCTCAGGCGGCCCTGCGGAGCGGGAGGTCGGTGTCGCTCGAGCCGATGAGCGCACAAGAGCGCAAGGTCGTGCACGAGCACCTGAAGTCACGCCGGGGCGTGGAGACGTACAGCGAGGGTCAGGAGCCCGCCAGGCACGTGGTGGTCGCACCGATCGTCGAGTGAGCCGGCGAGGGACGTCGAGCGTCGTCTGCCGGGCTCGTTCGCGCGGTTCCTCCGTCTCAGTGGGTCGTCGCCCGGGGCCGCTCCTCGCCGACGGTGCCACGGACCCGGATGGTCGCCTTCCGGGCCCCCGTGGGAGATATCGCACACTGCGCGGTGTTTCACGTTTTTCTTGACGGTGAAACAGGAGCGCGGTAGAACGTGCCTGTGGAGCCACTGTCGGATTTCGATCGGGGCGTCGTGATCGGCCTTCTCATCGGGGAGGGCTCGTTCGGCGGCGACGGTAAGCAGCCACAGGTCACGCTGCGCATGCACGTGCGCCACGAGGCGTTGTTCTCGTGGTTGATGGACCGTTTCCCGCGGGCGCGGCTCTACGGTCCCTACCACCACGGTGGCCGGTCCTACTACCAGTGGATGGCCCGTGGACGGACGCTCGTCGAGGATCTCCTCCCGGTCCTGGCGCCCGAGCTCCTCGATTCGCTCGACGGCCATGCGGCGTCGCGACTCCACGAGATGCGTGAGCGCTACCGCGACTACATCGAGCGCGAGCAGCGGCGTTCCGCGAACGGCGCCACCGATGGCGCACGGAGGATGTGATGGCTCTGTCCCCTGCTGGCGACGTGGCGCCAATGGATGCGCTCGCGGCGCGCTACCGGCTGTCGACCGGGGTGCTGAACGGCCTTGCGACGCTTGCCGGCCTGCTCGCGCGCGATCCGCAGGCGCCGACCTCGGTGCGCGAGGAGAGCAGGGTGATCGACGACCACGTCGCGGACTCGCTGGTGGCGCTGGAGCTCGATGGCTTCGCCGCCGCCCGTGCGATCGTCGATATCGGATCCGGAGCCGGCCTGCCCGGGCTGGCGCTCGCGATCGCCCTTCCCGATCTGCAGATGACGCTGATCGAGAGCAGCGCCCGTAAGGTGCGATTCATCGCCTCCGCGATCGACGCATGCCGTCTGACGAACGCTTGTCCCGTGTACGCGCGCGCCGAGGCGTGGCCGCAGGGGCACTCGATGTTCGACGCCGTGACGGCTCGTGCGGTGGACCGCCTCGACGTGGTCGCCGAGTACGCCGCGCCTCTCTTGAGGATCGGCGGGATGCTCGTCGTCTGGCGAGGCCGGCGTGACGGCGCCGCCGAGGGTGACGCGATGGTCGCGGCCGACGAGCTCGGTCTCGAGGTTCACGAGCCGCTGCACGTTGTGCCGTATCCGGCAGCCGAGAACCGGCATCTGCACGTGATGACGAAGATCCGGGAGACGCCCGCCCGCTTCCCGCGCCGTCCCGGCATCGCGCACAAACGTCCGCTCGGGAGGGAGCTGACGTCTGACCGGGCGCGGCGTTAGTTTCAGGGGCGACGATGGGAACCATCTACGCGATCACAAATCAGAAGGGCGGCGTGGGTAAGACGACGACCGCGATCAACCTCGCCGCCTGCGTCGCCGAGGCCGGCTATCGCGTCCTCCTGATCGATATCGATCCGCAGTGCAACGCCACCGTCGGGCTCGGGATCTCCAAGCACAGCGGGGGCACGATGTATGACGTCCTGATCGGCTCCTCGCCGCTCGACGAGATCGTCGTTCCGAGCATGATCGACCAGCTGTGGATCGCGCCCGCCGGCCCGGACCTCGCCGGCGCGACGGTCGAGCTGCCGCGGATCGCAGGCTCCGAGACCCGACTGCGCGACGCGCTCGCCGGGGTCCGCGAGCGATATGCGTTCACGCTGCTGGACTGCCCCCCGTCGCTGGGGCCGCTGACGGTGAATGCGCTCGTCGCGGCCGATCGCGTGATCGTCCCCGTGCAGACCGAGTATTTCGCGCTCGAAGGCCTGGCGGGCCTGCTCGACACGCTCGCGCTCGTTCAGCGCGAGCTCAACCCCCGGCTGACTGTCGCCGGGATGCTCCTGACGATGTACGACTCCCGCACACGCCTCGCCCAGGACGTCGCCCGAGAGGTTCGCCAGCATTTCCCGGATCTGGTGTTCGACACCGTCATCCCGCGCAACGTCAGGATCAGCGAGGCGCCGAGCTTCGGCAAGCCCGTGATCCTCCATGATCCTCACTGCGCCGGCACCGATGCCTACTTCGAGCTGGCAAAGGAGGTGGCCGCCCGTGGCTGAGCGGCAGAAGGGCATCGGCCGCGGGCTGGCGGCGATCCTCACCGTCTCGCCGAAGGACGAGCCCGAGGAGCTGCGGCAGGTTCCGGTCGACCTCGTCGATCCGAACCCCCACCAGCCGCGGCGCATGTTCGACGAGGAGAGCCTTGTCGCCCTGGCCGAGTCGATTCGCGCGCGCGGCATCCTGCAACCGATCCTCGTGCGACCGCTGCCGAGCGGGCGCTACGAGCTCGTGGCGGGGGAGCGCCGCCTGCGCGCGGCGCAGATCGCGCAGCTGCAGACGCTGCCGGCGGTCGTCAGGCATCACGACGACGCCACCTCGCTCGAGGTCGCGCTGATCGAGAACATGGCCCGCGAGGACCTGAACCCGGTCGAAGAGGCTCGTGCGTGTGCAGCCCTGGTGGAGGAGCTGGGTCTCACGCGGGAGGAGGTCGGCCTCCGCGTCGGCCGCAGCCGGGTCGCGGTCTCGAACCTCCTGCGTCTCCTCGATCTGCCCGACGAGGCGCTCGAGTTGCTTGAACGCGGCGACCTGACCGAGGGCCACGGCCGGGCGCTGCTGCTCAACCCCGACAACGCGCTGCGCCGCAGCCTGGCACGACAGGCGGTGGCCTCGTCGTGGTCGGTTCGCGAAGTGGAGGCTCGTGCCCGTGCAGCCGCGGAGCAGGCTCCGGGTCCCGTCCGCTCGGCGCGCTCAGGCAAAGCACAGAGGAACGCCGACCGGGACGCCGCGATCGAGCAGATCGGTGACGCGCTCGGTGACGCGCTCGGCGCGGAGGTGGCCGTTCGCTATTCCGGTGGCGGCTTTCGCGCGACCCTCAGCTTCGAGTCACTCGAGGACGCGCTCAGCTTCGCCGGCCGCGTTCGGGCGCCGCGCTCCGCGTGAGCTCCCGTTCCCGGCGGTTCGGCACGTCGGCGGGCGCCATCGTGACCAGAAGCCACGGGCGCCGGCCGGATCAGAACCAGGTGCCGTTCCAGGGTGGCAGCGGGGTGGAGAACATGAGATCCACCCGCGCAAGCGCGCCGGGCGCCTCCTCGTGCGCTGCGCCAGAGGCAACCAGCTCGCGCAGCCGGAAGCCACCGAGGTAGATCGAAGCAAGCGCCCGTTGCGTCACCGTGACCTCGGCGCTGCGCTCGGTCCTGTCACAGGCGACCTCGTCGTCGCCCGCCCGCAGCAGGTAGCGACCGCCGGCGAAGCCGCCTGGCGTCCCCTCGGCGTCATCGATCACCTCGAGGACTACCTCGCCAGGCACGGCGTAGCGCCTGGCGGTCAGGGCGCCGGGCACGTCGAGCAGCCGCAGCCAGAGGAAGTCGACCTGCTCGGTCATCACGAGCGTGCGCGCATCCCTGAGCAGCCAGCGGGCCGGCTCGTGCACCGGGCGGTTTCGAAGGACGATCTCCTCCGTGACGTCGATCCCAGAGAGATATGCCCACAGGTTCCGGTATGCGGTGTCGGTCGCGCTCCACAGCTCCCACACCGAGAGCGCCGCGAACGGCGGCATCAAGCCCCACTGACCGCCGCCCTTCCAGGCGAGCAGGCCGTCGGGTCCGTCGTCGCCCTCGTGCACGAACCAGTTGTGCGGAAGCTCATCGAGCGGCGCGTAGCCATCGCGCCCGAGTACCCGGTTCCACCAGATGGCACCCCGATCGATCTGCCCGGGGTGCCGCCGGCGTGCAGCCGCGTGGATCGCGGGGGCGAGGTCGGCGAAGGCATCGCGCTCGACCTGCCGAACGCGCGCCGGGTCGCCGGCGACCGACGCTCCCGGGCGCCCGGTTCGCAGGACGTAGCTGGCCGAGAGCGTCGCGGGGGCGTAGCCGAAGCGGCCGTAGATCGGCCACTCCGCTGCGATCAGGATGCTCAGCGCATCCCCGCGCTCGCGGGCCGCCCGCAGTGAACCGGCGAGCATCCGGCTCATCAGGCCGCGCCGCCGGTGGGTCGCGGAGACGGTGACGTTCGTCAGCGCGTCCACCTGGACCTCGCCGGTACCGTCGCTCGCTCCGGGCACGGACAACGTCCTCTCCTCCGTGCGCAGCGTCGCGACCCATCGGCCTCGGTCGCGGGCCCCCCAGGCCCGCGCCGGTTCCCAGCAGCGCGTGAGCACATCGATCCGGCGGGCGGCCTCCGGGCCGTCAGGCTCGCGCAGGAAGGTCGTCGCCATTGCGCCCGCCCAGCCGGGCACCTCGTCTGCGGGAACGGGGTTGACGAGCTCGGGGTCGGCCATCTCCCCACCATGATCGCTGACGGGCGTGGATCTGGGATGAGACGCCGGCGAGACCGGCCAGTCCAGGCTCTACGAGAGCTTCGCGGTCAGCGTTTCAGCGATGCCAGCTCCGTGAACAGCGCGCGGGCAGCCGATGTCCCGAGGTCCACGTACTCCACGAGCAGCCGCTCGTTGGGTGAGTGGATGTTCGCGTCCGGGAGCGCGAATCCGCTGAGGATCGTTGCGATTCCCCTGCCCGCGAGCGCCGGAACGAGCGGGAGCGTGCCACCCGAGCGGGTCAGGACCGGCCGCACTCCGAGCGCCCGTTCGAAGGCGGTCAGGCCGAGCTGTATCGCGTCAGCGTAGGGCGAGACGACGCCGGGCAACGCCGTGGCGAGCAGCGTGACATGGAGCTCTGAGCCCTCCGGGGTCGCAGCCCGTAGGAGCAGCTCGAACGCGGCTGCGATCTCCGCCGGGTGCTGGCCTGGCGCCAGCCGGATCGACACGTTCGCCGCCGCCAGCACCGGCAGCACCGTCTTGACGTTGTGCGGAGAGCCACTCTCGATCCCGTTGACGTCCAGAGCCGGTTCCGCGAACGTCCTGATGTAGAACTCATCGGCGGCGTGCGGGTCAGCCGGGCGAGCTCCCTGGGCCGCGAGCTCGGCCGCGCCGGCAGGTAGCCTGCGCCAGCCCTCGAGCTCCTCCGGGGCCGGAGGCAGGATTCCCCTGCGCAGCGGCTCGGCCAGGCGACCGTCGACTGCGAGAACCGCGTCCAACGCGTGGACGAGCGCGTGCGCCGCGTTGAGCGCGGCACCGCCGAACAGGCCCGAGTGCAGGTCGCGATCGCCGCTACGCAGCGTCACGTGGAAGTACGCCATCCCGCGCGTTGCGATGTTGAACGCCGGAACCCCACGAGCCACCATCGTGCTGTCGAAGATCACGGCCGCGTCGGCGCCTTGCTGATCCTGCTCCAGGAATTCGACGACCGAGTGCCCGCCGACCTCCTCCTCCCCGTCGCAGACGAAGCGAACGGTGACCGGAAGCTCATCGGCCCGCGCGAGCGCTCGCGCGGCGCTCAGCAGGAGATAGAGCTGTCCCTTGTCATCGGCGACGCCGCGCCCGTACAGGTACTCGCCCCGGATCTCGGGCTCAAACGGAGCGGACTCCCACAGCTCCAGCGGATCGGGAGGCTGAACATCGAAGTGGCCGTAACAGAGAACGGTGGGCGCGTTCTGCGGATCGCTCGAGGCGGACAGCTCGCCGACAGCGAGCGGTTGCCCGTGCCAGTCGATGAGCTCGCTGTCGCCTCCTGCCTCGCGGATGAAATCGCGCACCCATTCGCCCGCCCGCCGCACATCGAGCCGATGATCGGGATCCGCGCTGATCGACGGAATGCGCAGAAATCCCGCGAGCTCCTCGAGCCAGGTCGACACGCAAGCGAGCGTATCTCACCGGGACTCGGAGCGACGCGGTGCATGAGCGGCGGGAGAGCGGTCGGGTTGAACCTCGATCCAGACGCCGCTCGACGAAACGCCTGCTATCGCGCTATGATCTACGTGTCGGAGCGTGAGTGCTTCGGCCAGGGAACGACCGCCAAACCGGCCAGCGCATCGTCGCAGCAGAGCCGCCAGCCCCCAAGCACTCACGCCCCGGGCACGACGCGCGCCAACTGAGGACTGCAGCAGAGCCGGCGCTGCACGTGCGGCGGATCTGAACAGCGAAACGCGCTCTCGGGCCGTCCGTCAACGGCGGCGCAGTGCTTCGGCAACGCGTGGCCGGTGCGAGGCTGGGATGATTACGCGGTGCGCGGTGATGACGAGCTTCGTGCCAAGGCGGCCGACCTTGCCGCTCGGCTTCCGGACGAGCTTGCGCCGTTGGCGCGGATCGCATACAACTATCGATGGCGCTGGTACCCGGGCGGCAAGGAGGCGTTTCGCTCGATCGACGAACAGCGCTGGGAATTGTGCGGCGAGAACCCGGTCCGGCTGCTTCAGGAGGCGTCGGGTGAGGCGCTGGAACGTGCCGCCGGTGATCGAGCCCTGCTGTCAAGCGCGGCAGCGCTCGAGGCCGCGTTCGCTGTGGATCTGGAGCGGCCGTTCGTCGGTCCGTTCTCGCCCGAGCGGCCGATCGCGTTCTTCTGCGCGGAGTACGGCGTGCACAGGTCGTTGCCGATCTACTCGGGTGGGCTCGGCGCCCTCGCCGGCGACATCCTCAAGGAGGCTTCTGATCGAGCGCTGCCGCTCGTGGCTGTGGGGCTGATGTATCGGCGTGGGTATTTCCGTCAGCGGCTGGATGGGTCCGGGTGGCAGCATGAGTACTGGATCGACATTGATCCCGAGCGCCTGCCCGCAGCCCTGGTACGCGCAGGCGATGGGCGGCCGCTGACGGTCACGGTGCCGATCCGGGGGCGCGAGGTGCTCGCGCAGATCTGGCGCGTGGACGTGGGTCGCGTGCCGCTGTTCCTGCTCGACGCCGATCTGCCTGAGAACCGTCGGCTGGACCGGTGGATCACGTCGCAGCTCTATGTCGGGGATCCGGCCACCCGCCTCTCGCAATACGCGCTGCTCGGCGTTGGCGGCATCCGCGCGCTGGGGGCAATGGGGATTGAGCCCGGGCTTGTGCACCTCAACGAGGGGCACGCGGCGTTCGCGGTGCTCGAGCTGGCGCGCGGCGAAGTGGCGCGCGGCGCTTCCGTCGACGCGGCGCTCGACAGCGCGCGACAGCGGACGGTCTTCACGACTCATACACCCGTCGCGGCCGGCAACGAGACCTACCCGGAAAAGGAGGTGACCGCGACGGTCGGTGCACTCGCGGGCGAGCTGGCCCTCGATCCCGAGGCGCTCATGCGGCTCGGCCGCTCTCACCCTGGGGATGGCGGCGAGCCGTTCGGGATGACGGTGTTCAGCTTGCGGATGAGCCGCTCGGCGAACGGCGTGAGCGCTCGCCACGGAGGCGTCTCACGCGAGATGTGGCACGGGCTGTGGCCCGACCGAGCGCTCGAGGCGGTGCCGATCACGCATGTCACCAATGGCGTGCATCTACCGAGCTGGGTGGGTCCGGCGATGCGCGGCCTGCTCGACCGCCACATCGGCGAGGACTGGTGGCGGCACGCGAGCGAGCCCGACATCTGGAAGGCGCTTGACCGCGTCCCCGACGCCGAGCTGTGGAGCGTCCGGCGCGAGCAGCGCGCGGAGCTGGTGGAGTTCGTCCGGGAACGCAGCGGCATCGACCGGCTCGTCGAGAACCAGCCGCGCGCGGGGATCGAAGCCGCTGCGCGCGCGTTTGACCCGGACGTGCTGACAATCGGGTTCGCGCGCCGCAACGCGACCTACAAGCGCCTCGGGCTGCTCATGCACGATCCCGACCGGGCGCTCGCACTGCTGGCGGGGCCCCACCCGGTCCAATTCATCCTGGGCGGCAAGGCCCATCCCAGCGACGAGGACGCCAAGCGGGCCGTCCAAGCGCTGTTTGGCTTCAAGGGCGCGCCGAATGTCGCCGAGCGCGTTGTTTACCTGCACGAGTACGACCTGGGGATGGCCGCACGGCTCGTGCGCGGCTGCGACGTGTGGCTGAACCTTCCGCGCCCGCCGATGGAGGCCAGCGGGACCAGCGGGATGAAGGCTGTAATCAACGGCGCCCTGAACCTCAGTACGCTCGACGGCTGGTGGGCGGAGGCCTACACCGGGAGCAATGGCTGGGCCATCCCTGGCGATGTCGACTGGGATCAGGGGGCCCAGGACGCGCGCGACGCCGCCACGCTCTACGACCTGCTTGAAAACGAGATCATCCCGGCGTTCTACGGTCGTGACGCGGACGGGCTACCCCGCTCCTGGCTCGCCCGCATCCGATCCTCGATGTGCACGCTCGCCCCCGTGTTCAGCGCCACCCGAATGCTCGAGGATTACGAGACGCGGATCTACGCGCCGAGGGCAACGGCCTGGGCTTGACCGGCGCCGGCACACGCGAGGGGCTTGCGTGGACCGGCAGCTCCGCGTCGGTTCGTGGAGCGTGCTCGCCCAGGAGTCCAGCGCGAGGTTGGTGGCAGCGCTGTCGCTGACCGACGCGTGGGTCAGCGGGCACTGTCTCACCCGCATCGGGCGACGCCGCCGGCCGTAACGTGCGAGATAGTGGGATGCTGTGGGCCAAGTCGTCCTCTTGTCGTTGACCGCTTCGTTGAACCCGACGTTGGTCGCCGCGACGACGGTGATGCTGCTGCTCGACAGTCCGTCGAAGCTGATGGCGGGCTACCTACTCGGCGCGTACATGACGAGCATCACCCTCGGACTGGTGATCGTCTTCTCGCTGTCGAGCTCCAGCGCGACCAACACGACCGAGAATACGATCAGCCCGGCGGTCGACATCGGCCTGGGGGCGATCGCGCTGGCCGTGGCGTTTGCGCTCCATACCGGGCGTCAGGAGCGCCTGAGGGAGCGCAGGCGGGTGCGTAAGGCGGCCAAGCCGGACAAAGGCCCGCCAAAGTGGCAGCAGCAGCTGAGCAAGGGGTCTGCGCGAACGACATTCGCGATCGGTGCGGTGCTCACTCTTCCGGGCGCGTCCTACCTGGCCGGCCTCCATGAGATCCACGACCTGAGGTACTCCACGACGGCGACGGTGCTCCTGGTGGTCGGCTTCAACATCGTCATGATGTGGCTGCTCGAGGTCCCGCTGGCCTGCTTCCTAGTCGCTCCCGGCTGGACGCCGGGCGCGATCGAACGGGCCAAGGCCGGGGTCAGTAGGCACGCGCACGTGTTCGCGGTGAGGGGGTTCGCCGCGCTCGGCGCCCTGCTGGTCATTAAGGGCATCATCGGACTTGTGGCGTGACCATCCCAAACCCCGGCGGCGCTCGGCGTCCGTGGTGTGGCCTGCCGCACTGAATGGTTCATCCTGAGCACATCGCAGCGACACCCGGCAGCGAAAGGAGCACGATGGGATTACTCCACAGACACGACGATCTCGGCGGCACCCGCTATCAGATGCGAGAGAAGCTGTTCGCGATAGGGGAGGACTTCTGGATCGAGACCGCGGACAGCCGGCGCGCGTTCAAGGTCGATGGCAAGGCCCTCCGGGTCCGGGACACGTTCATTCTCGAGGACGCGTCCGGCGAGGAGCTCTACAAGGCGCAGAAGAAGGCGCTCCACATCCGTGACACGATGAAGATCGAACGGGGCGGGGACGATGTCGCAACGATCAAGAAGGCGTTGATCGCACCATTGAGGGAGCGCTTCTCGATCGAGCTCGAGGATGGTGCCGAGCTCAGCGCCAAGGGGAACATTCTTGATCACGAGTACAAGATCGAGCGCGACGACAAGACCGTCGCAGAGGTTTCCAAGCGCTGGTTCCGCGTCCGCGAAACCTACGGGATCGAAATCGCCCCAGACGAGAACGACGCGCTGATCCTCGCCGTGTCGGCATGCATCGACGAGATGGCACAGCACTGAAGTCGAGAGCCCTGAGGCCGCCGTCGCGACCAGCGGCGGCGATCCTTCCGCACCGGGCCGGCCGACCATGCAACCCGTAGATCCGGTCGCCAACGCGTGCCGTGCTGGCTATCTGCCTGTTCGCCGGCTCCTCGCCTCGCAGTCATCTCACCCTCGTTCGCACCTCAAGCTGGCGTCTCGGCGGTCGATCACTCGGAGGTGAGCCGAGCTCGCACCCTGACGGCGGTTGCCTTTGGGCGGTTGCGGGTCGTGCTGTGCTTCGCGCTGCTGGCGGCGGTCCTGCCGTACGTGGTCGCGCACGCCGGGGGTAGCATCGAGTGCGCCTTGCTCTTGGGCGCAGCCGGGATCTGCTCGCTGCTACTCGCGCCGCTGGTCGCCGGCGGCATCGCCCGGTCGCGGGCGGCCGATGCGGATCAGCGCTTTGAGGCGATGTTCATGGCCTCCGCGGTCGGGATGGGGCTGGCCGACGCCGAGGGCCATTGGATACGCGCGAATCCGGCCCTCACCAAGATGCTCGGGTACGGGGAGGACGAGCTTGTGGGGCGGAGATTCACCGAGTTCACTCACCCCGACGACAGAGGCAACGGGGTGCGCCACATTGAGGCGCTGCGCGATCGCGGGCACGGCGCCGAGCGGTACGAGAAGCGCTATATCGCCAAGGATGGCAGCGAGATCTGGGCGTTGGCAACGATCTCGCAGATCACCCAGCGGCAATCAGATCGAGGCTGCATCGTGGCCCAGATCCAGGACATCACGACGCGCAAGCGGGCCGAGCAGGCGTTGCGCGAGAGCGAGGAGCGCTGGCGTAGGCTGCTCGCGAACTCGCAGGAGATGGTGATGCTGTTTGGCGAGGACGGCTTGCTGGCCTACGCCAGCCCTTCGCTCGAGCGCTGGCTCGGGTATGAGCCGGACGAGCTGATCGGAACCGCGCTCGGTGTGAAGAGACGGCCAGATGACGAGCTCGCGCTCGCGAGTCATCCCGCGGACGAGTCGGAGCTCGCGCGAGCGTTCGACACCGTCGCCTCGGCAGCCGCCGCACCCGGCCAGTCGGTTGCGATCAGCCATCGCGTCAGGCACAAGGACGGGTCGTGGCACTCGCTCGAGTCCACGCTCGTGTCCCTCCGGGAGGACCCCGCGATCGAATCGGTCCTGATCGTCTCTCGCGACGTGACCGAGCGGGTCGCCCTGGAGCGGGAACGTGAGCGGCTCGAGCTGCAGCGCCGCGTCTCGCTGAGGCTCGAGGCGGTCGGCCAGCTTGCCGCTGGGATCGCCCACGAGATCAACACACCGCTGCAGTACGTCGGCGACTCGGTCGCGTTCCTCAAGGACGCGGTCGACGACCTGTGGACGGTGACGAGCACCTACCACGAGCTGCTGCACAGCGAGAATGCGATCGACCATGAGGAACGCAAGCGGCGAGCGGTTGCGGCGGAGGATGAGGCCGACCTCGAGTATCTCGGCGAGCGGATCCCGGCCGCGTTCTCACGAACGGTCGATGGCCTCGCTCGCGTGACCTCGATCGTGTTGGCGATGAAGCGCTTCTCTCATCCTCCGAGCACTGAGGCGGCTCCTGCCGACCTCAACGAAGGGATCACCACGACGCTGGCTGTCTGTCGCAACGAGTACAAGTACGTTGCGGAAGTCGAGCTCGAGCTGGGAGATCTGCCCGCGGTGAGGTGCAACATCGGCGAGCTCAACCAGGTCTTCTTGAACCTGATCATCAACGCCGCCCACGCGATCGAGGAGAAGGTCGCCGGCACGGGCGAGCGAGGAACGATCAGGATCGCCACCCGGCTCGAGGGCAACGAAGCCGTCGTCGAGATCGCCGACGACGGTGCCGGCATCCCACCCGAGCTGCAGGACCGCATCTACGAGCCGTTCTTCACGACCAAGGAGGTCGGCAAGGGCAGCGGCCAGGGGCTCGCGCTCGCGCGCGCAACCGTCGTCGAGCAGCACGCCGGCACACTCACGTGCGCCAGCGCGCTCGGCGCCGGAACCACGTTCACGGTCCGCCTGCCGCTCGAGCCGCACGAGTCGGGTTTGGCTCAGGCCGCCTGAGCAGATCGCGCACAGCGATGCCCAGCGACCGGTCTGTCCCGCGAGGCCGCCATCTCGTGCTCAAGTCGCGCGGGGAACGGACGATGTCTCTTGTACGGGATCGCCACACAACGCTTGACCGCAGGTGGTACTGACCAAATGCTGCTCGTCCTGTTTGTCGCTGGTGGGCGGCGTCGTGAAGGCGCCGCGCGATTCTTCTGCGGTCTTCGCGGACTCGATCTCGCTTGGGGGTGTTGAGTTGGCTGATCTCGGGCTGATCCGCACCGGGCAGTCGTGCGCGGTCGATGCGCGCGCCGCGGCGCGGGAGTTTCACCGTGCGGTGGCGCAGCCTGGGATGGCGTTCGTGTTGTTCTTCTGCTCGCCGGACTACGATCTTGACGTGCTGGCGGGGGAGTTGGGGGGCCTGTTCGCCGGGGTCGAGCTGCTCGGTTGTACGACTGCGGGGGAGATCGGCCCGGCCGGCTATCGTGAGCACAGTATCTCCGGGGCGAGCTTTGGTTGCGCGGGGTTCGTCGCGGTGAGTGGCCGGATCGATTGCCTGCAGCGTTTTGAGATCGAGGGTGGGCGGGTGCTCGCGCAGAAGGTGTTGGAGGGGCTTGCGGCGCGCGAGGCGACAGCGGGCGCGGGTAGCTGTTTCGGGTTCTTGTTGATCGACGGCATGTCGGTGCGCGAGGAGCCGGTGACGCGCGCTTTGCAGAGCGCGCTGGGAAGGATCCCGTTGATCGGTGGCTCTGCGGGGGACGGTCTGAGGTTCGCCAGCACCTATGTCTATTCTGAGGGCGCGTTCCGGAGCGATCGCGCTGTGCTGATGGTCGTTTCGACGTCGTTGCCGTTCAGGACGTTCAAGACCCAGCATTTCGTGCCGACGGATCGCCGGATGGTCGTCACCGGCGCCGATCCCGAGCATCGGGTGGTGAGCGAGATCGATGGTTGGCCGGCGGCTGAGGGGTACGCGCGGCTGGTTGGGGTGAGGGTCGAGGATCTCGATCCGAACTGTTTCGCGTCGCGGCCGCTGGTTGTGCTGATCGGCGGCTCGAGCTACGTTCGCTCGATTCAGCAGGCCAACGCCGATGGGAGCCTGACGTTCTTCTGTGCGATCGACGAGGGTGCGGTGTTGCGGGCCGCGCGCGGCGAGGATCTCGTGGAGGACTTGGGGCGCACGCTCGCGGGCTTGAGGGACGAGCTCGGCGAGCTGCAGCTGGTCCTCGGCTGTGACTGCATTCTGCGGCGGCTGGAGGTCGTCCAGCGCGGGACGCGCGATCGCGTTGAGGCGCTGGTCCGCGAGAATAACGTCGTTGGGTTTAGCAGCTACGGCGAGCAGTACTGGGGTGTGCATGTCAATCAGACGCTGACCGGCGTCGCGATCGGCAGGCCTGCCGATGACTGACAGCGCGGCTTTGCAGGCGGCGGGCTTGGAGGAGGCACAGGCCGAGATCGCCCGCCTGACCAAGATCGTCGGCGTGCTGATGGACCGCGCCGAGCGCAGCACCAGCGCTCCGTCGGAGTTCAGCCTGTTCCAGACGGCGGTCATGCTGGAGGAGGAAGTGCGTAATCGCACGGCGAAGCTGCAGGCCGCGCTGGCGGAGAACGAGCGGATCGGGCGAGCGTTACGGGCGCAGGCCGCGAGAGAGCAGCGGGTGTTGCGCGAGAGCGAGCAGCGCCTCGACGCGCTGTTGCGCAACAGCTCGGACATGATCACCGTAGTCGCCGTCGACGGGACTGTGCTCTACCAGGCCGGGTCGGTGCGCACGGTGCTCGGCCACGCACCGGGCGAGCTGCTCGGAGAGAACCTCACCGACTGGGTCGATGGTGCCGACAGACATTTGCTGCTGGAGCTGTGCCAGACGAGCGACACAGGCGGCGCGGAGCTGCGCCTGCGCCACGCCGACGGTAGCCTGCGGTCGTGCGAGGTGCGCGCGACGTGTCTGGTTGATCATCCTGCGTGGGCGGGTGTGGTGCTGAACATCCGCGACGTGAGCGTGCGCAAGCGTCTCGAGGTGGAGCTGCATCTGGCGCAGAAGCTGGAGTCTGTGGGGCAGCTCGCGTCGGGGATCGCGCACGAGATCAACACGCCGGTGCAGTTCGTCAGCAGTTCGGTGGCGTTCCTCGCCGGCGCGTGGTTCGATGTCGAGCAGCTACTGGACGCGTACGAGTCGCTGCGTGATGGGTGTGCCCGCGCGGGGATCGACGCGGGGCTGCTCGAGCGGGTGGCGGCTGCGGAGGAGAGCGCCGATCTGGAGTATCTGCGCGAGCGTGTGCCGCTGGCGCTCGAGCGCAGCCGCGACGGGCTCGCGCGTGTCGCGAAGATCGTCGCCGCGATGCGCGTCTTCGGGCACCCGCCAACGAGCGGCACGGGACCTGTCGATCTCAACGCGGCGATCGAGACGACGCTCGTGGTCAGCGCCAACGAGTACAAGTATGTCGCGGATATCACCACCGATCTGGGCGAGCTCCCGCCGGTGCTCAGCAACGCGGGCGACATCAACCAGGTTCTGATCAACCTGATCGTGAACGCCAGCCATGCGATCAGTGACGTCGTCGCGCATACCGAGCAGCGCGGCCGGATCGCGATCCGCTCCTGTGTCGAGGGCGATCGAGCGCTCGTCACGATCGCCGATAGTGGTGGCGGGATCCCCGAAGAGATCGCCGACCGGGTGTTTGACCCGTTTTTTACGACCAAGGAGGTCGGTCGCGGTACCGGGCAAGGACTCTCGATCGCGCGGACGATCATCGATCGCGACGGCGGCGAGTTGACGTTCGAGAGTGACCCCGGCCACGGGACGACGTTCACGATCCGTCTGCCGCTCGCTCACCCGGCCGCGATCCCGACCAACGGCGAGTCGCCGCGGACGTCAAGGACCACCGTAGGATGATTGCCGCGCCGTCCTCAGCGCCCAGCACGCGCGCGGCGCGGCCACGGATCTTGTGCGTGGACGACGAGCCGGAGATCCTCGAGGCGCTGCGAGACACGCTGCGGCGAAGCTTCGAGGTGCACACCGCGACCAGTGGCGCGGAGGGGCTGGAGAAGCTGGCGGCCGCGCCGGCGGAGTTTGCGTTGGTCATCTCCGACATGCGGATGCCGGTGATGTCGGGGACGGTGTTCCTGGCGGAGGCGCGGCGTGTGGCGCCGGACGCGGCCAGGATCCTGCTCACCGGCTACGCTGATCTCGATGCCGCTGTGCGCGCTGTCAACGAGGCGCAGCTGTTTCGCTTCCTGACCAAGCCGTGTGAGTCCGAGGCGCTGCTGCGTGCGTGCGCGGCAGGCGTCGGTCAGCACCGACTGCAGACGGCCGAGCGAGTGCTTCTCGAGCAGACCCTGAAAGGCAGCGTGCAAGCGCTCGTCGATGTGCTGGCGCTCGCTAGCCCCGCCGCGTTCGGTCGCAGCCGGCGAGTCAGCCAGATCGTCGGACGGTTCGTGCAGACACTGGAGCTCAAGGACGCCTGGGAGATCGAGGTCTCGGCGCTGCTGGTGGACGTTGGCGCCGTAACGCTGCCGGAGGGGACCGCGGAAAAGCTCTACGCGGGCCAACGGCTCAGCGAAACCGAGCAGTCGATGGTCAAACGCGTCCCGGCGGCCACCCAACGGATCCTCGAGAACATCCCACGACTCGAGGGGGTCCTCGAGATCCTGGCCGGCTATCAAGAACCGTATGAGTCGATCGACCCGGGGCGCTCAGCGTCGGTGGGCGCGCGGATCCTGCGGATCGCGCTGGACTACGACGCGCTCGAAGCGCGCTGCGGCGAGCGCGACGCGGCGCTCGCCATCATGCGCCGACGCGCCCAGGCGTATGACCCGTATCTGCTCGAGAAGTTCGCGCGCGTGATCGGTCTCGACACACCCCGACGGCCATCCCACGTCGCGACAGGACCCCAGACACAAGGACAGGCTACGGCGCCCTCACGTACCGGCAGCACCCACAACCCGCCAGCCGACGATCCCGATCGAGATGTGATCCTCGAGATCTCGCTGCGGCAGCTGCGTCCGGGAATGCAGCTCGCCGACGACGTGCGCAGCGGGTCGGGGTCGCTGCTCATCGCTCGCGGGCAGACGGTGACCGGCCCGCTGATCGAGCGCATCGAGAACCACGCCGGCGGTTTCGTGCGTGAGCCGCTGCGCGTGCTCGTCGCCAACACCGCCGCATCGTGACACCGGGTCGACAGCCGAACCAGGAAGCGCGCTGTCAGCAACGACGACTCAATCAGAACCGACGCGCGCAGCGCCTTTGAGCGTCGGCGTGTCGCACCGTCGCGTGCCATCTGCCCGCCCGTTCGCCGCCCCGTAATTCGTTCCAGTCAGGCAGGCGTCGCCGGACGAGCTTCACTCAGACCTGGCTAGCAAGCGGCGGGTCGGCTCACGCCGAGGAGACCCGATGTCGGCGCCTGAGCGGCGCTGCGGCCGCGATGTCGCTGCGGCTCGAGCGCCGGCGGCTGCCGGCCCCAGCGGCCCTCGGCCTGCAACGTCGCAACGGCAGCGTGCAGGAGCTCATAACCGCCTGCGTACGCGGTGACCACTTCGGATGTTCGCCGGGCGGTCTCGCAATCAAGCCTCACGTTGTCCGCCGAAAGCGCGCCGGCGGCGAGCAGGATCGCGCAGGCCATGAGCCAGACGACCGTCGTCAGATCTCCGACGTTCGTAACGGCCAGCCTGGTGACCATATTGGTGACGATGACACCGACGGCGAGCATCAAACTGCACATCACGCCCTCGGCGACCAGTGCATAGGTTCGTAGCTGGGGCATCACCCGAGGCGCAGCAACGACTCCGGAGACGTCGGGCGAAAGCTGGAAGGAGTTGGTGTGGAGTGCGCGTAGTGTCATGTCAGGGCGGTCCTAGATCCTTGCGGGTGACAGTGTCGTTCGGGTTGCCGTGCGCGAGCTGCGGGGCTCCGGTGGGTCATCACCGGAATTGCCTTTCATCGTGTGCACGGTTCACATCGGCACGTTCGGCGACGCTCTAAACCTGGATTTTAGTTGATCGCGTCGCATGGACGTCTGTCCAGGAGTCGCCGCACTCGGCGCTGGCCACGGCTGGACACCTTTGACCAGCATCCGTGCAGCCCGCGAAGGCTCCCCATCCACAGCGGGCCTCCGCTGGATCTGCCACCGTCAGCAAGATCCGCCATCTGCCGCCAGATCCGGCTGGCGGAGTCCGGCACAACCGGTAGTGAAGCACCCGAGCGGCCCCTGTTCTCGGAGTCAGCGGTCGTTCCAGCCGGCACCGGTCGCTTCATACTCCTCGACCCGTGCTCGCATCAGCGCCTTCAGGAGCTCGGTCGGCAGCTCGCGCTCGTAAGGGAGCTTGATGAAGCCCTCACCAGCCTCAAAGCCTGCAGCCTCAACCGCAGCCTTCTGGGTGGCGAAGAACGGCGGTGGGAACCGTAGCGAGCAGTGATTCTTGAAGTTCTGAAGCATCCACAGGCTCGTCTTACCGCGGACGTACGCCGGCAGGTTCCACTTCAGTTCCTCCCGCGCCTTCGGGTCGGCATCAAAGCTCAGCTCCCTGAGCGCCTCGAGGTGCGGCCGCTGGACGTCGACGAGCTGCGCGAAGAAGTCATCGACGCCTGACCGCTTGGGCATCGGCATGGCGTCAGCTTACCCCTGCAGATCGCGCTGCTGGCGAGCGCCATGAGCAGGATCGCTTCCCCACGACTGCGCGTGTACTGACGAGCAGCCACGAACCGGACCTGTGGGTCGACGTCGCGCTCGATCGGAAGCGCGCGCTCGAGGGGGACTCGATCCAGATCGGGGTGGGCGGGCGAGCGGCTCCGACATCGAGCTCTGCCACTACCGGTGGGCATCGATCCGGCACGCGCGGCTGACGGCCCGCCCGTGTGGTGTTTACGCCTACACGCGGGCGAGCGGCGGACGCTCGAGCCCGCGGTCTCGGCCCGGCGCTGGGGAACGGCGGGCGCGCTCGCCCTCGCGGCCGGCCAGAAGGCTGGCTTTCTGCTGAAGGCCGGGACCGCCGTGTCCGGCACGGTGTACGGCCAGTCCTGCAGCGACACGGGCTGCAGCCAGGCGGGTCTCCCTGGGCGTCACGATCGTGGTGACGGGCACGGCGAGCGATGGCTCCTCGGTCGCCGAGAGCGACGTCAGCGCCGATGATGGGACGTGGTCGGTGACGGTTCCGCCTGGGACGTACATGGTCGGACCTTCGCAGGACGGCTCGACGATCGACGGAGACGGCTGTTCTTCGGATACGGCAGGGCGCTTAAGGTGATCGTGACCTCTGCCGCCGATGTCGCAAAGGCGCTCGCGGCCTACAAGTGGACGGCAGGGCTCGCGGCGAAGGTCGAGGACCGAGCGGAGATCGCCGAGCTGCTGCACCACAGTAAGGACGCGCAGGAGATCCTCGGGTTCCTTGGCGCCCTCGGCGGCCAATATCCGATCATGTCGGCGGTGATCCGCGGCCGGTTCACGACCGAGTACGCGATGCAGAACGGCAAGCCCGTGCTCTACACCGTCGGGCCGCAGCAGGAGCTGCTGCCAATCAAGTCGTTCTTCTCGCTGTCGGCCTCGACAACGCACCTCCCGACGATCACGCTCCAGACCTACCGGACCGCGATCGACAGCAGCGGCACGAGCACGACCACGCCGCTGCCGTGGGCGAGCGATCCGTTCGCAACCCCGACGGCGACCGACAACCCATCCTTCGGCCGCAATCCTCTCGATGTTCTTGTCGACGCCTCCAAGGGCGAATACGCACGCGGGCACGAGGCGGTCAAGAAGATCCTCGAGGAGGCCGAGGGCGACAACAAGGACGTGACCGCAGCCGCGGAGCGCAACCTCGGCCTGACCCGCCACTTCCTCACCGAACTCGGCGACGACCGCGTCCCCACCTGCGATCCGACGACCCAGGAGCCAACCTCCAGACACACGATCTGCTGGGTGTTCAGCGGAACCCGCCGCCAAATATGTAGCACTGGTAATATAAGCAGGACGGGATGGAACTGTTCGAGGTCCTCGCTGAACCGCACCGACGCGCGCTGCTCGATCTTCTGCGCGAGCGTGATCGGTCGGTGAGCGAACTCGTGGAGGGACTAGGGCTCAGCCAGCCGGGAGTCTCGCGCCACCTGCGGGTGCTGCGCGAGGCGCAGCTCGTCGAAGTTCGCGTCGATCGGCAGCGGCGAATCTATTCATTGCGCGCGGCGTCGCTGGGCGCGATCGACGTGTGGATCGCACCATACCGGCAGTTGTGGGGCGACCGGCTCGTTGCGCTCGAGCACCATCTGAACGAACACGCAACCAAGGAAGGTGGGAAATGACCTCCTCACGGTTCGGAACGGCAAGGAAGGTCGGCGACACCCACGTCCTGCGCTATGAACGCCGGCTTGCGCATCCGCTCGAAGCGGTCTGGGACGCGATTACCGAGCGCGATCGCCTCGCCGATTGGCTGGCCGCCGCCGACGAGCTTGAGCTGCGGGCGGGCGGCTCGGTGACTCTGCGGTGGCTCAACGTCCCAGACGACGTGGGCGAGTGGGAGGCGCAAGGCGTGGAGCTCGAGGGGGCCGATCCGGCGGCCAGCGTCCACGGGACGATTACACGACTGGATCCGCCACGGCTGCTCGAGTACGACACCGACACGATGGGGCTCATCCGTTTTGAGCTGCGGGCTGACGGTAACGGGACGATGCTCATCTTCACCAACGAGATCGTGCTACCCGAAGCCTTCCCGGCGGAGCAGACGCTTGCCGGCTGGCACTCCCATCTCGACGCTCTGGAGCGCGCGCTCGCCGGAAAGCCTACGGACTGGCCGCGCTGGACCCGGGATCACCTGGAGGAGTGGAAGCAACTGCGCGACCGCTACGCTGGCGCGGCTGAGGAGCCCGCGTGATGCCGAGCGACCTCAAGCCTCTGCTCATGTTTCAGCGCGGCGACGCCGAGGAAGCGATGCGCTTCTACGCCGAAGTCTTCGCAGGCACTGTCGGCGACATCGCACGCTTCGGCCCAGGCGAGCAGGGCACCGAAGACAAGATCAAGCAAGCGACGCTCAGGATTGCGGGGCGCGAGTTGCAGCTCCTGGACAGCCCCCCGGTTCACTCCTTCGACTTCACCCCCTCGGTCTCCCTGTACGTCTCGTGGGAGGACGTTGAGGAGCTCGACGCCGCCTTCGCGCGACTGGCGGAAGGGGGACAGGTGCTCATGCCGCTCGACAACTACGGCTGGAGCATGCGCTTCGGCTGGGTGACGGACCGCTTCGGCGTCGCCTGGCAGCTCGGACTTGGCCCGCGATCTTGATTCTGGTGCCCGAGCCGATGCAAGAGAACGACTCCGGGGGCAAGTCGGTCGGGGCTCTTGGTACTCGCCAAACTCGAGGCGCATGATCTCGTTCGCAGACGCATCGCCGAGCAGCCAACGCGTGGTCACAACGCCTTCGTGATGTCGACGTCGACCAGACGATCGCATTCACCATTGTCAACCCGGGCGGGCGTTCACGAACGCTCTCGTGGCAAGGCGCAAGCCCGCGTCAGGCGGTGACGACGGCCACGGGCTCCGTCGTGGGAGCCCGTGGCGGTTTTTGTCGTATTCGTCTACCTCACGCGGGCGCTGATCGTGCGCGTGCCGGTCCACACGCCCGGGACTCTGATCCGGACCGTGACCGTCTCGCGTCGGTGGAGGGTTCGGTGCGAGACGGCGATCCGCAGGCGCTGGTGGGCGCGGCGGGCGGCCGAGCCGGTGCCCAGTTCGATCGCTGGCGTGCTCGCGGTCGATGCGGGATAGCTCGAGGTGCCGGCGAAGCTGACGCTGTAGCGGTTCGCGAGCAGCACGAGGATCTCGTCGGCGAGGCTCGGGGCGCATCCCGCCACGCCGCTGGCATTCGTGATCGCCGTACAGATCTTCGTGCGCCCGACGGTGAACGTCAGCGACTCGCCGGCGAGCGGGGCGTTGTTTGACGTAAGCGTTGCGCTGACCGCGTCGAGCCCGATCCTCCGCGGTGGCGGAAAGATGACGAGCTGCGGCGCAGCGACGAGCGTCGTCGCTGCCGGCGCCGGTGCGCGGACCGTGAGCGTGAAGCTCTGGGTGGCGTTGGGCGAGACGCCGTTGCTCGCCGTGATCGTGAACGGGTAACTGCCGGCCGTCCCGCTCGCGGGCGTGCCCGACAGCGTCGCGGTGCCGTTGCCGTTGGCCAGGAACGTCACCCCGGTCGGGAGCGTGGCCCCCCCGTCGGAGAGAGCGGCCGTCGGCGTGCCCGTCGTGGTCACGGTGAACTTGCCGGCCTGGCCGGTGGTGAATATCGTGCTCGACCCCCTGGTGATCGACGGAGCCGTCCCGGCCGGGTTGACCGTGTAGCTGACCGACGAGGTCACCGGCGTTCCGTTCGGGTAGGTGTCTACGGTCACCGTGAACGTGTGCTGCCCCGGTGTCGAGGTATCGATCGGGCTGCCCGACGTGTCGGTCGCGGTGCAAGTGCTGCTCTGGTAGTGGGCGCACTCCCAGGCCGCGTCGACAGCCTGGCCGACCGTGTAGACGGCGCCGTTCGCGGGAGCATCGATCTCGACGAGGGGCGTGATCGTCACGCCTGGGGTCTGACTGTCAGACGCCGTGTCGTCGACGAACGGGGCCTGCACCGGATTGGCGACAAAGCTTGCGCCGCCGGCTCCCCCCGAACCGATCGTCGGGTCATAGCAGGGCTCGTCCGGCGGCGGAGCGCTGGTGCACTCGTAGCCGGTCGAACCCCCGCCGCCGCCGGTGTACCCGCCGCCGCCGCCACCGCCGGCGCCAGGCACGAAATCCCCGTCCGGTACATCGACGGGCGCAAAGTTGCCGGTCACGGCCCCGCCGGCTCCGCCGGTCGCGCCGCTGGCGCTGCTCCCGCCGATTGTGCCGCTCCAGCCGAAGGTGCACTCGGACCGACTCCCCCCGCTGCGCAGCGAGCCCCACGATCAGCCGCGCCGCCTCACGATCGGCGTGATGCGCATCGTCGACGACGATCGCGCACGACTCAGCATCAAGCGCGGTCAACATCGCATCGATCGCGCCACTGGGGTCATCACCCCGCGCCGCCATCGCACACGCCGCATCGGTCAGCCCAGCGCGAGCCACTGCATCCCGCAGCCGCCCCACCAGCAGCCGCGCCGACACGCCGCCCTCCTCGAGCAGCACCCAGACCGGCAGCGCGCCCCAACGCTCAACCAGCTCGGCCGCCAGCACCGACTTGCCGTACCCCCCGCCCGCCTCAAGCACGACCGTCTGCACCGCCGAGCACGGATCGGTCAGCCGTCGCCTTGCGACGTGATACGACGGCAGCCGGTTCCAGGTATCTCCCACCGTGCCCAAACGCCCGCCTGTTCTCAACGGAAAACGACGCAGAATTGTCGCATAGCGATCGCCCCCGCGCCAGATCGGCCGACGGCTACCAATCGACACAGATGCAGCGCGGCCCTGCCATGTCAAGATGGCTCGAATCGGCTGGAAGCGGCTGTCAGCGGCCGGTGCCCGTTCCGCCGCTCACTGGTCAGGACAGCTCTCCTCGGAACCAGCTGACGGACCGCTCGTCAGCTGGCAGCCTGAGCCGTCCGACTTGAACGGGCCACCGGCACGCGTCCGGCGCTCGCGTCAGCTGTCGCTGACGGCCTCGAGCGACTTCCGGCGACGAGCACCGAGCCGCTTGACGCGCCCGAGATCGTCGTACGCGATCTCGGCAGCGCGAGCGGCATGAACTGGGCCGATACGCCTCCCGGTGCGCTGATCCTCGACCCGGTCCAGCGCTATCTGATCATGGTTGATATCGCGCGCCCGCTGATCGACGCGATGGCGGTGCATGCGATCGCGGAGGCTGCCGCTGATCGCCGTGCTCCTACCGCCCACCAGTCCGCTGTTTGCGACGGCAGCCTCTCGGGCCCCGTGTCCGGCGTTGCGATCGGCGCCCGCGACGCCGCTTGATCTCTGGATCAAGGCGGAGATGCTCGACGACCTCACGTCCACGACGATCAACTGCGGCGCGCTGGCCGGCTACACCGTCCCGCCGCAAGGGCCGCTCTCCGGCGTGACCGTCAGCTGGGACGAGAGCAAGATGCCCCAGTACGGCACCGTCACGTGCGACACGAGCTGCACGAGCACCAATGCCGACGGCGTCGCGACACTGCATTTCCAGCCATACGACGAGCTCCTCCCTGGTCAGGGGACACCGGTGACCGTGCCCGATGCCGTCATCGCCAGGGCGTACCCGTCGAAGTCCAACGGCATCATCTTCGAGGCACTCGGCGTCAACAAGAAGGCGTTCATCGGGTGCACGGTCAGCTACCACGACCCCGGCGGCTAGGTCATCCACATCCCGGACACGACATGGTCCGGCGACGAGGCGGACGGGATCCAGTACCAGATCACCCGCCGCGATCGGCATGGGCGGCTTCAGCTACCCCGCACCGATGACCACCGACTACGGCCTCGACGACCTCAGCGACGCTGACGGCAGCATCGGCGGGCTCAACGTCACGGGCACCTGGATCTTCACGGGGCCGCAGCTGCAGGCCCAGATCACGGAGACCCGTGAGGGTGTCGACGCCGCCGGGCCCGTCGACGTTCACGCTGCCGGTCACAGCTGCGACGGAGTGCGGTTCGGGGAGCTGACGCCGCCAGCACTCGCCACGCACGTGCGGTCAGCACTTCGACTAAAAGCGACGACCTCAGGACGGGATTCGCTGTCGTTGCTGTTGGCGCGGGGCGTCGGCCCTGCTTGCCCCGACCCGGGTGGAGCGCGGCAGGCAGCCGCCTTCGAGTGTCGGAGAATGCAGCGGTTCAGTCCGGCGCTGGCGGGGATGACCGGCGAGCGGCGAGCGCGGGCTGTGTCGATGATCTCGCGGGGTCGATTCCGCGTAGGTAGACGCTTGTGGCACCCAGATGGGCGCGTTGGATCTGCGCGTGTTTGATCGCCGATCGCGATCTCAGTGCGCTGCCGAATTCACGATCCGACGCCGGCCACGACGGCCAAACCCTCGAACCATCACGCCGAGCCGAAGCGGTCTGACAGATGCGCTCGGGACGTCCTTGGTTCGGGCGTGTCTCTCTCCTGTCTACGCTTGTGCGGTTGGTCGGATCAGGATCTCGTTGAGGGTGACGCGGTGCGGTCGGCCGATCGCGAAGGCGATGATCTCGGCGATGTCCTGGGCGGTGATCGCGACCTGCTCGTAGAAGCCTTCGGCCATCTGCTTGGCGCCCGGGTGGGTGATGTGGTCGGTCAGCTCGGTCGCGACCGCGCCCGGTTCGATCACGGTCACGCGCACGCCCGGTTGCAGCTCCTGGCGCAGCGCCTCTGACCAGCCGTTGACTCCCCATTTCGTCGCGGCGTAGACGGCGTTGCCGGGACGGGCGGTCCGGCCCGCGACGGAGGAGATGTTGACCAGGTCGCCCTCGCCGTCGCAGAGCTGATCGAGGAACACCTCGGTCGCGGTAATCGCGCCGAGCAGGTTGACCTCGACCATCTGCCGGCTCTCCTCGTGCTGCTCCTCGCTGAACGGCGCGAGCAGCATCACCCCGGCGTTGTTGATGAGGATGTCCGCGCCGCCAAGCTCAGTCTTGACCCGTTCGGTCGCCGCGACGAGCGCGTCGCGGTCGGTCACGTCGGCGGTGATCGCGATCGCGCCGTTGCCCAGCTCGCTGGCGGGCGCCTGGATCCGGGCTGCGCGGCGGGCGAGCAGGGCGAGCCGGTGTCCGGTCGCGGCGAGCGCGCGAGCGGTCGCCTCGCCGATTCCGGATGACGCGCCGGTGATGACCGCGACGCGGCCGGGGTGGTCTTCGGTACTCATGTGGTTTGGTCTCCTGTCGAATGCCTTCGGCTCGAGCTGGACGATGCCGAACGGTCCCATCTATTCAACCTCGTCCGCGCGCGGCGGACCGCGAACCAGACCCGCCGGCGCCCACCAAAGCCCCGTGTTCGCGCGAGCGTGCAGCAGCTCCTTGACGCGATCACCAGCGCGGCAGCTTACGTGCGCAACGAGTACGGCGACCTCGTTGCCACCAACACGCTCGGGCGCGCGCTCTACTGCGAGCTGTTCGACGGTCAGGAGGCGCCGCCGAACGTGGCCCGGTTCCTGTTCCTCGACCCGCGCGCCACGACTTTCTTCGTCGACTGGGACGAGGTCGCCAACCAGATCATCGCCGCCATCCACGCGCAGGCGGGCCGGGACCCGTATGACCGCCGCCTCACCGACGTCATCGGGGAGCTCTGCACCCGCAGCGACGTCTTCCGCGTGCGCTGGGCCGCTCAGAACGTCCGTCACCACGACGCCGGCCTCAAACGCTTCCAGCACCCCGTCGTCGGACAGCTCGAGCTCAACTACGACGCGCTCCCGCTCCCGGCCGACCCGGGTCTGACCTCGTAACCTATACGGCCGAGTCGGGCTCACGATCCGAGGAGACGCTCGGGCTGCTCGGCAGCTGGGCCGCGACGATCGAGCCGGAACCGGCGAGCGACCGTCGGCAGGGACAAGACTGACAGCCCCGCATTCCCGCTGGCTCCCACGGCCCAATCGGTGACGTCGGAACCCAAAGCTGGCGAGTCGCCAGCCCCGACGCTCATCTGCGCCGGCGGTGGCTAACCATTTGTGTGGATGAGCGGACGTCGGAGCGCTGCCCCGGGCGCTACGGTTAGCGCGATGCGCGAGACCCGCCACCAATTCCGCGAAGACCTCAAAGAGCTCGAGCGTCAGACGCTCGAGGGAATCGACCTCGTGGTCGGGCAGCTCGACCGCGCGCTCAAGTCGCTCCGCGACCATGACGTCGAGCTCGCCGGGGAGGTCGTCGCCGCCGAGGACCGGATCGACAGTCGGAGTCTCGCAATTCATCAAAGCGTGGTCTTGCTGCTCGCCCGCCAGACACCCGTCGCCGGCGACCTGCGGATCCTCGCGGCGCTGCTGCACGTCATCCGTTACGTCGAGCGGATGGGCGCTCAGTGCTCGAACATCGCCAAGCTCGTGCCGCTATCCGGCACCCAGCCGACGACGGACAACGAGATCCGTGAAGCGATCGAACAGATGGCGCAACTCGCGCGCCGCCAAGTCGCGCAGGCCAAGGAGGCGTTCCAGTCACGCGACGTCACCCTCGCTGAGGACCTCGTCGGAAAAGACGCCGGGATCGCCCGGCTCAGCCGCGAGCTGTTCTACCGCTCCGTCGCGATCGGCGACGACATCGACGTGCGCGAGTGGGCGATGCTCATGGTGCTCGTCGCGCGCTGTCTGGAGCGGATCGGCGAAAACGCCGTCGCGATCGGCGAGCAGACCGTGTTTGTGGTGAGCGGCTTGTTCCGCGAGTTCGCGGGCCCACCGCAGTTCACGTAGAAGCAAGCCGATCCGCCCGCTGATCGGCCAGACGCACGACCCGCGCGTAGCGTCCACTGCAGGCGCGGGTCCGGATGCGTGCGATGGCGTCGGAGGAGGTCTCCCGCTCCGTTCGGCGTGTCCATGTGGTGCAGTTCGACCGGTTGGAACGGTCGGAGCGGCCTCCTACGCACCCCAGAAGTCTCGGACCATCACTCCGTCTCGCTCGATGTGCGGTCCGAACACGAGCACCTCGAGACCGTCGCTACCGGCTTCGAAGGACCGGGTGACCCCCGGGCTCACCCGCACCGCGTCGAGCGGCACCAGGTCCACCAGCTCGTCATCGAGCTTGACACGCCCCGAACCGGCCAAGACAACGTAGATCTCTTCCGCTGCCCGATGCCGATGAGCAAACGCCTCGCGCTTGCCCGGCTTGACGATCAGGTAGTTGACGCCGGTTTGCTCGGCGCCCAAGTCCGCGCAAGGGAAGCGCGCCTCCTGGGTGTCCGAGAGGCCGTGCCTGACCGCCATATCCTCGACCTCCCGGAGATTCTTCTTCGCGTAGCTCATAGCCATGGAGCGTAAGCGGCCTTTCGGTTTCTGGTAGTGACGGAGCGGGAACGCACGCCAGAGCCAATCCGTCGCCGGCTCGTCGCGTTCGCCGTCGACTACTGGCCGGGTGCGAAGCGGAGCGCCGACCCATCCGCACACCATGACGATCGAGCGTGCGCGCACCGGTCAAATGGCGACGGGTGACGCGATTGTGCACTGCGGCCCAGCCAGGAATCAAGGTGGGCGGCCAGGTTCACGGTTCGCGCGCTAGACGCTCGCGAGGTTCGCGCCGTTTTGCTCAGTCGTTGGACAGCCACCGACCGGGGATGATGAGTTCATGTTCGCGCGCGCGCGGTATCGCAGCGGTCACTTGCTCGCCAGTCCGGTGCTCTTCTCCTCGCTGCGCGGGTACCGGCGATCGTTCGTGGCGGCCGACGCGCTCGCTGCGCTGACGCT
>JBKQIR010000056.1:0-8019 GCA_052148275.1 Solirubrobacteraceae bacterium
GCCGCAACGCTTCCCCAGCGGGAACAACACCCCATCAACATCTTGTCGCCGGCCCCGGAGCCAACCCGAGGGTCGAGGGCCGAAGTAAGCATGGGCGCCCGCGCGCAAACCATCCGCCCGACCCAACGCTCCCACCCACCCCCCCAAACGATGACATAACCAAACGCAACCAGGATGAGCCTTGACACAGGGCCGCCGGATAAGTAAGCGATCATGATCCCGCCGGCGTTCCCGCGGGAACGCGGACCTGTCCAACATCCGCCGAAAAGGCGGTCGGGCGACCGTTGGTCTGTTTGACCCAAGCACCGGTGACGAGCCCCAGGCCGGTGGCGCGTCGGCAACCCTGCAACAGGGAGCCGGCGCCATAGTGTCGAGGGCGTCCCGCGTTTCAGCCACCTGAGCTCTTCCGCCTCAGCAATTGGCGACATCGCTGCTTTCGCGTCGCCGACGGCGATTGCGGCTGTGAACACTCCGCAGGGCGGCAGCGTCGACTTCGGTCCTGGAGCAGCACTGGCGGTGGCGATCCCAGGTCGGGCGCCGTCCCTACGCCGCTCGTGGCTTCCACGCCGCGCGCTCCTCGCCAGGCACGACCGCAGTCTGTTCGTTGAAAAGCTCGGGATCGCGCACGACACTGTCGAGCAAGGTCTCGACCATCTTGACGACATAGAGGGGAGTGACCAGCTCGATCGCCATCATTTCTCGTATGTGGGCAGCAACATGGACCTGCGTTGCGGTGTTCCCTCGCGGACGTGCCACCCTGAGGAACCACGTCTCGGACTCGGGGGGCACAATCGCCTCGGCTATCAGCCCGCGGCCCCTCAAGGTCGAGCCGACAGAACTCACATTGACCCACACGGTGTAGTCGAGCTGCCCGAGCAATAGGTCGACCTTGTCGTCGATTTCAAGGGGCAGGAGCGCCAGCGGAGCTAGAAAGGCGAAGTTGTAGTGGCGGTCTCGCATCCGGCGAAGAGTTGTCCCCCAGTCGAGCACAACATCGGATCTGGGCCAACGGGCCGCCGCTATCGCCTCGGCGTAGCCGAACGGGTCCGGCGTTCCGTGGTGCAGATCGTGGACCACGAGGAGTTGCGCGCGCGACAACTTGAGAATCGATCTGCCGTTCCGCCTGGCTCTGGCTATCGCCCTCGGGAGGTGACGGAGGTAGGTGTCTAAGGGCTCAGGGCACCGAACGATCGCGCGTCGAACGCCTTCGAACACCCCGCGTCGTTCGTTGATCAGCGTGATCGCGTCGCGGAGCCGGACCTGCTGCGGGTGTTCATCTGCGACGAGCCTGCCCGCCTTGACCTCGCGAATCTCGATGCGATCCTCGAAGAAGCAGGTCAGATCGCCCAGGCGCAGGCAAGTCGTTGCGTCGTTGATGATGGCTAGGACTCCTTCTCCCCACAGCTTGTCTACAGCGCTCACCTCGGCGTCCCAACCACGCCCATCAGATAGCCAGCCAACTCGGCGTCCCTGACCGAGAGCAGTAATCGCGGCGCGATCAAAAGCGAGCCGTTGCCAAACCAGGGCATCCCCGACGTCTAGTAGCAGCCAATGCAGGCGCCGCTGAACCCATTCAGCCCAACGCTCCTGTTCAAATTCTGCCTGAACGATGCGGAGTTCAGCGACGGGCTTCGGGTTGGCGACGGCCAGCTCTCGGCGGCGATCGCCGAGAGCCTCCACCTGGCCCCTCAACTCCGCGGTGAGCTTCTGCCTCGCCTTCAGCCGAGCGAGCAGGGAAACGTGGATAGCGAAGATGTCGTCGTCGTGCGAAGCCTGCTCGAGTCGGCTGAGCAGATCCCGAAGCCATTCACGTTCAGACTGCCACGCCGGCTCGTTCACAAGTCGCTGTTCTCGCTCAAGCTCGGCCTGATTGACGAGGTACGTCGACACCCGACCATGATGTCGCTCCGCGAGGTCGGACGGCCGGACTTGCTGCTCCGTCCGCAGTGTCCCTTGAGCAGCTGGAGCGCTGCGCAGTGCGCAGTGGAGGGTTCGCCGATCCAAATGGAGAGCAGCGCTTTGGAAAAGCTCCCCCGCGTGTCCCGAGAAGCGTCGGCCGCAGCCATCACTATCCTCCGAATCTCGGCGATCGCGTCGGCAACAAGTTGCTGGCCCCGGGTTCGGTGAGAAGCGCGGACGACGTTCCCGGCGAGCCCGCGCAGCCATTGGCAGCCCAAGTCAGTCGCGGACCTCGAGGCGCCGCCAGTCGCGATTCGCCCGCAGTCCTAACTCTGCTGCGGCGGCTGACAAGTGCCGACGCGCCTCCTTCGTCAGCTCCAACTCGGAGTTCGCAATGACCTCCACGGTCCACTCGAACGCGAGGCCGAGCTCGTTGTGCTCGACGAAGTCCGCAACAAGAGGCCCGTGCGTACCAGGGAGGTCGACTTCTGCCAGAGCCGCCCTCAGGTGACGCTCGGCGCGCTCCCACCGGCGGCGTAGATCCGAGTCCATCTCGGACCAATGATCGCCAGTCGCGGGCCGATCCACGGTCGCTTTGCAGCGGCTGACCCGCTCATGGGACGCAATCGCCTCGGTGACCGACCGCGCGTCTGCCGATAGGTCCGTCACACGGATGCTTCGAGCGACGAGGCCTCCCCTCTCTGTCAACGTCCGGCGAGACGCTCACCATCGAGGAATCAGTGACCTTGAGGGCGAGAACGGAGAACGTCGGACATGTTGGAGACGAGCACGAATGGAGCTGGAGCGGCGGTTGAGGCTGGTGCCGCCGGCCGCGAAGACCAGCTGGGCGTAGCCGAGCTGGGATTCGTGGCCGGCGGGCGCGCCGCGCCGGAGGGGGTCCCGGACCCCGAGCTGGTGGAGCAGGCCAAGCGGCGGTCGTTCACCGCGAAGTACAAGGCGCGGATCCTCGCCGAGGCGGACGCGTGCACGGCGCCGGGCGAGGTCGGTGAGCTGCTTCGGCGTGAGGGGCTGTATACGTCGCATCTGACGTACTGGCGCAAGCAGCGCAAGGACGGGGCGCTGAAGGAGCTCGGCAAGCCGCGCGGGCGCAAGCCGGCCGACAAGCGCGACGCGGAGATCGTCGCGTTGATGCGGCGAGCGGAGCGGGCCGAGGCGGAGCTCGCGAAGGCTCGTCGTGTGATTGAGATTCAGGGAAACGTCTCAGCGCTGTTGGAAGAGATGCTCGGATCGGGCAGCGCCGAGAGGAGCACCGAGCGATGATCGCCGCCACGGTCGAGGAGCTGACGCCGATCATCGGCACCAGGCCGGCGTGCCGGGCGCTGGGCGCGTCTGTGGCAACGATCTATCGCCGCCGGCGGCCGTCCGAGCCCAGGCCGTGCCGACCGCGGCCGGCGCCTGAGCGGGCGCTGAGTGAGCCCGAACGCCAGCAGGTGCTCGATCTCCTGCACTGCGACCGGTTCGTCGACACATCGCCGGAGGAGACCTACGCGACGCTGCTGGACGAGGGCACCTACCTGTGCTCGACCCGCACGATGTACCGGATCCTCGCCGCCCACCACGGCGGGGTCCGCGACCGGCGTGACCAGCTCACCCACCCCGCCTACAACAAGCCCGAGCTGCTCGCCTCACGACCGAACGAGCTGTGGTCGTGGGACATCTCGAAGCTGAAGGGTCCGGCGAAGTGGACCTGGTTCTACCTGTACGTGATCCTCGACGTGTTCAGCCGTTACATCGTCGGCTGGGCCGTGCAGTACCGCGAGACCGCGCAGCTGGCCAAGGCGCTGATCGAGCAGGCGACCGAGCAGCAACAGATCACGCCGAAGATCCTGACGCTGCACGCCGATCGCGGTGGGCCGATGCGCTCCAAGCCGGTCGCGTTCCTGCTCGCGGACTTGGGCGTGACCAAGACGCACAGCCGCCCATACACCTCAAGCGACAACCCCTACTCGGAAGCGAACTTCAAGACACTGAAGTACCGGCCCGAGTTCCCCGACAGGTTCGATGACATCGAGCAGGCGCGCGAGCACTGCCGTGCGTTCGTCGGCTGGTACAACCACCAGCACCGCCACTCAGGGATCGCCCTGATGACTCCGGCTGCGGTCCACTTCGGCCACGCCGAGCAGCTTCACGCCGCCCGCGCACACGTGCTCGATGCCGCCTACGAGCGGCACCCGGAGCGGTTCGTCCGCAAGCCGCCAGCGCCGCCTGAGCTGCCGACCGCTACCTGGATCAACAAGCCGAACGAAGCCAAGGAGGTCGCTCACTAAATTCAAACGCCAGGCGTCTCACCGGGCTTGACAGGCTCCGCTCGCGCGAGTACCACGCCGCCCAACGTGCCCCTCGTCGCCAAATCAATGGCGCGCCGTCCCCAGCTCGTGATGTTGAAAGCACTCACAAATCGCCGACAGTCCGAACGCCGAGCGGATTCCCACTCCAGAAGGCGGCAAGCGGTTCTCATGCCTCCAGGGTGCGCACAGTGTTAGCGTCGTCCAACAATGTCTGAAGACGACATGGCTAGGCCGCCGTCAGAGGATCAGGCTGTCAGGTCTTACCTCAAACACTTCTCGATGCCGAAGCAGATCAAGATCACGGGCCGGCTGACGTCCGTGACGAACGCGTTCGTCAACTCGGTCATCCCGGTCGTCAAGCCGACCGAGGAACAGGTCGAGGAGGCGCTGAGAACGCTCGGGATGCTGGATAGGCCCGCCTGCGCCTATTGCGGGGACCTGCACACCGAATGGGACCACCTGCGACCGCTCGTCATCGACCGCCGACCGACCGGCTATATCTCGGAGATCGACAACCTGGTTCCGGCCTGCGGCAAGTGCAACCAGTCGAAGGGCAACAAGCCATGGAAGACCTGGATTCTCGGTCCCGCCCAGAGGTCCCGAAGACTCGTGGCATCGCGGACCTCGCCGAGCGGGTGATGAGGCTGGAAGCCTACGAGAAGTCGACGAACCCCACGAAGCTCGACATCGAGGCGATCGTTGGCGCAGACCATTGGGAGCAGCACCTACAGCACCTCGATGAGATTGAGCGGCTCATGAGGCTCGCTGAAGCCCACGCCAGCAAACTCCGAGCAAAGATTCGCGCTGAGTACGACGCTCGCGTTAGTGCCTGATGCCTGGCATCTAAACGCGCTTGCGGCGGCCGGCCGCAGCCAGCTTGAGGGGTGCAGCGTTAGACCGAAGTTCCCGGTTAGAATTAACGAGCGAGCCTCATACCGCCGAGCGGTGGTTCAAGCGCCGCGGTGATCCGGAGGGCGGTCGGGGTTCGGTATGAGCCTCGCTCGGTGCCGTCCCTTGCGGGACGGTGGCTGGCGGCCGCGGGGTACCTTCCGATCTAGCCTAGAGCGCGGGCGATGGGCGCCCGCTTGGAAGCCCCTGCGGGGCTTAGCGACCTTTCGGTTTCGCTGGAGGTACCGCCGTGGGCACCATCTCAAGCCTACTCGCCGAGCACGTGATGCTCCAGGTCCGCTCGGTCGATCGGATCTTTCTCGCCGGCTACATCCCGCGGTTGCAGTGCGACGGTCAGCTGGTCACGTTCCTTAACCAGCGAGCAGGCGGGACGATCCCGTCGCCGGCGACCCTGGGGAAGATCGGCACCGCGTACGTCGAGCAGATCAACGGGTTCGCGAAGGCCAACGAGATCCCGATCGTGCGGTTCACCAAGGAGATGGTCAAGGAGGACGTCGCACGCCCGCACATGCAAGCGGCTGAGCGCGACGGCCGCAGCGGGGTGGTGATGCTCGGCGTCGCGCAGGAGAAGGCGTGGGCGTGGCGTGGCTGGCGCGACGGCGGTCACGACGCGCACCCGCATTTCGAGTTCGCTCGCCAAGCGGTGTTCGTCAACCACTTCTATTGGTACATCTTCGACCCGGAGTGGGGCCCGTCGTTTGTCAAGACCAACGCGTACGCGCCCTACCCAGCATGGGTCTACCTCAATGGCCATGAGTGGGCGAAACGCCAGGCTGAACGCGAGGGGATCGAGTACACACCGTTGGACAACGGGTTCCGCGCCTGCGACCAGCCCGAGCAGCTCGCCGAGATCTGCGAGCGGCTGTCCGAGCGAGACATCTTCGCCTTCTGCGACCGATGGATGCGCCGGCTGCCCTCGCCGTTCACGCCGGCTGAGCGGGGCCGCTACGGCTACCGCTACTCCGTCCGGCAGATCGAGCTGTCCGACACACGCGTGTTCGACCGCCCAGCGGCTGGGCGTGCGTGGTTTGAGCAGACGATCCGCGATCAGCTCGACCTCGGGCGTCCCGACAAGGTCCAGATCATCTTCGACCGCAAGATCACAAGCCGCACCCCCGGCCGGTTCCAGACGAAGGTGATCACGAAAGGCGTCGAGCCGGTGATCCAAGCGCACTACAAGCACTCCAAGGTAAAGCAGTACTTCAAGGAAGGCCGCGCGCTCAGAACCGAGACGACCGTCAACGACCCCTACGACTTCGGTGTCCACCGCACCCTGACCGCCGACACCTGGCGGCAACTCCGGCAGATCGGCGATGAGATCAACGACCGACTCTTGGATGCCCAGCTACAGGCGTGCTCATGCGCGCCGGACCCCACGACGCTTACGCGTCTGGTGTCGCCATCAATCGATCAGGATGGCCAACCCGCGCCCGCCCTGCACTTCGGCGACCCCAGAGTGATGGCGCTGCTCGCCTGCCTTTGCTCCTACCAGCACCTGTTCGCGGGCCTGACGAACCGCACCCTACGCCCACAGATAGCCGAGATCATCCCCAGCTACAACACGGGGCAGATGACCTACGACCTGCGCCGACTCAGACGCAAAGGCCTGATCCGCCGCATCCCGAAAAGCCAGCGTTATCAGCTGACCGCGTTCGGGCGACGGACCGCCGTCTTCTTCACCAAGACCTACGTCCGGATCGTCAACCCCTCCCTCGCCGAACTCGACCCCCACCTACCACCGGAGATCGCAAACCAAAGTCCGATCGCCCGCGCATGGCGCGCGTTTGAGCACGCGCTCGACGACAAGATAAAACAGGCCGCTATCGCGGCCTGAAAAGATGACAGCCCCGTGAAGGATCCCCCCACCTAGCGGAGCTAGACCGCAGACGAGCATCACTTGCTCGAACGGAGCCCAGACACCGGGAAGCGCGGAAACACTTGTGGCTGTCGCAGCCCTCGCTCCGATCTTCGCCGCCTGACGCCGCCCTACGCTTGACGGCTGTGGCCGATGCGATGGAACTCCTGGAACGCCAGTACGCGCGTCTACATGAGCTCGACGGGGCGGAGTTCCTCCGGGAACTCCCCAGGTTCTACGAGACCATCACTGCCGGCCCGCGCCCGCTGCCTTCGATGCTCGCCAAACTGCGGGCGGAGGCCGGCGGGTACGAGACCGCGTTCGAAAAGGCCAACGACGAGCAGATCCCGGAACTGGTCGCGCTCCGCGACGAGCTCGTCAAGCTCGCACCGGAGGTCGACGATTCCGGCGTAGCCCGCCCGCCCGACCCCGGCATGCGCTGGACGTACGGGCTCTCGAACTTCGACCAGCTGGCAGAGGGAGGGCCGGAACGGCTGGTCGAGAATGTCGACCAGGACCCAAGCCCCAGCGGGATGATGCTACGCATCCTGCAGAGCAAGCTCAACGAGCTGCGCTACCCGGCGACCGCGCCGGGTGCGCAAGCCGCTGACTCACCCGCCACGACGCCGGCCCCCACGCCAGAACTCGATGAACTCGGCCGGCGCTTGCGAAACGCCGCTGACCGCCATCGCCACAATCTGAACACCTACCGACAGGCGGTGAATCGTCGTGGCGGCTTTCAGGTCCAGTTGCTCGACCTGGCCATCGAGCAGATGAACCCGGAACCGCGCGAGGTCCACACGCTGGAGGACCGGCGCCAGTGGGTAGAAGACTTGCTCATGCGCTCGGTCAGCGGCTGGACGGCGGTCGAAGCCGTGGCCTCAGGCCACACCCCCAACACCGACACCGAACGCCACATGCTAGTGTCCTGCGCCTTAAGTTCGTACCATAATTATGGTACAATTGGACATGGCAAGAACTGGACGTCCCAAAGAGGTTCTGGAGTTGACAGTCGAGGAACGCCAGCAGCTGACGCGGTGGGAACGG
>JBKQIR010000057.1:0-47751 GCA_052148275.1 Solirubrobacteraceae bacterium
TGGCGGTGGTGGGCAGCGCCAACCAGGACTGCCCGATCTCGAACGGGCAGGCGCCGCTGCTGGGCGTGGACGTGTGGGAGCACGCCTACTACCTCAAGTACCAGAACCGCCGTCCCGACTACCTCGACGCGTGGTGGGCGACGGTCAGCTGGAGCGAGGTCGCCTCGCGCTACGCGGCGGCTTCCGCCTGACAGGACCCCGCGACAGAATTAGTGTGGTGATCCGGCGAGCGGCTGGGCGTGTCTGTCAGGCGCGTCCAGACGCCGTCGGAGCCCGCAGTGGCCGCTCCGCCCACGGGAGCCCCGTGCCGTCGGAGCCCGCAATGGCCGCACCCCCACCCCCACCCCAAAAACGGGAGGCGTGCCACGGGAGCGGCCTCTCGACCGCTGTGACGAGGCTCAGACGCGGTTGAAGCGGCGCCCGGCCACGGGCGAGACCGACTCGTCGAGACGCACGCGCTCAGGCACGGCGATCCGCCCGGCTTCGCCGGAGCGCCGGTCACCGCCAACCTCGGCGACACCATCACCGTTCTCGTCCGCTGCGGCGGCCTCACGGGCGGCCGCGGCCGCCTCCATCGCCGCCAGGCGCTCGGGCGTGACGGCGGTCTCGTCCTCGTTCTCGGCCAGCCAGGCGCGCGCCTCTGCGGCTCTCTGCTCGTCGCGCACAACGCGCTTGCCGGCGGCGTAGAAGCGGTCGATCTCCGCAAACAGCTCGTCCACGAGCCGCTCGGTCGGCACCCGCTTGAGCGCCTCGCCGCGGGAGTAGATGATGCCCGCGTTGCGGCCACCGGCGATCCCGAAGTCCGCGTGCGCCGCCTCGCCGATCCCGTTGACGGCGCAGCCGAGCACCGCCACCTCGACTGGATCCTCGTAGGCCTCGAGCCGGCGCTCGATCTCGGCCACGACCGTGTCCATGTCGAACTGCAGGCGCCCGCAGGTGGGGCAGGCGATCAGCACCGGGCCGCGCTGGCGAATCTTGAGAGCCTTCAGGATCTCCCAGCCGACCTTGACCTCCTCCTCGGCATGGAAGGTGGAGAGCGAGATGCGGATCGTGTCGCCGACGCCGTCCGCCAGCAGGGTGCCGAGGCCGACCGCGGACTTGATCGACCCGCTCCACTTCGTGCCCGCCTCGGTCACGCCGAGATGCAGCGGGTAGGGGATGCGCTCGCTCAGCAGCCGGTTGGACGCGATCGTGCTCGGGACGCTCGTCGACTTGATCGACACCTTGAAGTTCTCGAATCGCAGGCGCTCCATCAGCGCCACGAACTCGACCGCCGCGCTGACGAGCGCCTCGACCGGGTTCTCACGCTCCAGCTCGTGCAGATGCTTGGGCAGGGAGCCCGAGTTCACGCCGATGCGCAGCGGCGTCCCGAGCTCGGTGGCTCGCGCCGCGACCCGGGCCACTTTGTCGGGACCGCCGATGTTGCCGGGGTTCAGACGCACGCAGTGCGCTCCGGCGTCGAGCGCCTTGAGCGCGAGCGTGTGGTTGAAATGGATGTCGGCGATCACCGGAATCGGGGACTCGCGGACGATCGTGCGCAGCGCCTCCGCGTCCTTCTCACGCGGCACCGCGACCCGCACGATGTCGGCGCCGGCTTCGGCGACCCGTCGGATCTGCGCCATCGTCGCCGTGAGGTCGGCGGTCTCCGTCTTGGTCATCGTCTGCACGGACACAGGCGCGCCGCCGCCGATCGGAATGCCGCCCACGTGGATCTGCCGCTTAGAGGCCATGAGCTCAGTGTAGAGCGGAGCGCAGCGCGCCCCGCGCGCTGTTGTGGTTTCGTTCGGGCATGATCCGCTTTACGCGCTTGCTCGTTTTGCTGTCTTTCGTGGTGATCCTGCTCTCGACCTGCGCCTGCGTCTCAGCGACGCTCGCCGCCGCCGCCACGACACAGGAATCGATCGTCGAGGACGACACCGCCCTGCACACCAATCTGGATGGCACGCTCGCGACGCTGGAGCGACTCGGGGTCACGCGGGTGAAGGTCGCGGTGTCCTGGAGCTGCACGCGAGGATCCCTGAAATTGCGCTCGTGCACGCCGATCGCGCCGGCGGCGCTGTCGTTCCACGAGCCGAAGGGCTTCGACGCGAGCGACCCCGCGGCCTACCCGTCCGGCAGCTGGGCCTTCTACGACGACGTCGTCGAGCACGCCCGGATCTACGGGATCAATGTCGGTTTCATGCTGACCGGCCCGGCACCGCTATGGGCGACGGGACCGGGGATGCCGAGGCGGACGCCGCAGACCCTCAACTGCCCGTGCGGGCAGTGGAAGCCGTCGGCGAGCGCGTTCGAGGCATTCGCCCAGGCGGTCGGGCGGCGCTACAGCGGCTCGTTCACCCCACGCGGCGCGAGCGTGCCGCTTCCGCGCGTGAGCTGGTGGTCGATCTGGAACGAGCCCAATTTCGGCCCGGACCTGGCGCCTCAGGCCACCGACGACAACACGGTCGAGGCCGGCGCCGTCGAGTATCGCGGGTTGGTCGACGCCGCATGGAAGGGGCTGGCCGCCAGCGGGCACACGATCGCAAGCGACACGATCCTGAGCGGCGAGCTCGAGCCGCGAGGAGTCGACGATCCGGGCAACTTCTCGGGCCTCAAGCCGCTGCGCTTCCTGCGCGCCCTGTACTGCGTGAACGCCGGCTACCAGCCACTGCGTGGCGCCGCCGCCTCTGCACGCGGCTGCCCGACGACGGCCGCCGGCTCACGCGCCTTCCGCGCCGCCAACCCTGCCCTGTTCGAGGCCAGCGGCGTCGCCGTCCATCCGTACGAGCAGGGCGTGCCGCCCGACAGACCGACCTTCACGATCGACGGAATCATCTACTACAGCAAGCGTCCGCCGTTTCGGAGCGACCCGGACTACGCCGACTTCCCGGAGATCCCGCGGCTCGAGCGCACGCTCGATCGCCTGAACGCCGTGTACGGCTCGCACGCGCGCCTCCCGATCTGGAACACCGAATACGGCTGGTGGACCGACCCGCCCGACCGCAGCGTGGGGGCGCTCCCGCCGCAGACGGTCGCCTACTACATGAACTGGGCCGAGTACCTGAGCTACATCCAGCCCCGCGTGGCGAGCTACGACCAGTATCTACTGGTGGATCCGGCGAACGGGCAGTTCGCCGCCGGCCTGGAGCTTGCCGACGGCAGGCGCCTGGCGACATTCGACGCCTTCGAGGTCCCCCTCTACATGCCCGTCACGCAGGCCGGCAGGGCCTCGAGCCTGACCGTCTGGGGGTGCGTGCGCCCGGAGCCGAGCACCACGCTTGCCGCGCCGCTGAGCCCATACTTCCCCCTGCCGGCGGCCGGCCCGCAGGCCGGCCAGGTGCAGATCCAGTTCAAGCCGAGCGCCGGCGGGTCCTTTCGGCCGCTGCGGACCGTGACGATCACCAACCCGCGGGGCTACTTCGACGTCAAGCAGGCGTTCACCCGCTCCGGCGCTATCAGACTCGCGTGGTCGAGCGAGCCCGGCTCGACCGTCTACAGCCGCACCGTCACGGTCACGATCAGGTAGCGCAGGAGCGCGGCGGTCACATCTGCAGCGCAACTTGCGCGTCGTTCTGTGGTTCTGTTCTGTCATGACGCGATGTGCGCGGTTGCTGATCTCGCTTTCGTTGCTGGCGATCCTGGTCTGCTCGATGGCGCAGGTGGCGGACGCCTCGACGACCCAGGAGTCGATCGTCGAGGACGACGCCGCGCTGCACACGAACCTGGACGGGACGCTGGCGACGCTGGAGCGGCTCGGGGTCACGCGGGTGAAGGTCGCGGTCTACTGGACGTCGCTCGCGCCCGCACCGCGATCGTTCCGCGAGCCCAAGGGGTTCGACGCGAGCGACCCGGCGGCCTATCCGGCCTCGAACTGGACCTTCTACGACGATGTCGTCGACCAGGCGCAGATCCACGGGCTGCAGGTCGGGTTCATGCTGACCGGCCCGGCGCCGCTGTGGGCCACCGGCCCCGGGATGCCGAAGACCCCCAACTGCCCGTGCGGCCAGTGGAAGCCGTCGGCGAGCGCGTTCGAGGCATTCGCCCAGGCGGTCGGAGAGCGCTACAGCGGTACATATGACCCCGACGGCGCCACCGCGCCGCTGCCGCGCGTGAGCTGGTGGTCGCTCTGGAACGAGCCCAACTTCGGCCCCGACCTGGCGCCGCAGGCGACCGATCACGACACGATCGAGGTCGGCGCGGTCGAATATCGCGGCTTGCTGAACGCCGCCTGGAAGGGACTGAGCGCGAGCGGGCACACGCCGGCAAGCGACACGATCCTGATCGGCGAGACCGAGCCTCGCGGGGTCGATCACCCGATCGGCAACTTCTCCGGCGTCAAGCCGCTGCGCTTCCTGCGCGCCCTCTACTGCGTGAACGCCGACTACCAGCCTCTGCGCGGCGCCGCCGCCACCGAGCGCAGCTGCCCCACCACGGCGGCCGGCTCACGCGCATTCCGCGCCGCCAACCCCGCCCTGTTCCAGGCCGGCGGCTTCGCCATCCACCCCTACGAGCAGGGCACGCCGCCGGACATTCCAACGTATGCGTGCGGGCCGGGACTGCAGAACTTCTGCTGGAACCCGTACACGCTGCAGAGCGACCCGGACTACGCCGACTTCCCCGAGATCCCCCGGCTCGAGCGGACGCTGGACCGCCTGGGCGCCGTCTACGGCTCGCACGCCCAGCTCCCGATCTGGAACACGGAGTACGGCTGGTGGACGAACCCGCCCGACAGCAGCCTCGGGGCGCTGCCCACCCAGACGGTCGCCTACTACATGAACTGGGCCGAGTACCTGAGCTACATCCAGCCGCGCGTGCGCAGCTACGACCAGTACCTCCTCGTCGACCCGGCCAACGGACAGTTCGCCAGCGGCCTGGAACTGGCGAACGGCAGACCCCTGGCCACCTACGACGCCTTCCAGATCCCCGTCTACATGCCCGTCACACTGGCGAACCGGGCCTCGAGCCTGACCGTCTGGGGAGCCGCACGCCCGCAATCATCGACGTTCCCCGCCACGCTGAGCCCCTACTACCCCCTAGCGGGGGCCGACCCCACCGCCGGCCAGTTGCAGATCCAGTTCAAGCCCAGCTCCGGCAGATCGTTCCAGACGCTGCAGATCGTGAGCATCACCAACCCGCGGGGCTACTTCGACGTCAAGCAGGCGTTCACCCGCAGCGGCACCGTCCGCCTCGCGTGGTCCAGCGAGCCCGGCACGACCGTCTACAGCCGCAGCGTGACGGTGACGATCAGGTAGCCGCGGCAGGCGGTGGTCCGTCGCCGGCGGGCGGTGTCCCGCCGTCCCCGCCGTCGTCCCCGCCGATCCCGTCAGTGCCGGTCCCGTCCCCCTCGCCACCGCCGGTCCCGCCACCGTCGCCGCCGCCGCGCCTGCGTGCGGCGAGCGCGAAGCCGCCGCCGGCGACCAGGATCACGATCAGGATGATCAGGACCGGCGTCGAGATGAACGAGCCGCCGGAGCCGCCGGTGGTGGCCGAGCCTGATGCCCCGGTCCCGCCGACCTGCTGATTGAGCTGGGTCTCGATCACCTGGTAGCAGGGCCCGTACTCGATCTCCGTCTGGGTCATCGTCGCGAGCGCGTTCTGCAACTGGGCGATCGTGTAGTGCTGGGTCAGCTTCTGGTGCAGCTCGCAGTCCTTGATCACCGGAGACTGAGTCGCGGCGAGCGCGTCGCCGGCCACGCCGGCGAGCGTTGCGGCGGCGAGCACGAGAATCAGGATCAGACGGAGGCGGCGCACGGGGGTGGTGGAGCTTATGGTCTTAACGGGGGCGGTGCTCAGAGGTTCCGTTGTTTTGGACGAGGATCGCCGGCCGTCCCGCCGATGCCGGCCCGACGAACGCGCTCGCGCGGGCCGCGATCGCCGCCGGCGACAGCCGCTCGGCAGGCGACAGGGCGAAGCGCGCCACGAAGATCCCGTTCACCGCTTCGCTCGGGATCAGCCGCACGCCCGCCGGCAGACGAGTGGCGATCGTGTGCCTGCTGTAGGCGACGACGTCGAGCTCGGTGAGGATCTGCGGCTTGAGGCTGGCCGGCCAGCCCGAGTAGCTGAACTGCGTCCGCGGCAGGTAGATCGCCAGCGGCGCCTCGGCTTGATTGCCGTCGTAGGCGACGATCGCGCGGGCGCCGGTCGCGGGGCCGAGCGCCGCCGCGGCGCCGCGCCAGTCGGTTCGGCGGTAGTAGCTACTGCCGTCGATCACGACACCCGCCCACACGAATCCGGCCACGAGCACGATCGCCAGCGCGCCGCCGGCAAGCCGCGCGCGAGGCGCGGTGCACGCCGCCGCGAGCACGATCGCGAGCGGCAACCAGGCGATCATCATGTTGCGGGCGAGGACGAAGTCGAGGCCGATCTCCGAGAGCGCGATCGGCACGAGCACGACGAACAGGCCGAGGCCGCCGGCAAGCAGCGCCCCCCGGCGCTGCGGCGCGGGGGCACCGAGCCACAGCAGCGCGACGACGATCGCCGCGAGGATCAGCGCGGCGAGCTCCCCGTGCCCGGCGAGCGGGCTCGAGCTTCGATAGAGCTCGGAGACGGCGAACTGCACGGATATCTGCTCGATCCGCAGCGATCGCTGGAGCCCGACGATCCAGCCCAGCAGGTGGTGGCTGCGGTCGACGAGCGCGAGCGGCGCAAGAGCCAGCTGGACCACCGCCGCAGCACCGCACGCGATCGCGCACGCCCGGTTGCGAAGGCGCCAGAGTAGCCACACGGCCTCGGGCGCGACGAGGAACGCGGCGAAGAAGTGCGTCAGCATCGCAAGCGCCGCGCAGACCACCCACAGGCCGAGATCGACAGTGCCGCGCGTACGCAGGGCGCGCGCGAAGAACATCAGCGAGAGCCCGCCGAACAGCGCGAACAGCATGTAGGCGCGCGCCTCCTGCGAGTACCAGATCATGAACGGGCTGACCGCCACGAACGCCGCCGTGAGCACGCCCGCGCTGCGCGAGACGAGCTCCCGGCCGCACATGTAGGCGACCGGCACGAGCGCCGTGCCGGCAAGCGCCGACAGCGAGCGGATGCCGAGCTCGCCGGAGCCGAACAGCCGTGTCCACAGCCACGCGAGCGAGAAGTAGAGCGGCGGCGTCGACTCCTCGACGTGGATCGCGTGCAGCATCGAGCCGAACGAGAGCGAGACCTCGTGCACGGTGACGGCCTCGTCGAACCAGAAGCTCTGGCTGGTGATCGTCGAGAAGCGAAGCAGCGCGGCGATCGCCGTGATCGCCGCCAGCAGCCACAGGTCAGGGGCGATCGTGCGCGTTCGCGCGCTCGCCCGCGCGACGGACGGCGTGGCATCGTCCGCACGCAGGGAGATCGTCATCGGCGCATCGGCGCAGAGTCTAGGGAGGCTCAGGCGCAGGTCGGCTCGAGATGGATGACGGTGCGCCGAGCCGTCCGGAACGCCACACCGTATCCTCGTCGCCTTGCGCGAACGTCGGATTGCGAAGGGGACACCGGGCACGATGATGGCCGCGCTGCTCGCCGCGCTGGCGCTCGGCGGCTGCGGCGCAGCGGCGACCTCGACCACCTCGCCACAGCCCCTCCGCGGGACGCCACTGCTCTCGATCTTCGAGGACGAGCACCTGCTGCACGCCGACCCGGCGAGCGCGCTCGCGACCTTCCAGGAGCTCGGCGCCAACGTCGTGCGCGTGTACGTGGCGTGGACGGCGATCGCCCCGGATCCGACGTCATTCGCGCGCCCCGCCTTCGACGCTTCGGACCCGGCGGCCTATCCCGCGGCCAACTGGCAGATCTACGACGAGATCGTCCGCGACGCCGCCGCGCGCGGGATCCGCGTCGATCTCCTCGTCGGCGCCGGCGGGCCGCTGTGGGCGACGGGCCACGGGATCCCTCGCCACGGGCATTCAACCTTCGCGGACGCATGGATGCCCTCGGCGAAGGACTACGGCGCGTTTGTGCACGCGCTCGGCGTCCGCTACGGCGGTCACTACACGCCCCCGGGCGCGACCTCACCGCTGCCCCGCGTGGACTTCTGGTCGATCTGGAACGAGCCGAACAACGGCGTCGACCTTGCGCCGCAGGCGATCGACTCATCCACCGTGCCGGTCTCGCCGATGTACTACCGCCGGCTGCTCGACGCAGCCTGGACGGCACTCGCCTCCACCGGGCACACGCCGGCGACCGACACGATCCTGTTCGGCGAGACGGCGCCCGACGGCGAGATCGGGCCGAACGTCCCCGACAACTTCGGGGGCATGGTGCCGCTGCTCTTCCTGCAGAACCTGTACTGCGTGAACGCGAGCTTCACGCCATGGCGGGGCAGGGCGGCGACCTTGCGCGGATGCCCGGCGACCCTCCCCGCCTCCGCGCGGTTCGAAGCCGACAACCCGGCGCTGTTCGAGGCGAGCGGCTATGCGGCGCATCCCTACGAATCCCAGGCAGCACCCACCCCCACCAGCTCGGACCCGTTCGATTACGCGAACTTCTCCTACATCGGCAGCCTCGAGATCACGCTCGATCGCGCCGCGGCCGCGTACGGATCCCATCTTCAGCTGCCGATCTACAGCACCGAGTTCGGCTATGACAAGACGTACACCCCGCCGGCGCAGGGCGCCGTCTACATGAACGAGGTCGAGTACCTGAGCTGGAGCAACTCGAGGATCCGCTCCTACGACCAGTACCTTCTGGTCGACCCCGCGGCCTCCGCGAGCTTCGACACGGGGCTCGAGAACGCCGATGGGAGCCCGAAGGCGACGCTCGCCGCCTACCGGTTGCCGCTGTGGATGCCGGTCACCAGCGCGTCGCACGGCACGCCGCTGGAGGTGTGGGGCTGCGCGCGGCCCGCGCCGTACGTGCAGCACGTGACCCACCACGTGCAGCAGGTGGGGATCCAGTTCGCGCCCAGCGGCGAGTCGGCCTACAGGACGCTGCTGAGCGTCAGGCTCGCAACGAGCACGGGATGCTACTTCGACGTGCGCGTGCGGCCGCCCGCCAGCGGCACGATCCGGCTGCGCTGGCGCGGCGAAGGCGGGCATCTCTATTTCAGCCGTTTGCAGGCGATCTTGCTGCATTGAGGCCGCCGGCGACCGGCGGCGGCGCAACTTCGACCGCCCCTACGGGTTTCGACCATCCAGTGGCCGGCCCGGCTCCGGCGGGTCGATCCGCTAGCCTGCCCAGCGGGTTCGGGAGAGGGCTGCCCACGACCACTCACCACACACATATGACCCATCGCAAGACTCTGACATTCACGACGATCGTGCTCGGTGCGCTGCTCGCACTGGCCGTCTCCGCGATGCTCGCGCAGCGTGCGGCCGCCTCGCAGACGCAGATCTCGATCTTCGAGGACGACGGCCAGATGGCCGCCAATCCCGCCGGCACCCTGCAGACGCTTCGCCAGCTCGGTGCCTCGACGATCCGCCTCTCGGCGACCTGGATGAAGATCGCCCCGAGTCCCAACTCCTTCACGCGCCCGTCCGGCTTCAACGCCACCAACCCGGCCGCGTACCCTAAACGGAACTGGACGCCGCTCGACAACGAGATCCGTGACGCCGCCGCGGACGGGATCGCGGTCGATCTGAACGTCACCGGCGGCGTTCCGCTGTGGGCCGCCGGCCCCGGGTTCCCGTTTGGCCGAACATCGCCCTTCTACCACGGCTGGGAGCCGTCGGCATCGCAGTTCGGCCAGTTCGTGCACGCCGTCGCGGTGCGCTACGGCGGCAGCTTCGATCCGCTCACGGGCAAGATCGCCCCGCACAACAAGGCCGACCTGCCGCGGGTCAGCTTCTGGTCGATCTGGAACGAGCCCAACGAGGGCGCGGAGCTCGCCCCGCAGGCAGTCCCGGGCTACAGCGACCTCGAGCTCGCGCCCGAGCTGGATCGCGCCCTGATCGATTCCGCCTGGAGCGCCCTGCAGGGCACCGGCCACGGCTCCGACACGATCCTGTTCGGCGACATCGCCCCGCGCGGGGCGGTCACGTTCGGCGACATCACGTATGCGGTGGCGCTCGATTTCGTGCGTACGCTCTACTGCGTCGGCAGCAACTACCGACCGCTGAGCGGCTTTGTGGCGAGCCTCGAGGGATGCCCGTCGACCGCGGCCGCCACCGCGAGGTTCGTCGCCCAGAACCCGGCCCTGTTCAAGGCCTCGGGCTTCGCCGACCACGCGCACATGAGCTTCTACCCGCCCAACCACGAGGAGAATCTGCCGTTCAACCCGCTGTTCGGCCAGGAGGAGCCCAACTTCACTTCGCTGGGGCTGATCGGACAGCTCGAGAACGCGCTCAACCGCGTGTTCACCGCATACGGCTCGAGGCGCCAGATTCCGATATATGACACCGAGTTCGGCTACATGTCCAGTCCACCGAAGCACGCGACGGCGAGCGATCCATACCTCTCGCAGACGACAGCCGCGTACTACGACAACTGGGCTGAGTACATTTCCTGGAAGGACCCGCGGATCGTGTCCTTCGACCAGTATCTGCTGGAGGACCTCGGTCCGGCGACCGCGAAGAACGGCTACGGGAGCTATGCGAGCGGTCTGCTCAACTATGGCGGGAAGCCGAAGCCCGGGTTTGCCGCCTGGCGGATGCCGATCTTCATGCCGCAGACGACCGGGAACACCGGACGCGCGCTCGAGGTGTGGGGCGCGGTACGGCCGGTGCACTTCACGAGGCTCGACATCGTCTACGACCGCGAGACGGTCAAGATCATGTTCGCGCCGCTCGGAAGTCGCATCTTCACGGCGATCGACACCGTGCCGATCAGCTCCCCCGAGGGCTACTTCGACACGCACGTGGTGTTCCCCTCGACCGGAACCGTCGAGCTCAGCTGGACCTACCCGACCGACCCGCTGCTGGGCGATGCGGGGCAGAGGGTCACGAGCCGCCAGGTCCGGGTCACGGTCAATCAGTCGGGCTCCCGGAAGCGCAAGCGCTAGCCGCCAGCGCCGAGCACGCCGGCCGCTGCGGACCCGAGAACGCGTTCGCAGCGGCCTGCGCCTCAGGCGCGGCGGCGGCGCGATACTTCCGCTGTGGAGAGCAACCGCAACCTGATCGCGAGGCTCGAGCGGATCTGCGGAGCCGAGCACGTGCTCACGCATCCCGACGCGCTCGCCACCTACCGCTCCGATGCGCTCCCGCACCACCGGGGGCTCCCGCTGGCCGCGGTGCTGCCCGCCACAGCCGCGCAGGTGCGTGCCACGGTGCGGGCCTGCTACGAGGCCGAGGCTCCGTTCGTCGCACGCGGCGCCGGGACCGGCCTCTCGGGCGGCGCGTTGCCTGTGGGCGAGGGCGTCCTGATCGTGCTCACGCGCATGCGCCGGATCCTGTCGGTCGACCTCGACAACGGGCGGGTCGAGGTCGAGCCCGGGGTGAGCAACCTCGCGGTCTCCCGGGCGGTCGCACCGACGCACTTCTTCCCGCCGGACCCCTCGAGCGAGAGCGTCTGCACGATCGGCGGCAACATCGCCGAGAACGCCGGCGGCGCGCATTGCTTCAAGTACGGGTTCACCGGCAACTACGTGACCGGGCTCGAGGTCGTGCTGAGCGACGGCACCGTCGTCGAGCTCGACGGCGACGCGCCTGGCTATGACCTGCTGGGCACGTTCGTCGGATCGGAGGGCACGCTGGGCGTCGTGACCCGCGCACGTCTGCGCGTCATCCCGGTGCCCGAGAGCGTGCGCACACTGGTGGCCTTCTTCCCGGACACGGTCACGGCCGGCGACGCGGTCAGCGCAATCGTCGCCGCCGGGATCGTCCCGAGCGCGATCGAGCTGATGGACCCGCTCTCGATCAAGGCCGCCGAGGGCGCCACCGGAGCCGGCTTCCGGCTCGACGCCGGGGCTGCGCTGCTGCTCGAGCTCGACGGGCCGCGCGAGGAGTGCGAGACGCTGAGCGAACGGATCGGGAGGCTGTGCAGCGACGCGGGGGCGTTCGAGGTGCGCCACGCGCGCGACGAGCAGGAGCGGGCGCTGATGTGGCGGACCCGCAAGGCGGCGGTCGCCGCGATGGGCCGCATCGCACGCTCCTACTTCCTGCAGGACGGGGTGATCCCGCGCACACAGCTGGCCGACGTGCTGCGGCGCATCGGCGAGCTGTCTGCGGAGTACCGCCTGCCTGTCGCCAACGTGTTCCACGCCGGCGATGGAAACCTCCACCCGATCGTCTGCTACGACTCGCACGTGGCCGGCGAGACCGAGCGTGCCACCGAGCTCGCCGGCGAGATCATGAAGGCGTGCGTGCGTGCCGGCGGCTCGATCACCGGCGAGCACGGCGTGGGCGTCGACAAGCGTCCGTACATGAGGACGATGTTCAACGCCGGCGACCTCGAGGCGTTCGAGCGCTTGCGCCGCGCGTTCGATCCAGGTGGTCGCGCCAATCCCGGCAAGCTGATGCCGGCTCCCACGCTCTGCGGCGAGACGCCGGAGCCGCAGGCCGACGACCCTCCGGCGTTAGCGGTGCTGAGCGGGAGCGAGCCCGAGACCCTCGGCGCGAGCGAGCCCGAGCACCTACCGTCGGCAGGCTGAGATGGCCGCCGGCCCGGTTACGCCCGGAGACTTCGACTCGGCGGCGGCTGCGCTGGCGCGCGCGGCCGCGGATCGCTCCGCGGTGCGAATCGTCGGCGGCGCCACCAAGCGCGACTGGGGCGTGAACGGCGAGCTGGACTCGCTCGAGCTTCACACGAGTCGTCTGAACGCGACCGTCGAGCACAACGCGGGCGACCTGACGGCGATCTTCCAGGCCGGCGTGCCGCTCGCGCGGGCGCAGCGGGAGCTGGCCGCAGCCGGTCAGATGCTTGCGCTCGACCCGCCACTGTCCGCAGACGGAGCCGATCGCGCGACGATCGGAGGCGTGTTCGCGACCGCTGACAGCGGTCCGCTGCGCCATCGCTACGGCCAGCCGCGCGATCTCGTTCTCGGTGTGACGTTCGCGCTCAGCGACGGCACGCTCGCCAAGGCGGGCGGCAAGGTGATCAAGAACGTCGCCGGCTATGACCTCGGCAAGCTGTTCACCGGCTCGTTCGGAACCCTCGGGCTCATCCTGCAGGTGAGCGTGCGACTGCATCCGCTGGCGCTGGGGACGGCCACCGCCTCAGGGTTCTCGTCGAGCCACACGGCGCTGCGAGACGCGGCGCTGATGCTCGCGCGCGCGCCGCTCGAGCTGGAGGCGCTCGATGTGGGCTGGCGACATGGGCGCGGCGTCCTGCTCGCCCAGGCGGCCGGCACGCAGGCGATGGCGCGTGCCGCCTCCGTCGCGGCGATGATGCGGGCCGGCGGCCTCGACAATCTCGATGTGGCCGAGGAGGACGGCGCTCTGTGGGCACGCCAGCGTGCTGGCCAGCGATCGGTCGAGCAGGCGATCGTGCACGTCACGGCGCCGCCGAGCGACCTCGCACGCGTCCTGGCCGCCGTCGAGCGTTGCGGCGGCGGGCTCGTCGGTCGTGTGGCGTCGGGCGTCAGCTACGTCGAGGTGGACCCGCACGCGATCGGCGTGTTGCGCGAGCATCTGCCGGACCGTGCGATCAGCACGGTGCTCGACCTGCCCTGGTATGCACGCAGCGCGGTCGATCCGCGGCCGGCCGGCAACGGCGCCATCTTCGAGCTCACGCGGCGCGTCAAGCAGCAGTTCGATCCAGCCTGCATCTGCAACGCGGGCGTGCTGGTGGGCGGCATCTGATGAGCGCGGATGGCGCGATGCCGGACTCGCTCGCCGGTCTGCTCGGCGCTCGGGAGCTGGTCGAGACGTGCGTGCACTGCGGCTACTGCCTGCCCACGTGTCCCACCTACGCCCTCTGGGCCCAGGAGACCGACTCGCCGCGCGGGCGGATCGTGCTCATCGACGAGGCGATCAGCGCCGGCGGAAGGATCTCGGAGGAGATGGTCGCGCACTTCGACTCGTGCCTCGGCTGCCTCGCCTGCGTGAGCTCATGCCCCTCGGGCGTTCGCTACGACGAGCTGATCGAGCTGGTCCGCCCGGAGGTCGAGCGCCAACACGTGCGCCCGCCGGCCGAGCGGGCGCTGCGCCGCACGATGTTCGAGACGATCCCGCACCCGGCGCGGATGCGCGCGCTCTCGCCGGCTCTGGCCGTCTCGAAGCGCCTCGGCACGGGTTTCCTGCCGGGCCGGCTGGGCACGATGGTGCGGGTCGCCCCGCGCCCGCCGTCGCGCCCGGAGGGGATCATGCGCACGCGCCTTCGCGCCGCACTGCCCCGGCGCGCCGGGCCACCCGCGGGCCGCGTCGCGCTTTTGCTCGGCTGCGTTCAGCGGGTGTTCTTCCCCGACGTCCACCGAGCGAGCATCGGCGTGCTCGCAGCGGAGGGGTTCGAGGTGCTCACGCCCGCGGCTCCGGAGTGCTGTGGCGCGCTGGAGCTGCACGCCGGCGAGCTCGACGCGGCACGTGCCAGAGCCGGCGCGGCCGTTGCGGCGTTCGCGCAGCTCGGCGCGCTCGACCGCGTCGTCGTCAACGCGGCTGGCTGCGGTGCCGCGATGAAGCGCTACGGGGAGCTGCTCGGCACACCGCAGGCGCGTGCCTTCTCGGACCGTGTGTGCGACATCTCAGAGCTGCTCGCGGACGTGGAGACGCGCGTCACGCGGACACCGCTGCCACTGCGCGTCGTCTACCACGACGCGTGCCACCTTCGCCACGCCCAGCAGATCCGGGAGCAGCCCCGGGCGATGCTCCGCGCCATCCCGGGCTTGGAGCTGCTCGAGGTGGCCGACGAAGCGGACATCTGCTGCGGCTCGGCGGGCACGTACAACCTACTGCAACCCGAGCCGGCGGCGGCGCTCGGCGCTCGCAAGGCGCGGCTGTTGCTGGACACCGGCGCCGAGGCGATCGCGACCGGCAACCCGGGCTGCGCCGCGCAGCTGGCGATGCACGTCGGCTCGCTCGGGACCCAGCTGCCGGTGCACCACCCGATCGAGCTCCTGTGGCGCTCGATCCAGGGCTCGCCCGACTGAGGGCCCACCGCAGGCCGCGGGACAGCGGCCCGCTCCGCCGGCCTCATTGCACACAATCCGCAGATCGGTGGACTCCAGGGCCGCAGGCGCTCAAGATAATCCAGGGCACGCCGAAACATGTTTCAATGGTGCGAGCGGCCGTGAGCGCAACAGCGGAGACGGACGAGTTCTCGCTCGCCAGTCGCGTCGCGGCATTGCGAACTCTGCTGGCGCCCGGTCGCGACGCGATCGTCGCGGCGCAGGCCGACAACGGCAACAGAATCCCGCTGCCCGATTCGTTCCCGCTCGGGGACCACCATTCGCTGCCCATCCCCCGAGAGCGCGAGACGATGCTCGAGATCATCGACCCAGCGGACCGCATGGCCGCCGTGGCCGCTTGGGAGCGCGCCCGCGCATACGGTATCGGCGTCGCAGGGGTCAGGCTGCTCAGCGAGGCGCGCGTGCGACGCACGCTCGGCGTGATCGACGCACGCGACCTCTATGGAGTGTGGCTGGCGATCCTGGCGCGTGACGGGGGGCCGATGCCCGTGGACGCGAGCCACCCGCTCGCGGGGCCCATCTCGGTTCCGACCCGCCCGCGGCAGGCGACGATGCACAAGACGATGGCCGCGATCATCACCGACATCGACGAGCGCACGACGGCGATGCTCGGCTGGACGCCGGATGAGATGATCGGGCGGCGCTCGACGGAGTTCATCCACCCCGAGGACCAGGAGCGCGCGGTCAGCTGCTGGATGGCGCTGATGTCGAGCTACGGCAGCCAGCGCGTCCGGTTCAGGCACCGCTGTGCCGACGGTGGCTGGTTGTGGCTCGAGCTCGAGCAGATCCACAACGGACTCGACGATCCCGACGAGGTCGAGGTGACCACGCACATCTGCGACATCTCCGAGGAGATGGCGGCCCACGAGGCGGTGCGCAAACGCGAGCAGCTGTTCAGCCGGCTCGCCGAGTCGCTGCCCACCGGCGTCCTGCACTGCAACCTCGACGGCACCGTGCTCTACGTCAACCCCCGGCTCTGCACGATCCTGCACATCGACAGGCCCCTCACGACCTCGAACCTGTTCGGCAACGTGGCGCTGAGCGGCCGCGAGGAGGCCGAGGAGGCGCTACGGGCAGCGTTGCACGCCGGCGCCGACAGCGAGCTCGAGATCGAGGTGCGCCCCCCGGACGCGCGGGAGAGCCGGCGCTGCGAGCTGACGATCGCCGCCGTGGACGACGACGATGATCATCCGGGCGCGCTCGTGTGCGTGCACGACGTCACCGACAGCGCGCGCATGCGGGAGGAGCTCCGGCAGCGCGCGACGCAGGACCCACTCACGGACTGCCTCAACCGGGCAGCGGTGATCAGCGCCCTCGAGCAGAAGCTGGCATGCGATGACCCCGCCGAGATCGTCGCGCTCTTCATCGACGTGGACAGCTTCAAGCTGATCAACGACTCCTTCGGCCACGCCGCGGGAGACCAGGTGCTGATCGGGCTGGTGCGCAGGCTCGCGCGAATCGCGCGCGACGAGGATCTCGTCGGCCGCCTCGGGGGCGACGAGTTCCTGCTGGTGTGCCGCGCAAGCGAGCTGCCCGCTGGCGCCGAGAAGCTCGCCGCGCGCGTGTGCGACGCGCTCAACCAGCCGTTCGCGCTCTCCGAGAGGACGATCGACCTGCGGAGCAGCATCGGCGTCGCCTGGCCGCAGGGACCGACCACCGCGCAACAGCTGATCGCCTCCGCCGACACGGCGATGTACGCATCCAAGCGTCGGCGCCGCGGCGAGCCGGTCCTGTTCACCGAGATCAGCGCCCGAGCCTCTCGCGGCTAGTCGTACATCGCCTCGATCTCAGCCTCGTACTTGGCCGCGATCGGCTTGCGCTTCAGCTTCATCGTCGGGGTCAGCTCATCCCCGCCGGGAAGCCAGTCGCTCGGCACGACGGTGAACTTCTTGATCTGCTCGACGCGCGCGAGGTGCTCGTTCGCCGCATCGATGCCCTCCTGGATCGCCGCCAGCACCCGCGGATCATGGGCCAGATCCTCGATCGACTCCGCCTCGATGCCGTGCGCCTTGGCCCACGCCGGCACGTAGTCGGCGTCGAGCACGACGAGCGCCGTGTTGTACGGCCTGCGGTCGCCGATCGCGCACGCCTGGCCGATCAGCGGGCTGCCGGACTTGATCGCGCCCTCGATGTTCGCCGGCGACATGTTCTTGCCGGCCGCGTTGATGATCAGCTCCTTCTTGCGGTCGATCAACCTGACGAAACCGTCGGCGTCCATCTCGGCGATGTCGCCGCTGTGCATCCAGCCCTCGGCGTCAATCGCCTCGGCGGTCTTCTTCGGATCGTTGCGGTAGCCGAGCATCACGCACTCGCCGCGCACGAGCACCTCTCCGTCCTGCGCCAGCTTGATCTCGACACCGGGCGCGGCCGGGCCGACGGTGCCGATCCTGATATGACCCGGACGGTTGATCGTCCCCCACGCGCACGTCTCCGACATCGCCCACATCTCCGCGAGCTCGATCCCGAGCGCGTGGAAGAACTCCAGAACCTCGACCGGTGTCGGCGCGGCGCTCACGTGGACGGCGAACACCTGGTCGAGACCGAGGGCCACGCGTAGGTGCGAGAACATCTGCTCGTCGGCCTGGGCCACCCGCGCCTCCAGCTCCGGCGGTACCGGCTCGCCGCGCTGGAGGAGGCGCACACGCTCGATCGATGCCGCCAGGGCAGCTCGCACGGTCGCCTGCTGCTCAGGGGGCTGGGCGGCCTGCATCGCCTCCAGCCCGGCCTTCAGCTTCTCCCAGATACGGGGTACCGCGAAGAACCAGTTCGGCCGGACACGCGGCAGGAACGAGACGACGTCCTTCGCATTCGGGCACGAGGTGATCGTGCCGGCGTAGACGACCGGGATGTAGTGGTGCGCCATGCGCTCGGCGATGTGCGCCGCCGGCAGCCACGAGATGACCTTGACCCCGGCCCTCAGCGGGATGATCTCCTCCGCGCCGCGGCAGACTGACATGACGTTGCCGTGTGAGAGCTGCACGCCCTTCGGCGGGCCGGTCGTCCCCGACGTGTAGATGAGCGTCAGCACGTCATCCGCGCCGACCGACTCGCCGGCTGCCTTCGCGTCGAAGCCCGGGTTGGACCCCTCGACATCGGCCAGTGCCAGGGTGCCCTCGGGGGCATCGCCGTCGACGACGATCACGTGCTCGATCGTCGTCAGATGCGCGCGCACCTCGAGGATCGGCTTCAGGTAGGTCTGCTCGACGATGACCAGCTTCGCCTGCGCGTCGGAGCAGAGGTACTCGATCTCTCCGACCGGCAGCGTGTTGTAGATCGAGAACGGGGTCGCGCCCAGCATCACCGCCGCGAGGTCGACAATGTGGAACTCCGGTCTGTTGGTGAGCATGATCGCCACCGTGTCGCCGCGGCCGATGCCGAGCTTCGCGAGCCCCCCGGCGACCGCGTCGACGCGCTCCACGAGCTGCGACCAGGTGAGCGTGAAGCTGTCGTCGACGGAGCGTACGGCGACGATGTCACCGTGCTGGGCTGCGTTTCGCCGAAGTGCCTCCGTCAGGCTCGGCGCGTCCACCGCCCGCGTGCTGCTGGCCAGTACAGTGCTGCTGCTGCTCTCCATGATGGGCTCCGCTCCGAGACGTTCTTAACCTTCGGGTAACGTAGCGCAGCGCGGCGCTTTCGGAGGGCTCGCGTCGAGCCGGACCGACCGTCAGCGGAGGTTGAAGCCCGAACCCGACAGCGTCGAGATGTCATTGCTGAGGCCGATCACGAACAGCATCAGAATCAGAGCGAAGCCCACCAGCCCGGCACGCTCCATGACCTCGATCGGGATGCGGCGCCCCCTGACCTTCTCGGCGAGCGCCCAGAAGATGTGGCCGCCGTCGAGCGGCAGGAACGGGAACAGGTTGATCACCGCGAGCGATAACGAGATCAGCGCCAGCACCTGCAGCGCAAGCGACGGGCTCGTGGCGAACGACTGCTCGGTGATCGTGTAGACGCCGACGACGCCGTGGATCTGTGCGCGGTCCTGCGGCTCGAAGATGCGCCCGATCGCTCCGATCGTCGCCGTCGTGACGGTCCACATCTTGCTGATGGTCTGCGTCCCCGCGTCGACGGGGCCGACCGGCTGCACCTGGCCGAACTCGAAGCCGACGAGCGGCCGGCGGTCGGCGGCGCTGTAGCGCGGATAGATCCTCAACGTCAGCAGCCGACCGTCGCGGCGCACGACGATCGTCGCCGGCGTCGCGGCCGTGCATCCGTTCACCTGCTTGCCGGCGCAGTGATGAGTGGCGATCTCATCGCGGAGCTTGTCGAGGCCGCCGCTCACGCCGTCGACCGAGACGATCTGGTCGCCCGGGCGCAGCACGCCCGCGGCGGCGCTCGGGTGAATGATCGCGTACACGTGATTGTTGCTGACGAGTTGCCCGGCCTGCATCAGCAGCACCCAGACGATCACGAACGCGATCAGCAGGTTCACCGCGGGGCCCGCGGCGACCACGACGATCCGCTTCCAGACCGGCTGGTTGCAATAGGCCCGCGGCGCGACCTCCTCAGGGAAGTCCTCCTCGGGGTTCATCCCGGTGATCTTCACGTAGCCGCCCAACGGAATCGCCGCGATCCCGTACTCCGTCTCACCCCACTTGCGCTTGACCAGCATCGGCCCGAAGAACAGCGAGAAGCGCTCCACCCGCATCCCGACGGCCTTGGCGGCGGCGAAGTGCCCCGCCTCGTGCAAGATGATGAGCGCGGCGAAGCCGAGGAATGCGAGCAGGTAGGGCATCTTCCTTGAGTGTGGCATGGCCGTCGTGCCGGCCCCGCAGGGCCGGCACACGAGGGTTGCGGGCGGGCTGCGAGAACCCGCGCGCGGCGTCGGACGGTCAGGCCACGGCGCGCTCCTGCACGAGCGCCACCGCAACTGCGCGCGCACGTGAGTCCGCTTCGCTGAGCGACTCGAACGAGTGCAGGCGCGCCCCGGGCACCCGCGCGAGCGTCTCCTCGATCACGGCGGCGATGTCGAGGAAGCGCAGGCGCTCGGACAGAAACGCGTGCACCGCAACCTCGTTGGCGGCGTTGAGCGTGCACGGCGCGGTGCCGCCGGCGATCCCCGCCTCTCGCGCAAGCCGCAGGCATGCGAACGTGCGCTCGTCCGGCGGCTCGAACGTGAGCGAGCCCAACGCCGCGAGATCCAGAGGCGCGACCGGCAGCGGCGCGCGCTCGGGGTAGTGCAGGGCGTAGGAGATCGGGACCCGCATGTCGGGGTAGCCGAGGTGCGCGAGCGTCGCGCCGTCGCACAGCTGCACGAGGCTGTGGATGATCGACTGCGGGTGCACGACGACGTCGATGTCCTCGTAGGCGGTGCCGAACAGATGGTGCGCCTCGATCACCTCGAGGCCCTTGTTCATCAGCGTCGCCGAGTCGATCGTGATCTTGCCGCCCATCGTCCACGTTGGATGCGCCAGCGCTTGCTCGACGGTGACCTCCCGCAGCTCCGCGGTGCTACGACCGCGGAACGGCCCGCCCGACGCGGTCAGGACGAGCCGATCGATCGTCCCGGGACGCTCGGCGGCGATCAGCTGGTGCAGCGCCGAGTGCTCGGAGTCGACCGGGATGATCACTGCGCCGGTCGCCTCCGCGAGCTGGCTCACGAGCTCGCCGCCGACGACCAGCGACTCCTTGTTGGCGAGCGCCAGGTCGATCCCCTCACCGAGCGAGGCAACGGTTGCCAGCAGGCCGGCGGAGCCGACGATCGCGTTGAGCACCATGTCGGCGCCGGACTGCGTGACCAGCGTCACGAGCCCGTCCGGGCCGACCATCACCTCCCCCCCAGTCCAGGCCTCGCTCGCCTGGGAGGCTGCGTCGGCGTCCGCCAGCGCGATCCGCCGCACGCCGAGGTCGATCGCCTGCTCGACAAGCTGGTCCCAGGCGCTCGATGCGCTGAGCGCGACGACCTTCAGCTCGCCACGGCTGCGGCGCACGACGTCGATCGCCTGCATGCCGATCGAGCCGGTCGAGCCGAGGATGGCGATACGTCGGGGCACTCTGCCGCCGATTCTAGGGCCGGCCCGGATGGCCAGCCGTGGTGAGGGCCGCGCGAGCGGAGCGGTCTCCCGCATCCCAGAAGCGACGCGAAGCGGCCTCCAACCCGGACGCGACCTATCTAGGTCCGCGATCTTCGCGTGGGCCCTAGCGCCGGGTCTGGCGCACGATCGCCTGCGCGGTGATGCGCACGATTCCACGGCTCGCGAGCTGGATCGCGCCGATCGTGATCGCGCCCCGAGCCTCCTCGTGCTCGCTGCGCAGGATGAAGTCGAGGAACGCCCGCGTCGGCTCGAGCGCGCGCGCGTCGCCGATCACGATGTTCGTGGCGGGCTCGTTGTGGTGTCGCGGGCGGACCTCGAGCTCCGCCGCGCTGAGGTTGCGCACGACCGTCTGGAGGCTGTCACGGCCCACCACGACGTCGAAGCGGAACAACCGCTCGACGAGGATCAGCGTCGCCCGCACGCCGCGCTCCAGGTCCTTGGAGGACGCGATCGCAAACGCGAGCCCGTCCTCCGCGGGCAGCGATGTGACGAGCTGGCGGTGGCGTGCACGATCAGCGCGTGTGGCCACCGATCGCCTGTCCGACGAACGAGACGGCGCCTGGGACCGTCGCGGACCGTTCCGCGCTGAGGACGAGCGTGAGCACCTCGTCCACCGCGCCAGGCGGGTCCGTGACGCCGGCCGGGACGGGTCCGATCTGCACGATCAGCACGATCGGCTCGCCTCCCTGGTCGATCAGCGGAAGGTCCGTCGTGCCCGGCGCCACGTGCCGCCGTTCGGCCTGGGTGTCGTCCGGGCACACGAGCTGGAGCTCGTGCACCGTGTGATTGACGATCGCCACGCACGGCGTCGGAGGGCCGGCCGGATCGCGCGCGCGCAGCTCCGCGCTGACCTCGATCCGGCCGTCGAGCGCGTTCAGCAGCGGCGTTCTCACTCCGAGTGACCGCACCGTGGCAGCGCTGGTGGTGTGCACCACATGCGAACCGTCCGTGTGTATCGAGTGACCCAAAGGTCACCCGCGCCGGAGCGTGATCACGCTCCAGCCGTGCAGGACCTGATGCTCGGTGATCCCGAAGCCCGCGCGCGTGTAGGCCGCGATCAGCTCGGGCTCGCGCGTGGGTCCGAAGCCGCTGATGATGCCCCTGCTCGCGCTCTGCAGCTCAGGGGCCCCGGCGAGTCTGATGTGCACAGGTCCCGGAAGGTTGGCGGCGAATGCGTCCGCGGGCGGCGGCGGGCACTCGCTCAGGTCGGTAACGGCCACCGCCATCTCGACGTTGTTGCGCCGCACGTTCGCGCGAGCGGACTCGACGCTGTACTCGATGATCTCGAGGCCGGTGACCGGCGCCCAGCCGAGCTTCGCGGCGAGGATGCCGAGCACGCCGGAGCCGCATCCGAGGTCCGCGAACGAGCCGCATGGCTCGATCTCCAGCAGCGCCTGCAGGATCGCGTGCGTCGATGGGTGAGCGCCACTGCCGAAAGCGGTGTCGTCGGACAGCGCGATGTCGATCAGTCCCTCGCCGGCCGGCGGCGCCCACTCGGGGCGAACGACAAGCCGTCCGCCGATCACCTCCTGGCGGTAGTCGGCGACCCGTCGCGACCGCCAGTCGTCCGGGACCTCGTGCTCGCTGAGCGTGTGCGGCAGCCGGCGCACGAGTTGCGCGACCTCCGCGAGCTCCGGCAGTCCCGCGCCGCGCATGCGCAGCTCCACGTCCTCGCCGTCGCGCATCTCTCGCACGCCGGCTGGGACGATCGGCAGCAGGCGGTCGAGCACTGCCTCGGCCACGCCGGCGCGGACATTCAGGACGATCTCACGCACCGTCCGGCGATCCCTCGGCTGCGAGACCCGCGCGAATGGCGAACGTAGGTGCGCGGGCGCGCATTCAATGCCCCACTGCGGCCCAGATGAAGTAGGCGGCGACGACCGTGAAGCTGATCGCATCGAGCCGGTCGAGCGCGCCGCCGTGGGCGCCGAACAGGCGCCCGGCGTCCTTGGCGCCGGCGTCACGCTTGACGAGCGACTCGAACAGGTCTCCGACCGGCCCGAGGACGGCGATCGTCAGACCGAGCGCCAGCGCCTGCCCGTGCGTGAGCCACGTCTGATAGAGGCCCGCGACGAACACCGCAAGGATCGCGACGAACATCCCGCAGAAGAGCCCCTCGATCGTCTTCTTCGGGGAGATCTCCGGCGCGAGCGGCCGGCGCCCGAACAGGCGCCCGCCGAAGTAGGCGCCGGTGTCGCCGAGGAACGTGCCCACCATCACGTCGATGACGATGCCGTTGCCGTGGTGGAGATCGCGCAGCAGCACCGCCTGCGAGAACGCGAACCCGAGCCAGTAGATGCCGAGCAGCGTGCCGGCGATCGCGACCGTGGCGCCGGCGGTGTGGCCCCGGAACGCGACCGCGAGGAACAGCACGGGGACGGCCGCGAGCGCGACCGCGACCACCTGCCGCTCGCCGCCGAAGTGCGCCGCCATGCACATGCCCGCGAGCGCCACGAAGCCGACGAGCGGCACCGTACGCCAGCGCTCCAGCATGCGGTACAGCTCGGCCATCGTCGCGCAGCCGAGCACCGCCAGCGCGATCGCCCACGTGAGACCGCCGACGTCGACGAGCACGATCGCGATCACGAGGGCCGGCACCGCGACGAGCACCCTCCCCAGCAGATCCGATCCCGAGCGCCGGCTCGGCGCGGCCCTGGCCTGCGGCATCAGGTTCGTCCCTTCAGCGGTGGCATCGAGGCGCCTTCGTTCACCAGCGGCATTCAGCGACCTCCGAAGCGGCGCTTGCGGGCTGCATAGTCGTCGAGGCTCTCGATGAGCGCCTCGCGGGTGAAGTCGGGCCACAGCTCGTCGCGGAACACGAATTCCGAGTAGGCCGACTGCCACATCAGGTAGTTGGAGATGCGTCGCTCACCGCTCGTGCGGATTATCACGTCGGGGTCATGCATGTCGGGCGCATACAGATGCCTGCGGAACTCCTCCTCATCGCCGTCGGTGAACGTGCGGGCGGCGTCGACGATCTCGGCCCGGCCACCGTAGTTGAAGGCGACGAACAGGGTGATCCGCTCGTTGCGCTCGGTGACCGACTCGGCCCACTGCATCCGCTCGATCAGCGCCGGTGGCACCGGTGCAGCCCGGCGGCCGATGAACCGCAGCCGCACGCCCTCGGCGTCGAGCTCGGGGGTCTCGGACTCGATCCGACGGCGGAACATGCGCATCAGCGCGGAGACCTCGGCCCGCGAACGACGCCAGTTCTCGGTCGAGAAGGAGTACACGGTGAGCTCCTCGATGCCGAGCTCCGCGGCGTCCCGCAGTCGCTGCTTCACCGTGTCGGCGCCCGCCTCGTGGCCGGCGACGGGCGGCAATCCCCGCCGCTTGGCCCAGCGACCGTTTCCATCGGTGATGATCGCGACGTAGCGGGCCTCTGAGCTGGGGCCACCTGCGCCGGTCATCTCAGACCTCGAGGATCTCTTCTTCCTTGGCCTTCAGCAGCTCGTCGAGCTCGGCGATGCGGGCGGCCGTCACCTTCTGCAACGCCTCCTCGGCGCGGTGCTCGTCATCGCTGCCGGCCTCCCCGGACTCCTTCAGCTCGCGCAGGTCGTGCATCACGTCGCGGCGCACGTTGCGGATCGCGACACGGCCCTCCTCGGCGAGGTGCCGGACGACCTTGACGAGCCCCTTGCGACGCTCCTCGGTCAGCTCCGGGATCGCGAGGCGGATCAGCTTGCCGTCGTTGGAGGGTGTCAGTCCGACGTCGGACTCCATGATCGCGCGCTCGATCGCCTTGATCGAGCTCTTGTCGAACGGCTGGATCGTCAGCATGCGCGCCTCCGGGGCGCTGATCGTGGCAAGCTGCTTGAGGGGTGTCGCGGTCCCGTAGTAATCGACGGCGATGCGGTCGAGCAGCACCGGGCTGGCCCTGCCGGTGCGCACCGATCCGAACTCGTGCCGGGTGGATTCCACCGACTTCTGCATCCGTTCGTCTGCATCCTCGAGCAATGCCTCGATCAGGTTCTCGTTCATGTCCTCACCAACGTTCCCACACGTTCACCAGACACTATCTTGTCGATGTTGGAGCTGCCGGCCATGTTGAAGACGATGATCGCGAGGTCGTTGTCCATGCACAGCGCCAGCGCGGTCGAGTCCATCACCTGCAGCCCTCTGGTGAGCGCGTCCTTGTGTGTTATCTCCGGGATGAACTCGGCGGTGGGGTCCTTCGCCGGATCGGCGGTGAAGACGCCCTCGACGCCGTTCTTGGCCATCAGCACGACCTCCGCGTGGACCTCGGCGGCCCGGAGCGCTGCTGCCGTGTCCGTGGTGAAGAACGGGTTGCCGGTGCCGGCGGCGAAGATCACGATTCTGCGCTTCTCCAGGTGCCTGACGGCGCGGCGCCTGATGTAGGGCTCGGCGACCTCCGAGATCGTGATCGCCGACTGAACGCGTGTCGCGATCTGCTCCTTCTCGAGCGCATCCTGCAGGGCGAGCGCGTTCAGCACCGTCGCGAGCATCCCCATGTAGTCGCCGGTTGCACGGTCCATTCCCCTCGCCGCCGCCGCCAGGCCGCGGTAGATGTTGCCGCCACCGACGACGACCGCGACCTCGACGCCTCGGCGGTGGATCGCGGCGACCTCACAGGCGATCTCGCGCACGCGCTTGGGGTCGGTCCCGTACTCGCGGTCCCCCATCAGCGCCTCGCCAGAGAGCTTCAGCAGCACTCGCCGGTAGACGGGCGCCGGTCTCCTCGCAGGCTCGCCGTCCGAGGTCATCGGCTCAACCGCCGACCATGAACCGAGCGAAGCGGCGGATGACGATGTTCTCGCGCGTCTCCGCTGAGAGAGCGGCGCGGAGATCCTCGATCGTCCTGCCCTCGTACTTGTCGGTGTTGACGTGCTTCTGGCGCAGGAGCACCACCTCGTCGAGCCACTTGTCGAGCTTGCCGGAGACGATCTTGGCCCGCACGTTCTCGGGGCGTTCCGCCGCCTGCTCGGTGGCGATCCGCTCCTCGCGCTCGCGATCCTCGGACGGGACCTCGTCCTCGGTGATCGCCATCGGCGCTGCGGCGGCGATGTGCAGCGCCACGTCGCGGGCGAACTCGACGAACTTCTCGTTGCGTGCGACAAAGTCTGTCTGGCAGTCGACCTCGACCATCACGCCGATCTTGTTGCCCGGGTGGACGTAGGTCTGGATCGCTCCTTCGCGCGCCTCGCTGCCGGCCCGCTTCTGGGCCTGTGCCTGACCGCGCGCGCGCAGCAGCTCGATCGCGCGCTCCAGGTCCCCGCCCGTCTCGCTCAGAGCGTCGCGGCACGCGACGATCCCCGCGCCCGTCCGGTCTCTGAGGGCCTTCACTTCCTGTGCACTGATGTCGCTCATGCGGTCTCCCCAGCGTTGTCGGTTTCCCCGTCACCGCCGCCGCCGACGGCGTGCTCGGTCTGTGTCGTGTTCTCGATGTCGTGCGAGTCGGATGATGGTTCGGTCGCGCCCTCGTCGCCTGGCACGGCCTCCGGCTCCGGCGCGGCCTCCGGCTCGGGCGCGGCCTCCGGCTCGGGCGCAGCCTCCGGCTCCGGCGCGGCCTGTGGGTCGGGTATCGCCTCCGGCTCGCGTGTCACTTCCGATTCGCCTGCGGCCTGGGCCTCGGCCTCGGGCTCCGGCTCGGGCACGACGGCGTCGGCCTCGCGTGCGGACATCTCCTCCGGCACGGCCTCGGCCTCGGGTGCGGCCTCCGACGTTTGGAGGGCGTCCGCAACCCGCTCGGCCTCCGCGCCAACCGGCTCGGCCTCCGCGCCAACCGGCTCGGCCTCCGCGGCGCCAACCGGCTCGGGCTCCAGCGCGCCACCCGGCTCGGCCTCCGCGCCAACCGGCTCGGGCTCCACCGCGCCGACCTCCGCCGGCGCACTCATCTGCTGCTCCTCGGCCTCCCGGCGGGCCTGATCCTCCGCCTCCTGACGCGCTTGATCCTGCGCCTCCTGGCGGGCCTGGGCCGCCGCCTGCTGACGGGCCTGGGCCTCCGCCTCCTGACGGGCCTGCTGCTCGGCCTCCAGGCGGGCGCGCTCCTCCGCCTCCAGGCGGGCCTGCTCCTCCGCCTCCAGGCGGGCCTGCTCCTCCGCCTCGCGGCGGGCGCGCTCCTCGGCCTCGCGGCGGGCGCGCTCCTCCGCCTCGCGGCGCTCACGCTCGAGCCGGGCCCGCTCCTCCTCGGCGCGGAAGACGCCGTGCCCCTGCGAGACGACGTCGCCGATCGCCCGCGTGATCGCCGCGCATGAGCGGATCGCATCGTCGTTGCCGGGGATCACGAAGTCGATCCCCTCCGGGTCGCAGTTGGTGTCGACGAGGCCGATGATCGGGATCCGCAGCCGTTGCGCCTCACGCACAGCGATCGCCTCGGTCTTCAGGTCGATCACGAACACGGCGTCCGGCGGGCGCTGCATGTTCTTGACACCGCCGAGATTGGCGCGCAGCTTCTCCAGGTCGGCCTGCGCGGCCATCCGCTCCCGCGTGGGCAGCAGCTCGAGCTGGCCCTCCGCCTCATAGCGCTCGAGGTCATGCAGGCGCTTGATGCGCAGCGAGATCGTCTGGAAGTTGGTCAGCAGACCGCCGAGCCACCGGTGGTTGACGTATGGCATGTCCGCCGCCTCGGCGATCTCCTTGACGGCGTCCCGCGCCTGCTTCTTGGTGCCGACGAACATGACCGAGCCGCCATGACGGGCGACCTCCTCGGCGAACCGGCAGGCGTTCGTCAGCAGGGCCTCGGTTTGGAGGAGGTCGATGATGTAGATGCCGTCGCGCTCGCCGAAGATGAATCGACGCATCTTCGGGTTCCAACGGCGCGTCTGGTGGCCGAAGTGCACGCCGGCCTCCAGCAGCTCCTTGATACCGATCTGAGCCACTGTCACTCCCTTGTATATGCGAAAGGCACCCCGACGATCGATGCTCGCGACCCGGATGGGACCGGGCAGGGCGCGACTCGCCCGCCGAGGGATAGACGACTGGTCGAGGACCAGTGTACGCATGTTTGACCGGTGTCTCGCCTTCGGGCATGGGGCCGCAACGCAAGCCCCGGGAGGAGCCTTGGGCTTAAGCGCTCATAGACAACGCTTAAGCCCAAGGCAGTGTGCCGGCGCCCGACACATTTCCCCCAACGGCCCCGCGAGCTCAGCCGCCGGCAGCGGCCGCCGCGACCTCGAGCGCGCGCTCGAGGTCGGGCGGCAGCGGCGAATGGAGGTCCAGCGGCTGCGCCGTGACCGGGTGCGCGAACGCGAGCCGGCCGGCGTGCAGGAACTGGCGCTGCAGTCCGAAGCGCCTGGTCCCACCGTACAGCTTGTCGCCGCACACGGGATGCCCAATCGCGGCCATGTGCACCCGGATCTGATGCGTCCGCCCCGTATCGAGCACGACCCTCAGCAGCGAGGCGCCCCCAACGGTCCGTAGCAGCTCGAAGTGCGTCACCGCCGCGCGCGGCAGATCGGTCTCGATCGACATCAGCACGCGGTCGCGCCGGTCGCGCCCGATCGGCGCATCGACCGTTCCCGAGCGTGCCGGTGGCACACCCTCGACGAGCGCCAGGTACTCACGGTGAAGCTCTCGTGCGGCGAGCATCGCCTTCAGCCTGCGGTGCACCTCGTCGCTGCGGGCGACGACCAGCAGACCCGACGTGTCACGGTCCAGCCGGTGGACGATCCCGGCGCGTCCGGGCTCGTCGCCGCCGGCGGCAACCGCCGCGAGCGCCTGCGCCAGCGTGCCCGCGCTGTGACCGCGGCCGGGATGGACGACCACCCCGGCGGGCTTGTCCACGACGAGCAGATGCGTGTCCTCGAAGACGATCGCGTACGGAACGTCCTCAGGCTCGGGGGCTCGCGCCGCGGGAGCCGGTGCGCGCACCTCGAGCCGTTGACCGGGCACGACGACGTGGCGCTTGGGCACCAGGCTCCCGTCCACCAGCACGAGGCCGTCCTCGATCATCCGGGCCGCACGCGCGCGCGAGCCGAGCGGCCCGGCGAGATACTGATCCAGCCGCCGACCGGCAGCGTCGGGCTGCGCGACGATCGTGAACGGCGGCTCAGCCAGCGCGGGTCCTGCCCCGGTCCAGCACGAGCACGAGCAGCAGGACGCCGAACGTGATCGACATGTCGGCGACGTTGAACGCGGGCCAGTGAGGAAGCTTGATGAAGTCGGTCACCGCGCCGCTGTCGAGGCGGTCGATGAGGTTCCCGATCGCACCGCCGATCAGCATCCCGGTCGGCAGCCACAGCCATCGGCGCTCCGGCCGGACCGTCAGGTACGCGATCAGCGCCGACAGCGCCAGCGCCGTGAGCAGGTAGACGATCGCGCCTCCACCGGAGAGCGCGCTGAAGGCCACGCCCGAGTTGCGCCAGTGCACGAGCTGCACGCCCGGCACGAGCTTTCGCACCTGCCCTTGCGCGATGTTGTCGACGATCAGGTGCTTGGTGAGCTGGTCGAGCGCGACGACGATCGCGACCACGATCCCGGCACGCGTGTACGCGACCAGCCGCACGGCGGTGCGCGATCGGCTCGCCGGCTCGAGCGCCGCGCCGGTCACTACGTTCCCTTGATCAGGTTCACGATGAGCAGCCCAACGACCTGGAGCACGATCAACGCGACGATCGGGCTGAGGTCGAACATCCCGATCGGCGGGATGAACTTGCGGAAGATCCGCAGATAGGGCTCGCTGACGTCACGCAGGAAGTTGAGCACCGCGTCCGTCCAGCGCGAGTATGGCGGCCGCAGGCCGAAGGCGAACAGCAGGTTCGTGAGGATGTACACGAGGATGATCACCACGTACACCTCGAGCAGCGTCTGGACGTAGTTGGCGACGTCGACTCGCGTGATCGCCGCCAGCGCACTCGACATGGTCGCCGTCAGCGTGTGCGAGACGCTCCCGGCTTCGATCAGACCAACGCGCATGACATGAAGGCTACCGTTGGCCGCAGCTGGGGCCCCGTCACCACGGGCGCCCGGCGCTCAGGACTGGTTGAAGAAGCCCTTCTCCAGCAGCCGCGCGCGCTCCTCGGCCGACACCTCGACGTTCTGCGGAGTCAGCAGGAAGACCTTGTCTGCGATCCGCTGCATGCCGCCGTCGAGCGCATACGTGAGACCGCTGGCAAAGTCGATCAGCCGCTTGGACAGGTCGGTGTCCGCGGACTGCAGGTTGAGGATCACCGGGATCGTGTCCTTGAACTTGTCGGCGACGTCCTGGACGTCGTTGAAGCTCTTCGGCGCGACGAAGTGAACCCGCACGTCGCCAGAGGAGCTGCGACCGTTGGGACGGGACGGCACGGGTCGCAGGGCGCTCGTGCGGTGGTCGTCGTCGTCGGCGAAGATGTCGTCGAACTCGTCGCGCCTCCGGCGCGGGAGCCGGCGCACGGTGCGTTGCTCGCGGTAGCTGTCCTGCATATCCACCTCAGGCTCTGGATAGGGCTCGATGTCCTCCTCGTACGCCGCATCATCGGCCAGGCCGAAGTAGACGAGCGTGCGATGCCATGTGTCACGGAATGCCATGATCGTGGGGAGGTTCGCTACCGCCGAAGGTTTCCCTGCCGTGATTATGACGCGGCTGGGAAGTACAGGCTACGACCGAGCCGGATGATGGTCGCGCCCTCCTGCACGGCCACCATGTAGTCCTGCGTCGTCCCCATCGAGAGCTCCGCGAGATGATGGCGCTCGGCCAGTTCCCGCAGTGCGGCGAAGTGGCGCCGGTTGAGCTCTGCGTTGGCCACCATCGGCGGCATCGTCATCAGGCCGATCACCGGCACCGGCGAGCGCTCCAGGAAGCCGTCCAACCCGGCGGGCGCGATCCCGGACTTGCCCGCCTCGCCGGCGACATTGACCTCGACCATGATGCGCGTCTGGGGACGGGCGTGCCGCCGGAGCTGCGCGAGCGCGGAGTCGCTCGCAACCGAATGTATGTAGCGCACGTACGGGATTATCTGCGCGACCTTGCGGCTCTGCAGCGCGCCGATGAAATCCCACGTGAACGCACCCGGGTAGGCCTCGGCCTTGGCGACGAGGTCCTGGGCCCGGTTCTCGCCCAGAAGCGTCAGTCCGGCCTCGCGGAGCTTGCCGAGCGCCTCGATCGGCACATACTTGACCGCCGCCAGGATCTGAACCGAGCTCTCCGGCCGTCCGGCCGCCGCGATCTCGGCCCGCACCCGCTCGAGGTTGGCACGCACGGTCTGGGCCCGCAGGTCCTCGATCACATCAACCATGCGATCCCCGCCTGACGACCGGTGATCCCGCGATCGCGCCGGTGGGAGAAGAACAACGACGGCTCGCAGCAGATCGTGCAGATCCCGAGATCGTGAACGACACCCACGCCGACGGCCTGCAGCCGGCGGCGGGCGATGAGCTTCAGATCGGCGTTGGCTCCCTCGCGCGCCGGCGGATCATCGTCGTGAAGCGCCGCGTGGACCTCCTCGCCGACCTCGTAGCAGCACACGCCCGCGCCGGGTCCGATAGCGGCGGCCAGCGGGCCGCCGCACCCAAGCTCGCGTAGCGCGCTCACGCCCGCGGCGATCACGCCGCCGGCCAGCCCTCGCCACCCGGCGTGGATCATCGCGACGCCGTCCTCGCCGGCGACTGCGATCGCCAGGCAATCGGCGGTCAGCACCATCGGAGCGACCCCACGCGCGCGCGTCAGCAGCCCATCCGCGTCAGCAACGCTCGCCCCCGGCTCGGTCACGCGCTCGGCGAGCGCCACGTGCGTGCCGTGGACCTGGCGCCCGTACGCGAAGCCGGTGCCAAGCGCAGCCTCGAGCCCGGCACGATTGGACCGCACGCGGTCACGGTCGTCGCCGGTCAGCAGACCGAGGTTGAGGCTCTCGTAGCGCCCCCGCGAGCAGCCTCCATGGCGCGTGGTGAACACCACGCGCGCGCCGCGGAGCTCGATCCCGATGTGCTCACCCTCGGCGTAGAACGGTTCCGGCAGTCTCACGCGACTCCAGGCTAGCGCCGGCCCCAGCTCTATCCATCCGAGCGAGCGACTCGCAACGCCTCCCGCAGCTGCTGCTCGCGTCCTTCCGCACGGCCGTCGAGCGCGGCGGCGAGCGCGACCCGCAGGCCGAGGCCGACCGGCGGGCCGGGTGACACACCGGCGCTGAGCAGGTCGTTGCCGTCGATCTGCAGCTCGACGTGGCGCAGCGAGGTCAGCCATGCGTGCGCCGGCCCCGCAGGGCCGAGCGCACCGGCGAGCGCGACGAGCTCCGGGCTGCCGACTCCGACCGCCGCCGCGATCTCCGATGGGCGGCGCGCGTGTCGCAGACGATCGGCGAGTGCCTCGGAGCGCGTGGCGGCGGCCAGGATCTCGTCGCGCTCGCGGGACTGGAACGCGAGCTCGTCGAGCAGCGCTCGCAGATCCGGGGCGCTCAGTCCGCGCGCGGCCAGCGCCAGAGCGAGCACGCCGGGGTCGCCGTCCTCGGGCAGCAGCTCGAACGCTCGCTGCGCGAGCTCCGGGTCGTCGATCCCGAACCCGGGAGCGATCGCCTCGTCGATCCCGAGCTCGCGCAGCCCGAGCAGCGCCGCGAGCGGCTCGTGCTCGCGTGCTACGAGACGAAGCTCGTTGCCGACGCGGCTGCCGCTCACGGTTGCGAGCGCGGCGAGATCGACGGCGCTGCGGGCAAGCGCCACGGTGTGCGGCTCGATCGCAAAGCGCAGGCGCGTTTGGTACCGGGCGAGCCGCAGCAACCGCGTGGGGTCATCGATGAAGCTCGCGTCGTGCAGGACTCGCAGGCGGCGGGCCTCCAGGTCCTCCCGCGCGCTCGGCGCTGAGCGCAGAAGACCGCGTTCGGGGCCGGTGAGCGCGAGCGCGAGCGCGTTGACCGTGAAATCGCGCCGCAGCAGGTCCTCGCGCAGCGGAGCGGGCTCGACCTCCGGCAGAGCGCCCGGATGCGCGTAGCGCTCCCGGCGCGAGGTCGCGATGTCGCACGCCACCCCGTCGAGCAGGATCGTGACCGTCCCGAACCGGTCGTGGCTGCTGAGCGGCGTGCCGAGCCGACGCGCGAGCGCTCCCGCCGGCGCCTCGACAACGAGGTCGAGATCGATCGGGACCCGGCCGAGGAGCAGGTCGCGGACCGAGCCGCCGACGAGGTACACGGCCGGCACGAGGTCCTCGGGCAAGCGCGCGAGCAGCTGTGCGCCCGCCCCCAGCGCAAGCACGGCATCGATCAGCGCTTGCTCTCCCGCGATCTCCACGAGGGAGATCTTGGCGCCTCGCCGGGGGCTGCGCGTAGGGGCCGCACCGCCGACGACGGCGCGTCTTAATACCATCGGCGCATGTCGAGTGGTCGCTCGCGCAGATCATGGAGGAGCTGGCTGGCGGTCGGGGGACTGCTGGTCGTGGTCATCGCGGCCGCAGGCGTGTTGGTCGTGATCCTCCACAAGCCCGGCAACGTGTCCAACCCGAGCGTGCCCTTCACGACGCCGAGAACCGTCACCACCACGACGACGACGCACAAGCCCGTCGTGGTGGACAACTTCACCTGGCCGATCTACGGCTTCACCGACAACCGCACCCGCGACTTCACCGGTGCGGGCGACCTGCGCCCGCCGCTGCACGTCGGATGGCGCTTCGGAGGCAACGCGCTCGTCGAGTTCCCGCCGGTGATCTTCCGGCACACGCTCTACTTCATGGACGACGGCGCGACCGCGAAGGCGATCAGCGCCCGCACCGGTCAGCAATTCTGGGCCACTCACCTCGGCACGCTGTCGGCCGCCTCGCCGGCTCTCGACGTCCGCCAGCAGCTGCTGTTCGTGCCGATCCTGTCCGACACCGGCACGGCCCCGGGCAACGGGAGCTTCGACGCGCTCTCGATGCGCAACGGGCACGTCGTCTGGTCACGGCCGTTGCCCTCGGGCAGCGAGGCCTCCCCGATCGTCTCGGGCGACAGCGTCTACTTCGGCGATCAGGCCGGAACCGTCTACTCGCTGAACACGACCACCGGTCGGGCGAACTGGACCTACCAGGCGAGCGGCCCCGTCAAGGGCGGGCCGGCGCTCGTCCACGGGATCCTCTTTTTCGGCGACTACGACGGCCGCGCGTACGCGGTCGACGCGGCCACCGGCCACCAGGTCTGGGCGGTCGACACGAGCGGCTCGGACTTCGGCTTCGGGTCGGGCAACTTCTACGCCTCGCCGGCTGTCGCATACGGCCGTATCTATCTGGGTAACACGGATGGGTTCGTGTACTCGTTCGCGGTCTCCAACGGGGCGCTCGGATGGTCGGTCGGGACGGGCGCGTACGTGTACGCCTCGGCGTCCGTGGCCGACCTGGCCGGCGTCGGCCCGACCGTCTATGTCGGCTCATACAGCGGCGAGTTCTACGCGTTCAACGCCCGGACGGGAGCCGTTCGCTGGACCTACGACGCCGGTGGACGGATCTCGGGCTCCTCGACGGTGGTCAACGGCGTGGTCTACTTCGCCGATCTCGCATCGAGGACGACGATCGGACTCGACGCCCGCACCGGGCACGTCGTCTACACCTTCCCCGACGGCGCCTTCACGCCCGTGATCGCCGACCCGCACACGATCTTCCTGAGCGGCTATGACACGATCTACGAGCTGCTTCCCGGCCGCTGAATGAATGCATCAGGCCTCGAACACACCAAAAGCTAACCGTAAACGGCGGTCGTTAGCCTGATTTTAGGCGTGCAGCAGCGCCCCGGGGAACATGCGTTCGAAACTTAATGATATCCTACCGTCATATGCGTTGTCGTAGTGGAAGTCATTGTCAGGAGGCGGCAATCAAGGGTCGCCGGTTCTGCGCGGAGCACGCAGCTGAGCTCGATCGCATGCGCGAGGAGCTGAAGGATGCTGCGGCAGCCCGCATCGGTCGGGGCCGGCCCAAGCGGTCGTCCACCTGCTGTCGTCCGGGGTGCTATGAGCCCCGTGTCCCGCCTGCCGCGTACTGCGATTCGTGCGCGGCCGCCGGGTACGTGGAAGAAGCCGCCTAGCGCGGCACTCGGTCCACCGGACCAGATACGGAATCATCAGCGTGACCGCGGTACTCCGCGGTGTTCCGCAGCGTTCCAGGGGTGTCGCTCAGTGCGAGAGAGACCCTTGGAACGCGGCGGGATCTGCATAATGGCCGGAAACCCGCCGGCCACCCTCAGCCGGCCACCGGACGCACGGGGATGCCATCCGCAAGCAGGCGCTCCTTCACCTCAGCGACCGTGTGCCGACCGTAGTGGAAGATCGAGGCGCACAGCACCGCGTCGGCGCCGGCACGCAGAGCGGCGCCGAGATGTTCGAGCTCGCCGGCACCACCGGAGGCGATCACGGGAACGTTGACCGCGCCGGCGACCGCCGCGGTCAGCTCGAGGTCATAGCCGGCGTTCGTGCCGTCGCGGTCCATGCTCGTCAGCAGGATCTCCCCCGCCCCGCGCTCGACGCCCTCACGCGCCCACTGCACCGCGTCGCGGCCCGTCGGCGTCCGCCCGCCGGCGACATACGCCTCCCAGCCGCTTGCGCCCGGCGCCCGGGACTTCGCGTCGATCGCGAGCACGACGCACTGGGCGCCGAACGTCCGTGCGAGGCGGTCGATCAGCTCATGGTCCGCGAGCGCGGCCGAGTTCACCGAGATCTTGTCGGCGCCGGCGTCGAGCACGGCCTGCGCGTCGGCGACCGAGCGGATGCCGCCGCCGATCGTGAACGGGATGAACACCTCATCGGCCGCTCGCCGGGCCAAGGCTACGACCGTGTCGCGCTTGTCGGAGGTCGCCGTGATGTCGAGCAGCACGAGCTCGTCGGCGCCCGCGGCGTCGTAGCGCGCCGCGAGCTCGACCGGGTCGCCGGCGTCGCGAAGATCGACGAATGCGACGCCCTTCACGACGCGGCCGCCGTCGACGTCCAGGCACGGGATCACGCGCTTGTAGTGCATCGTCAGACGTCGCCGGGCACGGGTGTCAGTAGACCTTGCCGAGTACCGCGTGCGCCTCACGCAACTCGAAGTGGCGCTCGTACAGGGCGGTACCGACGATCACGCCGGTGAGGTTGACCTCTCGGAGTGCCATGAGCGCGGCGAGATCCTCCAGCGACGCGATGCCGCCGGAGTAGACGAACGTCCCCCGCACGGTCTGCGCCACCTGCCGGACCCCGTCGAGATCCGGGCCCGCGAGCATGCCATCCCTCTCGATGCTCGAGAAGACGAACCTCCTGACTCCTCGCTCGCCGAGATGCTCGAACACCGAGATTACGGGAATCGTCGTCTGCTGAGTCCAGCCGGCGGCCGCCAGCATGCCGCCGCGGCCGTCGACCGAGACGACGACGCGATGGCCATGGTCCGCGATCGCCTGATCGAGGAACTCGACGTCGGCGAACGCCGCCGTTCCGAGCACGACCGTCGTCACGCCCGCCTCGAAGGCGGCGCTCACGGCCTCGGTGCTGCGCAGGCCGCCGCCCAGCTGCAACGGCACGCTGACGGCCGCGGCGATCCGGGCAACATGCTCGAGGTTCACCGGCGAGCCGGTGCGGGCGCCGTCGAGATCGACGATGTGCAGCGCGCGAGCGCCCGCCTGTACCCAGCGCTTGGCGGCATCGAGCGGGTCCTGGTCGTACACCTTCTGCGCATCGAAGTCGCCACGCTCGAGGCGGACCGCCTTGCCATCGAGGATGTCGACCGCCGGCAGCAGGATCATGCGTTCGCTCCCGTTCGTGAGCCCGCGGCGTTGCCGCCGCTATCCGCCACACACCGCGAGGCCGCAGCGCCGCTGCGACCGAGCGCCGCGAAGGCGACGAAGCCGGCTAGCATCCGCAGCCCGTCGGACGAGGACTTCTCGGGATGGAACTGCACGCCGAGCACCGAGCCGTGCGCGACGATCGTCGCGAAGGTCTCGCCGTAGCGGCAGGTCGCGACGACGTCGAGCGGGTCCGCCGGACGGGCCGCGAACGAGTGCACGTGGTAGAAGGGCCTCCCGGTCCCCGGAAGGTGCTCGGTGAGGACGCACGCGCGTTCGAAGCGGACCTCGTTCCAGCCGATGTGAGGGAGCCTCAGGCCGTCGGTCCGCAGCTGCGTGACATCGCCGGCGATGAGGCCGAGGCCATTGGTCGGCTCGAGCTCCAGCGAACGCTCGAACAGCAGCTGCATCCCCAGGCAGATGCCGAGCAGCGGCGTCCCCGCGGCGGCGCACTCCCTGATCAGCTCGTCGAGCGCCAGCGCCCGCAGCGCTGCCATGCCCGCCGGAAACGCGCCGACGCCGGGCACCACGAGCGCGTCCGCGCCCCGCAGCAGCCCTTGCTCGGAGGTGACGATCGCCCGCGCGCCGACGTGCGCGAGCGCCTTCTCGACCGAGCGGCGGTTGCCCATCCCGTAGTCGACGACGCCGATCAGCGGCCCGGGTGCGTCGATGTCCCGATCGGCGCCCGCCGGTAGGGGGGTCGCGCTCATGTCAGCGTCCCCTTCGTGCTCGGGATCCCCAGCTGGGCGGGGTCCAGCGCGACGGCGGCGCGCAGCGCCCGGGCGACCGACTTGAACGCCGCCTCGATCATGTGGTGCGCGTTGCTGCCGGCCTCGACGTTGACGTGGAGCGTCAGCTTGGCGTTGGCCGCGAGCGCGCGGAGGAACTCCTCGAGGAGATCGTGATCGAAGTTGCCGCTCGCCCCGGAGGGCAGCTCGGCGCTGAACACGAGCAGCCCGCGGCCCGAGATGTCGATCGCGCAGGATGCCCGTGCCTCATCCATCGGCGCGACGGCGCTGCCATAGCGGACAATCCCCACACGGTCCGCGAGCGAGCGGTCGAGCGCCTGGCCGATGCAGATCCCGACGTCCTCCACCGTGTGGTGAGCGCCGGTGTGCAGATCGCCCGTGGCCCGCACCGTCAGATCGAAGCGGCCGTGGCGGGCGAGCTGATCGAGCATGTGGTCGAAGAAGCCGACGCCCGTCTCACGCGTTCCGGCGCCGGCGCCGTCGAGCTCCAGGCTCACGTGAACCTCGGTCTCGCCCGTCCTGCGATCGATCACGGCGCTGCGGCTCATCGCTCAATCATCGCCGATGCGGACCTCCATCGAGCGCGCGTGCAGCTCGAAGCCCTCCGCGCGCGCGATCGGCGCCGCCGCGCGGGCGAGACGCGAGCCATCAGCGATCCTCACCTCCGTGAACGAGCGGCGGAAGTGAGCCGCCGACAGCGCCGATGCGAAACGAGCCGCACCGGCGGTTGGCAGGATGTGGTTGGAGCCCGCGATGTAATCTCCGAAGGCGGTCGCCGAGGCGGGCCCGATGAACACGCAGCCGGCCCGGGTGACACGGTCTGCAAGCTGTTCGGCCTGCGGGCCGAACAGCTGTAGGTGCTCGGGCGCGAACGCCTGCGCCAGCTCGAGCGCGTACTCGCTGCTCGGGACCTCCACCAGCCGGTGCACCGCGCCCGTATCCGGCATGCCCGACAGCCGGCTGTGGAGCGCCTCCAGCAGCTCGGGCGACGTGGACGCGCCGACGACCAGGGTTCCCCACCCGTGCTCGCCCTGCGCGAGCATGTCCAGCGCGATCGGCTCCGGGTCACTGCCAGCGTCGGCGATCACGAGCAGGTCGCTCGGGCCCGCGAACGAGTCGATCCCGACCTGGCCCGAGAGCTGGCGCTTGGCCTCCTGCACGTACAGGTTGCCGGGCCCGACGATCACATCGACGGCGCGCACCGTCTCCGTTCCGTGCGCGAGGGCCGCGACGGCCTGCGCGCCGCCCATCCGGTAGACCTCGCTCGCGCCGGCGAGCTCGCACGCGCCCAGCACGACCGGATCGATCTCGCCGCCGCGCCCCGGAGGCGAGCAGACGACGATCTCGCGGACCCCGGCCTGGCGAGCGGTGACCACCCCCATCACGACCGTGCTCGGATACGGCGCACGGCCACCCGGGACGTAAACGGCGGCACGCTCCACGGGCGCCTCGCGCAGGATCACGGCGTGATCCTCGAAGACGACCGTGCGCTCGCCACGCAGACCGGCACGGGCGACGGCGCCGACGTTCGCGATCGCCAGCTCCAGCCCGGCGCGTACGTCGCGTGGGAGCGCGCGGGCGCACGCCGCGAGCTCGTCGCGCTCCACCTGCAGGCTCGCCACCGCCAGGCCACCCGTGTCGTGGCGTTCGGTGTGGCGCGCAACGGCACTGTCCCCGTTGCGCCGGACGTCCTCGATGATCGCGGCGACACCTGGCGCGACCGATTCGCCGGCCGGCACGAGCACCCGCAGCTCCGCCGCGAGCTGCGCGGCCTCCCTGCGGCCGGCCTTCAGCCCCAGCTTGGTCGGGCGCCGCTCAGAGCGCATTGATCCGCTCCAGCAGCGCGTCGATCTGCCTGGCCTTCAGCTTGTCGGCCACGGGGTTGGCGATCAGCCGAGCGGTGCAGACGGCGATCTCCTCACGGATCACGAGGTTGTTCTCGCGCAGCGTCGTCCCGGTCGCGGTGAGGTCGACGATCGCCTCGACCAGTCCCGTCAGCGGCGCCAGCTCGACCGAGCCCTTGACCTCGACGATCTCCGCCTGGCGGCCGGTGTCGAGGAAGTATCGGGCGGCGATGCGCGGGTACTTGGTCGCGATCCGCACCACCCCGAGGCGGCGCAGGGCAGCCGCAGCCAGGTCCTCGCCGGCGACCGACGCGAGCACCATCGTGCACCTGCCGTAGCCGAGATCGCGCAGCTCGTAGACCTCGCGCTCGGCGTGCTCCATCAGCACGTCCTTGCCGGTGATGCCCAGGTCTGCGGCTCCCGCCTCGACGTAGGTGGGCACGTCCGAGGGCCGCATCGTCACGATCCCGGCCTCCTCGAACAGCAGCTTGCGGTCGTTGGATCGTACCTCCGCGGTCTCGAGGCCGATCCGGTCGAGCAGATCGAGCGTCGGCTCGAGCAGTGCCCCGCGGGGCACCGCAATGCGCAGCTCAGGCACCGGGGTGCTCCCGCGCCGGGAGCGCGACCCGCTCCTCGGCGGTCAGCGCGATGTGCAGCCGCTCGACCGCGAGCGCGAAGCCGACCGCGGGCAACGGGCGACCGAAGCGCGACAGGAGGTCGTCGTAGCGCCCGCCACTGCCGATCGGGACGCCGTGCGCCGGGTCGTAGACCTGGAACACGGCGCCGGTGTAGTAGCCGAGGCTGCGTACCAGCCCGAAGTCGAAGATCACACGCTCGGCGACCGCGTCAGCCAGCAGCGAGTGCACGGCGCGCATGCCCGTGCCCGCCTCCTGCAGCGCGCCGGTCGCCTGCTCGAGCACCTCCGGCCCCCCCCGTGTGCGCGGCACGCGCAGCAGCAGCTCGGCGTCGCCGTCGCTGAGCTTGAGCTGGGCGAGCTCGAGCTCGACGCCGACGAAGTCCCCCGCGGCGAGCGTGGCGAGGATCCGCTCGCGGCGCGACTCGGCCACGCCGAGGGACTCGAGCAGCGCCGGGTAGAGCATCACGTCGCCGAGCCCGACACGGAAGTTCTGCAGCCCGGCGGCGTGCAGCGCCCCGCAGAGGACCGTCAGCGCCTCGGCGGTCCCCTCCGGCGCCGGCGCGCCGATCAGCTCCACGCCGGCCTGCAGGAACTCGCGCGACTGCCCACGCTGCGGTCGCACCGGCCGGTAAGCGTGCGCGAAGTAGCAGAAGCGCAGCGGCGTCGCGGAATGCGCGTAACGGGTCGCGACGAGCCGCGCGATCGGGACGGTCATGTCGTGCCGAAGCACGAGCACGTTGCCGTGTTCGTCGAACAGCCGGTAGGCGACCGGAGGAGCGGCGCCCTCGCGTTCGAAGGTGCTCTCGTACTCCATTGCGGGCGTGTACACCTCGCCGTAGCCGGCGCCCTCGAACACGCCCCGGATCCGGTCGGTCATCGCGCGCAGCTCCCGCATCTCGTCGGGCAGCACGTCGCGGGTTCCGCTCGGGATCCGGTCGACCATGCCCTTAGGGAATCAGAAGCGGAGCGATCAGACCGTCGCGGGCACGTCGTGCACACGCTCGATGTGCGCGCCGAGCGCCCGCAGCCGCTCATCGATCCGCTCGTAGCCGCGGTCGATCTGGCGGATGTTGCCGATCTCGGTCGTGCCCTCGGCGCACAGGGCGGCGATCAGCATCGCCATGCCGGCGCGGATGTCAGGCGACTCGACGCGCTGCCCGCGCAGGCGCCTCGGCCCGACTACGATCGCGCGGTGCGGGTCGCAGATCGTGATCGCGGCGCCCATCCGCTCGAGCTTGTCGGCGAACACCAGACGGTTCTCGAACATCCACTCGTGGATGATGACCGAGCCCTCCGACTGGGTCGCGAGCGCGACGGCGATGCTCGTCAGGTCGGCCGGGAAGGCCGGCCACGGACCGTCCTGGATCTTCGGCGTGTAACCGCCCTCGTCGTTGCGGATCCGCAGCCTCTGCGCGCGGGGAACGATCACGTCGTTGCCGTCGAGCACGCTGTGCAGGCCGAGGCGGTCGAACACGATGCGGATCATCCGCAGATCCTTCGGGATCGTGTCCTTGACGATCAGCTCACCACCGGTGACCCCGGCGAGCGCCATCAGCGAGCCGATCTCGATGTGGTCCGGCGAGATCGTGTGTTCGCACCCGTGCAGCGTCCGCGCTCCGTGGACGGTCATCAGGCTCGAGCCGATCCCCTCGATCCGCGCGCCCATCGACGTGAGCATCCGCGCCAGATCCTGGACGTGAGGCTCGCAGGCGGCGTTGTCGATCACGGTCATCCCGCGCGTGAGCGCGGCCGCCATCAGCGCGTTCTCGGTCCCCATCACCGACGGCTCGTCCATCAGGAAGTCACACGGCGTCAGGCCGCGCGCCGGAGCCTGGATCTCGATGTCGGCGCTGTGGCGGACGGTGGCGCCGAGCGCGCGGAACGCGTCGAGGTGCGGGTCAAGCCGACGGCGGCCGATCACATCGCCGCCCGGCGGCGGCATGAGCGCGTGGCCGAAGCGCCCGAGCAGCGGTCCTGCGAGCAGGAACGACGCGCGGATCTGCTCGGAGAGCGCGCAGTCGACCTCGGTTCCCCGCACGGAGGACGCCTGTACCGACAGCTCGCTGTCACCGATCCAGGTGACGTTCACGCCGAGTGACTCGAGCAGCTCGAGCATCACCTCGACATCGCGGATCTGCGGAACGTTGCGCAGCGTCACGCGTTCCTCGGTCAGCAGGCACGCCGCGAGAATCGGCAAGGCGGCGTTCTTGTTGCCGGCCGGCGTGATCGTGCCGCCGAGCGGCACACCACCTTCGATGACGAACTTCTCCATGCGCTGGGGGGAGGGCCCGGAGGTCGGACTCTCCGTCCCCAGCGTAGCTGCTGAAGCGTCGACGGCACCTCCCGGGCGCGTCGGGCGTGTGGTCGAGTGCTCTAGGGTAAGCGCCATGCAGCCTGTCATTTCGAGATCGGATGCGTGGACCCTTCTCTGCGAATGGACCGAGTCGGAATCGCTTCGACGCCACATGCTCGCGGTCGAGGCGGCGATGCGCGCCTACGCGTTGCGATTCGACGGTGACGTCGAGCTGTGGGGTCTGACGGGCCTCGTCCACGACCTCGACTACGAGCGCCATCCGGACCTCGAGACGGGTCATCCGCGCTACGCGATGCGCGAGCTCCAGGAACGCGGCTATCCGCCAGAGCTCGTGCGTGCCGTCGCATCGCATGCGGACTATCTCGGGGTCGAGCGGGTCACGCCGATGGAGAAGGCGCTCTACGCGGTCGACGAGCTGTCGGGGTTCATCCTCGCGTGCGCCTACGTGCGTCCCGAGCGCCTCCGGGGCATGACCGCGAAGTCGGTCAAGAAGAAGCTGAAGCAGCCCAGCTTCGCGGCGGCCGTGGGACGCGAGGAGATGCGTCACGGAGCGGATGAGCTGGGCGTGGACTTCGATGAGCACCTCACCTTCGTGATCGCGGCGCTGGAGGCCCGCAGCGACGAGCTCATCCCCGCGCAGGACAGCGCGGACGCAGCCTCGAGCTGAACCGACGCCGGAGACGACTGAGATCCTCCGCGGCGATCCCGACTGAGCTCCTTCTGCGGCGAGCCCCTGCGGCGAGCCCGACTGGCTTCCTCCACAGCCCTGCGGCGTATGCTTGGTGGCGCGGATGAACGGCTCGCAATCGCGGCTCTCCCCGCCGGATCGCAGTCGACTACTGGGCACGCCGACTCGGCCTTTGTGGCCATCGTCACGTTCATGAAACGATGCTGAAACTCGCTCGCTGGTGCATAGCTCACCGCCGCTCCGTGTTCGTCGCATGGGTGGCGATCGCCGTTCTCACGACGCTGCTCGCCGGCGCGGTGGGACGCGACTACTCGACGAACTTCAGCCTGCCGGGAACCGACACCCAGCGTGCGTACAACCTGATCAATCGCGACTTCGCGGCAGCAAGCGGCGACAGCGACCAGATCGTCTTCCACATCAGCGGCGGGACGGTTGACACGCCCGCCGTGCGCGCCGCGATCACCGCGCTGCTCGGCCGCGTCAGCGGCGATCCACACGTCCTGCGCGTGATCAGCCCCTACACCCGCGCCGGCGCCCTGCAGGTCAGCCGTGACGGAGCGACCGCGTTTGCGATCGTGAGCTACTCGAAGGTCGCCAACGACCTTCCGACCAACACCGGCGATGCGGTTCTGACACAGATCAAGGCCGTGCACGTCCCGGGGCTCGAGATCGCAGCCGGCGGCCAGGTGATCGAGAACGCAGAAGGTCTCGCGATCGGCCCGGCGACCGTCGTCGGCGTGATCGCCGCGCTCATCATCCTCCTGTTCACGTTCGGATCGATCGTCGCGGCCGGCATGCCACTCGTCACGGCCGGGTTCGGCCTCGTCACGGGCCTGGCGCTGATCGGGATCGCCACCCACCTGACGAGCATGTCGAACATCACGCCCGAGCTCGCGCTGATGATCGGCCTCGGCGTCGGCATCGACTACGCGCTGTTCATCGTCACGCGCTTCCGCGAGAACTACGCGAAGCTGGGCAATGTCGAGGCCTCGGTGCTCCAGGCCATGGACACCTCCGGGCGAGCGATCCTGCTCGCCGGCACGACCGTGATCATCGCACTGCTCGGCATGTTCGCCACCGCCGTCCCGTTCATGTACGGCCTTGCGATCGGCTCAGCGCTGACGGTGCTGATGACGCTGATCGCGTCGCTGACGGTCCTTCCGGCGATTCTCTCGCGCTACGGTCAGCTCGTGTTGCGCCCTCTGTTCGGGCGATCGCGGCGGCACGGCAGCGTGGCCGGGGCCGGGGCCGGGGCCGGGGCCGACGGCAGCCGTAATGCCGGGGCCGACGGCAGCCGTAATGGAGACACCGACCGCCTCGGGGCCCACGCCCAGGAGCGATCGCGATGGCGCGCCTGGAGCAGGATGGTCCAGGCGCGGCCGTGGACGCTGGCCTGCGCCTCGCTCGGGATCATGCTCGTGCTGCTCATTCCCGTGTTCGGGATGCGCCTGCAGTCGACCGATGCGGGCAACGATCCGTCCTCGAGCACGACACGCCATGCGTTCGACCTGCTCGCCGCCGGCTTCGGACCCGGCTTCAACGGCCCGCTGCTCGTCGCCGCCGAGCTGTCCAGCCCGGCTCGCGCGACGGCGCTTCCGGCATTGCGCTCAGGGCTCGCTGCGACGCCGGGGATCGTCGCGGTGACGGCTCCCCGGATCGCACCGTCGGGCACGTTCGCGGTCGTGTCCGCGTATCCCGCCACTCGCGCGCAGGCGGCCGCGACGACCGACCTCGTCAACCGGCTGCGCGCGCAGTTCGCGCCGGCGTTCAAGCGGCGCACCGGCGTGACGGTGCTGATCGGCGGGTTCACGGCCGGGGGGATCGACTTCTCGCACGTGCTCGCCTCGAAGCTGCCGGTGTTCATCGCGATCGTGGTCCTGCTCTCCGCCCTGCTGCTGTTCGTCATCTTCCGCTCGGTGCTGATCCCGGTGCAGGCTGCGCTGATGAACCTCCTCAGCATCGCAGGCGCGCTCGGAGTGACCGTCGCTGTGTTCCAGAACGGCTGGCTCGGAGGCCTCTTTGGCGTTCAGCAGGGCCCGATCGAACCGTGGATACCGGTCCTCATGTTCGCCGTCGTGTTCGGCCTGTCGATGGACTACGAGGTGTTCCTGGTCTCCCGCGTGCGTGAGGAATGGATCCGGCGCGGCGACGCCTCGAGCGCGGTCGCCGATGGCATCGCCTACACCGGGCGCGTCATCAGCGCCGCGGCCGCGATCATGATCTGCGTCTTCCTGTCGTTCATGCTCGGCGACGAGCGCTCGATCAAGGAGTTCGGCTTCGGACTCGCGATCGCGGTCTTCCTCGACGCGCTGGTCGTGCGCTGCGTCCTGCTGCCCGCCGTGCTCGAGCTGCTCGGGAAGGCCACCTGGTGGCTGCCCAGCTGGGTCGACGCCCGGCTTCCCAGCGTAAACATCGAGGGCTCAGCGGCGCGTGCCGAGGCGGCACAGCGGGGAGCCGAGCTCCCTGCCGAGCCCGTCTCCCCTGCTCCTGCGCACCGGTAGCGATCGGCCCGTGCGAGCTGGTTGCCGGCCGCCGCCGCGGGGCTGCGGCGATTTGCCTCGAGCGCATGCTCGTCCGATCACCGGAGCTGTCGGCTTTCTTCACGCTCGAGGAGTTACGCAATGGACACGATCAGCAGGACAAACATTCGATTGACATTCGGGCGCAAGCTCGCGCTCACGTTCGGCATGCTGGGTGTGTGCCTCGGCGCCGTGGTCGTGGTGGGCGTCAGCAGCTCGGCCGCGTCCTCAGCCAAGCTCATCATGATCGTCGTTGGAGTGCTGGGCCTGGTTCTCGCCCTCGTGTCAGGGTTTCTGATCTCGCGTCAGTTGACCGGTAACGTGCGCACGGCGCAGACACGACTCGACCAGATCGCCGGCGCGACGAGCGAGCGCTTGAGGCCCGCGATCCAGGCGCTCGCCGACGGCGACCTCACCGTCGAGCTCGCGGTCAAGACGAAGGCCGTCACGGGTCTCCCCGACAACGAGATCGGCGACATCATGCGCACCGGCGAGCAGCTGCGCGACGTGATCATCGATTGCTACACGGCCTACAACCAAGCCGTCAGCGGACTGCGCAAGCTCGTGACGGAGGTCTCGACCACGGCCGTCTCGATCGGCGACACCTCTGAGCAAACGGCATCCACGTCGGACGAGACGGGCAAGGCGACCGCCGACGTCGCCCGCGCGATCGGGAATGTTGCCCAGGGTGCCGAGCGGCAGGTGCAGATGATCGGTAACGCCCGCAGCGCGGCCGAGGACGTCGCCGCGGCTGTGGAGCAGAGCGCCCACAACGCCGAGCAGACCGTCGAGGTCGCCGGCCGGGCGCGCGAGACCGCTCAGCACGGCGTCGACGCGGCCGAGCAGGCCGACGCTGCGATGCGATCGGTGAAGGACTCGAGCGAGGCAGTGACCCTGGCGATCCACGGACTGTCGGTCGCGAAGATGGAGCAGAGCATCGGCGAGGTCGCAGCGGTCGCCGAGCAGTCCTCGGCGTCGACCGAGCAGGTCTCCGCGTCGACCGAGCAGACGAGCGCGTCCACCGAGCAGGTCGCAGCCAGCGCCGCCGAGATGGCCGGCAACGCCGACGCCCTGCGCCGTCTCGTGGCCCAGTTCCAGCTCCGCTGAGCAATCGACACGGCCATTCGTCCCTCCCGTCCTCGCTTGCCCGAGCGCCGACAAGGCGTCGCGCGGCGCGGCCGCGCGCTGCCCCTACGGTCCGGGCTCGCGTCTCGAGGGCCGGCTGATGACTCCTCGCTCTTAGTCCGAAGTTCCCCCTGGTAGAGGGAACTTCGGCTCAGTCGCCACCACCGGCGCCAGGGGCGACACAAAACGCAGTTCTCGGGTGCGCGGCGATCCGGTCAGCTGCCGATCGCCGACGGGGCGCGGTTCCGTCCGGGCACGCCCCTATTCTCACGAACATATGTTCCGTTACGCCGCGCGCCACATCCGCTCCTGGTGGAGCGCCGACTCGGCCGACCAACGCGGTGGCGACAGGCACCGCGCTCACGCCGGCGACGAGCTCTCAGAGGCAGTCGACACTTACCCCCACTCGCATCGCCCGCCGCTGAGGCTTAGGCGCGAGCGGCGCCCCGGCATGGTCACGCCGCGGCCCGCAGTGTGCATCTGCCCGGTTCGCGCGCCATAGTCGCGGCCCCGGCCGCGTGCCACGCGCGCGAGAGCCGTGTGATCCACACTTCGATCACACGGCTCTCACTGTACTCAATCCGGCGGCGACCTACTCTCCCAGGCCCTTTCAAGCCAAGTACCATCGGCGCTGAGGGGCTTAACGGCTCTGTTCGGAAAGGGAAGAGGTGTTTCCCCCTCGCCGTGACCACCGGAAACCGGTGGAGACCCGCCTCTCGCGGACCTTCAAAACTACACAGCGCCAATGAACGGGTATGAAAATTACCGTCAAGCCCTCGACCCATTAGTACCGGTCTCCTACGGGCGTCACCACCCTTCCAGATCCGGCCTATCAACCTGGTGGTCTACCAGGGGTCTTACTCCCTCTAGGGGATGGGAGAGCTCATCTCGAGGCCGGCTTCCCGCTTAGATGCTTTCAGCGGTTATCCGATCCGCACGTAGCTAACCTGCTATGCCCTTGGCAGGACAACAGATACACCAGAGGTGCGTTCATCCCGGTCCTCTCGTACTAGGGACGAATCCTCTCAACTCTCCAACGCCCACGGCAGATAGGGACCGAACTGTCTCACGACGTTCTGAACCCAGCTCGCGTACCGCTTTAATGGGCGAACAGCCCAACCCTTGGGAGCAACTCCACCCCCAGGATGCGACGAGCCGACATCGAGGTGCCAAACCGGGCCGTCGATGTGGACTCTTGGGCCCGATAAGCCTGTTATCCCCGGAGTACCTTTTATCCGTTGAGCGACGGCACTTCCAC
>JBKQIR010000058.1:0-27468 GCA_052148275.1 Solirubrobacteraceae bacterium
ACACATCTCCTTCGCAGTCGCCAGAGCCGGCGAACACGTGCGCCAAAGCCTGGCCAAAAGCGGGCTGCTCAAGCGGATCGGAGAGGACCGCCTGTTCCCCTCAGTCGACGAAGCGGTCACCGCACTCTGGCACCAGACCACTCGGTAACGGCCTGGTTATGACTACTCGCAAGCGGGCGACGTTGGCGCGGAAACACACACGCCCGCCCGGGAGCTGCCGTCGGATGCCTGGCTCGTTCGACATGCGCGTTAACGGCTGGCGGTTGAGACGGCCGAGCAGGTCCTGGGCTCAAGTTCAGAGTCATGGTGGCGGCAGCCGGGCCATGGCGTCGTCGAGTTTTCCGACGGCGTGAGCGTGCGAGGCCGAAGACTCAGGCGCGAGGCTTCCCCGCGACCGAAACCAGAGCGGGCGCTATAAATGCTCGCGCTCAAGCTCCTTCGACCCACCCCCGACCGCCAGCCGCGACACCGTCGCCGGCGTCTCGGTGCTCGCGGCGTTCGGCGTCGTGCTCGTCGCCGGCGGGATCGTCCCCGTCCGTGGGTTACGGGCGTCCAGCGGCCTGCGTGACCTTACGCTCGCGCTCGCGGTCGGCGCGCGCATCGCCGGCTACACGCTCGTCGCCAATCGCGGGATCGAGCATGGCGCGCTGATCTCCTACCTCGACCTCGTGTTCGCCGCGACCGCCCCCGCGGTGCGCGATCGAGCCGATCAGGCGGGCAGGTCCGATCACCCCGAGTGGGCCGTCCGCCGCCGAGGACGCTCACGCCGAGGCGTAGAAAGACCGCCGGCCGGGATGCGCAGCTGAGATCTCTGGCAGTTAGACGCCAACGGGTTTCGCGAACATTCATCACCAGATCACATACGGTGAACCTGTGCAGACGCGAGAGCACCGAGGTCGCGCGCCGGGGCGACACGGCCCTGGTTGGGTGTTCCTCCCCGCTCTCGGGGCGCCACTCGCGCACGCTGCGGTGCTTCGCGCAGACCTGGCGCCGGCGCTGAAGTCGCCGATCAGCGCACCCCTGTTCGGCGAGAACAAGACCTGGCGCGGGGCCGTTGTGATGACCGCCGGGACCGTCGCGGCCGGACTCGCGCTCGACCGCGTGCCTGCCTACCGCCGGCGTCTGCCCGAACCGATCGCTGCGACCCACCCCGCGGTCAGCAGCGGCTTGCTCGGTCTCGCGACATGGGTCGGAGAGCTCCCCAACAGCTTCATCAAGCGACGCCTCGGGATTCCGCCGGGGCAACAACGTCATTCGACGACTGGAGTCATCGTCTCGATCATCGACCAGGCCGATTGGGTGCCAAGCGGCGCGCTCATGCTGCGGCCGATCTGGCGGATGACCGCGAGGGAGGTGACGGAGGTGTGCTTGCTCGCGATCGCGCTGCACCTGCCGATCAACCTGGCCGGCTACGCGATCGGCGCCCGCCAGTCACCCCTCTAGTGCCGAGTGTCCCATCCGATCGATCCGCGCAGCGTGAACCTCGCGTCCCCTGCAAGATGGGCCGCCGCCGCTCGGCAGCGCTTGCGGCGATGCAGTGGTTTGAGGATCGTCCCCGGTTCGCAAGTTGTTCTCGCTCGCAGCAGGCTTGCGATCGCCTGGATGCTGGCCCGTCTGGCTTGGTGCTCGAAGACCGCTGTGACCCAGGCTGGCTAGCCGCCGATCGACCGGCACAGCCCGAGCAATCGCCAAAGGCGGCCGGTCTTGCGCGCCCCCTCGGAGACGGCGCTTGACTGTGACGGTGTTGATCATCGCTGCGATGACGACTAGCAGGCGGCAGCGCACGTCCGGCCCCGGGTCCCGAGGCCAGCCGAGCTCCGACCAAGCGGGCCTGGGGGCCACCAGGGGGGCGTGCCGAACGCGCAAGCGCACGACCGACACGTCGCGCGAGCCGCGCAGGGGTCTGCGTTGCCTGCCGCAGTGATTGTCGGGGAACTACGGATGCGGGGCAGTCCTCGAGCGCCGACACTCTGCGGGACGGAAGGTCGTCCAGGTTTCTCCAGAACGTCCGTTTGTGGCCAATCCGGCCCGAAAGGTGGGAAGGAAAACCAAACGGGGCGGCCTTTCGCCGTGTCTGCGAGAAACGTCGTTCGGCCCCCGAGCCTCGTTTACCGAGTCGCGCATGCCCCCGCTTGGGGCCCGTCCGAGGGCGCTTTGCGTACTCTGCGCTGCGGTGGGGTACGACCGAGCCGTAGCCGCTCCGCACACGATGCTCGCCGGACAGCCGGGCGCCCGCCGGGGCAACCGTACGATCCTCGTGGTCCAGGGTGTGTCGAACGCGGGATCTTGTGATGGCGTCCGTGCCGGCGAGCAGCACTGGTTCCTTTCCCGACCGGCACTCTGATCACATAATCACCGGCGTGAAGCGATCGAGGCTTCTTTCCGAGCGGAGTCGAGTGAGGCCTCCGTGAGCCGGCCGGTCAGCGGACGATCGTGAAGGCCAGCGTCGCCGGCTTCGAGCTGCCCACCGAGTTGGTCGCTTGAAGCGACGCTTGATAGGCGCCCGTCGCCAGCGCGCGCGTGCCAATGCGGCCGGTGAACGCGACCGTGTCCGCGCCGGCCCGCTCGAGCGTTCGCGTCAGGGCCCCGGCCGCCAGCCAGCGCGTGCACGGTTTAGCGCCGGCCCGCGTGAGCGCGCGCGTAGGCGCAACGCACCGCCGCCCAGCCCGGCGCCCGGGCAGCGACCGCGACAGAGCGATCCGAAGCCGCGCTGGTGTCGATAGGCGGAACTCGAACGCCGATCCGAGCGGCAGCCCGCGGGCGCTGACCGCGGTCGCCCCTGGGGCGACGCGGAACCGCCGGTTCGTGATCCGCGCGTACGTGATCACCGGCAGGACCTTTCCGGCTGGGACCGACCCCGCGCCCGAACCACCGTGGGTGCCGGTCGCCGTGACGGTGATACTCACGGTGGCCGGGGTGGCGGTCCCATTGACGCTCGTGGCGAGATACGTGAACGTGTCGGTCCCTGAGAAGCCCGACGCGGGCGTGTACGTCACCTTCCCACCCGCGGTGTCGACGCCGCTTAGCGCGCCGTGCGACGGGGCGGTCGCGGTGGTGTAGGTGACCGTCACGGCGGCCGGGTCGGCGCAGCTGAGTGTGACCGGCACCGCCGTGCCGGCATGTGTTGTCACCGCGACCGGCAGGCAGACCGGCGGCGCGAACTCATAGGCGCCGATGTCGCACTTGCCGCCCGGTGGCTGTGGACGGCTCACGCCGCGCTGATCGGCGGCCGGGCATTTGGCGCCGGTGGCGGGCACCCGATCGATCGCCGCGCTACCCGGCGCCAAGCGCATCGTCTGCGTCGGGCCGCCATTGTCAGCCAGCGCCGCAAGCTTTGGATCTCCGGTGCTAAAGCCCGAGGGGGGGCAGGGTTCCGGCACCACTCCCCCGAGCTGCGAGAGCGAGAAGACGAGGTTGTGGCCGCCGTCGGTGATCGTGCCGCGGCAGTCACCGCCGGTCTGCTTCTCGTACAGGATTGTGTTCTGGAGCGTCGGCGACGACGAACTGGCGTAGATCCCGCCACCATGCCCGTCAGAGCCGTTGGCGCCCGCCGGAAAACTGCCCGACGCCGACCCGCCACTCGCACCCGTTCCACCGGAGTTCTCGGCGATCGTCAGGTCCACGAGCGGGGCGCTCGAGCGCAGGAGGTTCACCAGCCCACCGCCGTAGCCGCCGTTCCCGCCGTTCCCGCCCCGCCCATCCTCGAAGATGCCGCTGGCCGCACTGCCCGGATTCCCCGCGTTGGCGCCGTCGCCGGCGGTGTTCCCCTCGATCGTGTCGTTGGTGGCCTGAAGCGATGCGTTCGCCACCAGCGAGCCCGCGCTCGCGATGCCCGCGCCGTTCCCGCCCGAGCCGCCGCTACCGCCGCTACCGCCGTTTCCCTGACTCGGCGCGCTGTTCTGGCCCGGCGAGCCGGCGCCTCCAGCGCCACTGGTGTTAGCGGTGATCGTGCTCGCGTTGATCGTCGCCGTCCCGCTCTCGTTGATGATGCCACCACCACCACCGCCGTTACCGCCGCTGTTGCCGGAACCGCCATCGCCGGACTGCGCGTTCGCGGTGCTCCCCACAGTTGCGACACCGCCGGCGCCGCCATTGCCCGCGCTGTTGCCGCTGATCGTGGTATCGCTCAGCGTCAGAGTGCCCGTCGAGGCGATGCCGCCGCCGCTGCCGCCGTCCCCCCCCCCCAGACCACCGCTACCCCCAAGCGGACCGCCCGCGCCGCCAGTGCCCCCATTTCCAGCGTCGCTATCGGTGACGGCGGTGTCGCTCAGTGTCAAGTCTCCTTCGTTGAGGATCGCGCCGCCGTCCGCCCCGGGATCGGCGGCGCCGCCCTCGCTGCCTTCATCGACGCCGGCGCTGCCGCCGGTCCCGTCTTGCGCGTGGCCATTCGTAATCGTCAGGTCCTTCACCGTCACGCTCGCGCCGGGCATGATCTCAAGCGCGCGATCGCCGAGCTTGCACGCGTCGATCACCGTCCGTCCCGGGCCGGCCCCCTCGATCGTCAGGTTCCCCGCGGTCCCTGACACCAACAGCTCCCCCCAGCTGTTATCGGTCGGCCGCGGCTCAGGCGTCGAGATGCAACCCGGCGGAGCGCCACCAAGGAAGAGAAAAAACTCAAGCGTCAGCGGATACGTGTTCGCGCCGAGCACGATCGTGTTACCGCCGCTGCCGGCCGTGCCGCAGTCGCCATCGCCGTGCCCTTCGACGGTCGCGATCGCCTCGCGCAGCGAGCACCCAGTCCCCGGGGTCAGCTCGTCCCTAGTGGTGTTGACGGTGATCGTCGCTGCGCCCGCACTCGCCGAGACACAGGAGACCCAACACCGTCACCGCCAACCCGGCGCACCATCTGGCCGCACCCGAACCCTGGAGACCTCTGATCCAGCGCCGAAATATATGATCGCCGTCCACACGAGTCAACGACGAACACCGCGCCCACCCACATTCGCCCAACGCCCAGTCGCCCGCGAGAACTGCTGGCAGAGAACCCGCCGGATGCGGCGGATGCGCGCACGTTCCAGGCATACCCCACAGAGGCCGGTTACCGGAGCGTGATACCGGCTGAGCGCGTTCACAACGCCCGTCGACTGAACATTCGAGAAACCCGCACAGAAGCGCGAGCATCCCCAGCGGCGGGTGGCTCCCGCATCCGCCCAGTGTCGAGCGTCCGCCCCGCTACACCGGCGCGATCTCATTCGACGGCGAGCACTCGTGCGACGCGACGAGGGCACACAGATCGACGATCTGCGTCGACCGCGGATTGCTTCGGCCTGGCTGTGGGCTGCTCGCGGCTCGGGATTGGGGGGGGGGGGGCTGTCGATGCTTCTGGCCGCCGAGCGCTGTGCCTCCGAGGAATGTGCACGGGCTATCCGTGTCGAGGCGAGATTGATCAACGGCCGGCGTGTTGCCTCAGCACGATCCGTGCGACGGCCCCGCGCAACGTGACGCGCAGCTTGGCGCAGATGTGTTCCATGTGTCGCTCGATCGTTTTCGGACTGAGCACGAGCCGTTCGGCGATTTGACGGTTCGTGAGGTGCGCGACGCGGTCCCAGCAAGCCAAGTCACCGACGGTCTCGCGCTCACACCCGGAGAATGGTCGGTCACGGTGCAGTCGATCAACGGCCATGAGGACGCAAGCCAGCCCAGCCCTCCAGTCGCACTGACCGTCCCCTGAGGCCTGTATCGGCACGCGAGGCCAGCAAACTCACGCCGAGGCCACCATCGGCCCCCACGGTTCGCGACGGTTGCTGCACTCGCGCCCACTTTCTTGCCCGATCCGGCTTGCCAGTCTTTGAGCATCCGCTTGTAGGACGCTTCGGCCTGCTCGGCGAGCTCGCGCTCGGCCTCGCGGATCGCGCGGTTGGTGCTCCAGACCCCAGCAGCCTTCTTGGTGCGCGGCTGGGCGCCGGCGGTGAGCTCGAGCGCTCGGAGCTTCTTCTTGGTCAGCAAGGGCTTCTGGTGGGCGTAATCCTCGCCGCGGGTCAGCATGCACCAGAACAGGACAGCGAGCTTGCGGGCGGTCGCGACGATCGCCTTGCCATGCCCCCGCCGCCCACGCGTGCGCTCGTAGATACCGCCACGGCAAGTGCTCAGAGATCTCAAGGCCATCATCCCAAGGTCTCCAACGGCGACTCGGGGGCCGGCCAGTCCACCGATAGCCCGAAGACCTCGTGCGGCAGTTCGGGAGCGTCGGCGAAGACGAGCTCGTCGCCAGCGACCCGCACACTGGCCGGCGCTAGGTCGACCCGCCATCCGCGCCACGATCTGCTTGGCGGGCGCCGGGCTCTCCGGGGGATAGATGGTCGGCGGTTGGGTCACCCAGATGCCGGGTTCGATGTGGAGCGCTCCGCCCGTGAACGCGTCGTGGATCGTGTCGAGGTACGTCAGACCTTGAAGCTCGATGTCGTTCTGGCCGAACCGGCGATTGGGGATCGCGGACCCGATCGGGGTGATCGTCAACGTCTCGCGGGTCTGGTTGACCTGCAGGTAGAGGGCTGGCGCCTCCCTGAAGTCCGGACGCGCGATCAGATTGAAGCCCTCACCCACGTGAATTGCGTTGAGGGCAAACGGCCAGGGGGCGGCGGCTTGGGGGTCCTCTGCGAGCATGCGAGCGTCCGCCACATATTCGCGAACGCGCGCTCGCGGCGGGCGGGCGGGCGGGATCGGGGCGAGGGGTTCGTTGTCGTTCGGTCGTGTTCGCGTGAGTGACGCGGCGCAGTGCTCTGCTCTCGCGGTGTTGCGCAGAGCACTGCGCTGTTGGCTTGGGTTAAGCGCGGGTGAGCGCGGGTGTTACGCGGGGATCGCGTCGGGTTCCTGGTTTCGCGTGGTGATGAGTTCTGGCTGGTCGCGCTCGATCCCGCGCTCGCGTACGAGCCAGAGGGCGAGTAGGGCGCCTGCGAAGGCGAGCATCGCGCCGATCACCAGGATCGTGTTCAAGCCGCTCAGGAAGCCTTCGCGGGTTGCGCTCGCAACGACCGCGCGAGTTCCGTGCGGGAGGCCCGCGAGGGCCTGTCCGAGCCGGCCGTCGGTAGCGGCTTCGAGCAGCTGGCGGGGGTGAGCGCCGGCGGCTGCCGAAGTGCCGGACGCCAGGGTCGAGATCTTGTCGGCGCCGCGGGTCAGGAAGACCGCGCCCCAGGCGGCGACGCCGACGGCGACGCCGACCTGCCGGAAGGTGTCGTTGATTCCGGCCGCCATGCCGCTGCGCTCTTTTGGCACGACGCTCACTGCGACGTCGGCGATCACGGGATTCAGGAGCCCGATTCCGACGCCGGCGAGGAGGAACCCCGGCAGCAGCGCCGTCCAGCCCGAGCTCGAGCTGAGTCCTGACATCAGCAACAGCCCGCCGCCGACTCCGGCGAGCCCGATCGCCATCAGGACCCGTGCCTGGATCCGTGCCATCAGCGCGACGGCGAGCGGCGCGACGAAGAACGGCACTAGCGTGATCGGCAGATAGCGAAGCCCGGCCTGCAGGGGCGAGTAGCCGAGGTAGTTCTGTAGGTATAGGGTCAGGTATAGGAACAGCGCGAACAGCGAGGCCGAGACTGCGAACGCGGCGAGCTGAACCCCTGTGAACGCGGGGCTACGGAACAGCCCGAGCGGGAGCATCGGCTCTGCGACGCGCTGCTCGATCACGACGAACGCCGTGAGCATCACCGCCGCTGCGGCGAATAGCGCCAGGATCGGCGTGCTTGCCCAGCCGTCGTCGTTGCCGCGCAGGAGACCGAGCACGAGCAGCAGCAGCGCTGTGCTGAAGCTCGCGAGCCCGAGCCAGTCGACACGGGTCGCGTTCGGGTCGCGTGACTCTCGTAGCTTCGCGAAGCTGACTGCGATCGCGCCGATCCCGATCGGCACGTTGAGGAAGAACACCCAGCGCCAGCCGAGGGCTTCGGTGATCGCGCCGCCGAGCAGCGGTCCGACGGCCACAGCGGCGCCGATCGTCGCGCCGTAGACGCCCATCGCCGTCGCTCGGTCTCTACCTGCCGTGAATTCCTGCGCCACCAGCGCGAGCGAGACCGCGAACATCGCCGCGCCGCCGATGCCCTGCACGGCGCGGGAAACGTTGAGGAACATCGCGTCAGGCGCGAGCCCGGCGGCGAGCGAAGCGACCGCGAAGATCCCAAGCCCAGCGGTGAACACAGCGCGACGCCCGACACGATCGGCGATCGAGCCCGCGGTCAGCACGACGGCCGCGAGCGCCAGCGTGTACGCATCGATCACCCATTGCAGGTCAGTGAAGCTCGCTGACAGATCCTTCTGGATCGCCGGCAGCGCCGTGTTCACGACCGTGATGTCCAACAACAACATGAACGTCGCGACGCTCACCGCGAGTAGCGTCCACCACTTTCTAGCCATCAGATTCCTCCCGTTTCGGTGCTAGACTGATAAGGAAGCCTTGTAAGGCTCCCAGACGGTTCGCCTACCTTATCAGGAGTCCTGACAAAATGGCAAGTCATCTCTACGAAACCTCGCACGACCCCTTCATCCGCCTGCTGAGCGTCGCCCTCGACGAGTTCACCGTCGAGCTCTCCAAACGCCTCGCAGCGACGGCCTACGCCGATATCCGGATCAGCCACGGATGCGTATTCGGCAACATCGACCCAGACGGCTCACGGCTCACCGACCTCGCCGAGCGCGCGCACATGACCAAACAGTCCGTCGGCGAGGTCACCAGCGACCTCGAGCAGCGCGGCTACCTCGAGCGCGTGCCCGACCCCAGCGACGGCCGTGCGAAGATCATCCGTCTGACCGAGCGCGGCCGCGATGCCCAAGCAATCGGCCGCGGCCTGATCGACGACATCGAGCGTGACTGGGCCGAGCGGTACGGCGCCGAGCGAGTCGCAGCAATCCGCGACGCGCTCCAGGCAATCACCGCCGAGCGCCTAGGCGCGATCCCGGCCTAGCCGACCACGCCAAAACCGCCTTGCAGGACACGGGTCGCCAACGAGTTGGCGACCGCCGGCATCGACGCCAATCCCCAAACGACGCGCCGACACGTCCCCAGAATCCAGTCCGCCTAGAGCATCGTGCACTTGACCCGTCGCTCCACCACCTGGCCAGCAGCGAGGAGCCGGCGCGGAGCAGGACGTACGTGACCGGTGTCGGCGCTCCGACGGTTACGGTCACCACGGCTGTGCCGAGCGACTTCGTATGCGGCAGGCAGTGGACGAGCACGAGCGTTCGCGCTGGGCGGCGAGGGAGGTAGCGTTCGAGTGCCAGCGCGACGGTCGCACGGAGGTACTCGGTACGGCTGTGGGATCATCGTGCGGCGGGGTTTGTCAGCCCGCTCCGTCGGTCAGTCCTCAGCTCATCGCGCTCTTCACCAGCGCGGCGATCGTCGCCTCGACTTCGGCAGTCAGCTCGTTGAGCGCGAATGCGGTCGGCCACATCGGGCCTTGGTCGAGGTTTGCCTTATCGCTGAAGCCGAGCGTCGCGTACCTGGTCTTGAACTTCTGCGCGGGTTGGAAGTGGCAGAGAACGTTGCCGTCCTTCGCGTAGGCGGGCATCCCGTACCAGGTTCTCGGCGTCAGGCCTGGGGTGGTGTCCTTGATGATGGCGTGGAGCCGTTCGGCGATCGCGCGATCTGTCGGGTGCATCTCGGCGATCTTTGCCAGCACGTCGCTTTCGCCATCTGCGTTGCTCTTGTTTGCGCGGGCTTCCTTGGCGCGCTCCTTCATCGCGGCGCGTTCCTCTTCGGTGAATCCGTTGGCCGACTTGCTGGTGGTGCGCCTGGGGGACTGCTGGGTGTCTTTGGTGGGGCTCATTGAGGATCTCCTGGTCGTTGTGCTGGTGGTGTGGGTGCTCGCCGATGGCTAAAGGGCCGCCGGTGATGCGGATCAGCTCGTTCGCGGGATCGCTGGTCTCGGGCTCACGATTCTGTTGTGCCGCTCGCCTGCGCTGGCGGCTTGCCACGTGAACCCGTCCGGGTCGGTGAAGCGGCCGGCGTCGCTGCCGATCGTGATCCGGTGCGATCCGCTGCCCTCTGGGGAGACGCCGGCGTCCTTGGCCAGGGCTCGGCGCTCGTAGAGCGCCAGCTGGATCTGCCCGGTATCGAACTGGACGTACTTGCGGCCGAAGCTCCGGGCCACCGTGAGGCCGTGGTCGACGTAGAACCGCTTGCTGGCCGCAACGTCCGCGACCCCCAACAGGAGCACCATCTGGCCGATCTCACGAGTTGCCGGACCTGTGTTGTTCTTCGACGACGTCGCGACCTTCAGAGGCGAGATGGCGCACGCGGGTGCCCAGACCGACGGCGGCGGAGAAGCGGTTGACCGCCGCGGGGTCGGCCACTTCGAGGGTCACGGATTCGATAGAGGTCACGGCAGGTCCTTTCCCAAGGTGGACTGTTGTTGTTGTTCAGTGTCATCACGCACCGGATGCGGTCGTGGCCGCATAGCTCGCAGATCGGGGGGTCGCGCCAGGTTGGTATCTGTGCTCGAGGAACGGGGAAGGCGGCGCTCGTGGATGCCAACCAGGATCGCCCGCTGGGTCGCGGTCGGCGATCTTGACTGCGGGCGCGAGGGCCGGGCGCTCACCGGTCCTGAAGCAGCCCAAGGACGTTGCCATCGTGGTCGGCGACGCTCAGACCGATGTGCGTGCCGGCTTGTGTGTCTCGCCGTTGGGTTCGATTGCCCTGCGTGCCGACGGGCACGCAGGTCTAGAGGCGCGATGCCTGTGCCCTGCCTGGAGTGCTCCAGCCGCGGCGATCGGAGGATCGCGGCCAGCACTGTTGCAGCCCCGGCTGCGCCGGCCAGCGCGAACGCTGCCCTGGCGCCTGCGCTTTGCGCCAGCGAGCCTGCGCCGGCGGCGCCGACGGCGGCGCCGGTCAAAGACGCGGTCAGAGCCCACGAGAACGCCTCGGTGCGCGTTCCAGCGGGCGCGGCCTCGTCGACCATGGCGTAGATGCCCGAGACGGTCGGCGCGATTGTCGCGCCCGCGAGCACCATCACCACTGCGATCGCGAGCATGCTGCCGGTGGTCAAGATCAGCGCTGCGTGAGTGAGGGCGAGCATCGCGAGCAGGAAGATCGCGCCCTTCGCGCCGCCACGGCGGGTGGCTGCGATGCCGCCCAGCAGCGAGCCGACTCCCCATAGCCCAAGGACCGGCCCGGCTGCGGCGGTGCTCCCGAGTGCATGCGCCGCGGCGGTCACGCCGACCTCGGTCGCGCCGAATACAACGCCGGTCCCGAAGAGGATCAGAACCAGCGTCCGCATCGTCGCCGAGTTCAGCGAGCCACCACGCGGCCGCCGGGTGGTGGTTTCTGGCCGCCAGCGTCGTGACGCCGGCTGCGCCGCGAACGTGAGCGCCCCGCCGAGCATCACCACACCGCTCACAACGAGCGCAGCGCCGGTGGACCAAAGCGCACCGAGCCCGAGCGCTAGCGGGGGGCCGAGCACGAACGTCAACTCGAGCACGGTCGACTCGAGCGCGAACAGCGCGGACAGCCGGGTCGGATCTGCGGCTATCACCGGCAGCAGTGCCCGCATGCACGCCCCCAGCGGTGGTGCGCAGAGCCCGGTTGCCGCGCCGAGCGCGATCAGCAGCAACGGTGGAGCGTTTGTCGGCAGCAGCCCTTCGGTGACGACGGCGGCTGCGGTGAGCGTGGCGCCCGAGACGAGCACGCGGGTCTGGCCCCAATGATCGACAACGCGTCCCAACAGCGGTGCCGAGAGTGCGCTCGCGATCGCGTACGCGCCGCAGACCGCGCCGGCGACGGCAAAAGATCCCGTCAGCCGTTGAGCATGCACCAGCAGTGCGATGCTGAACATCGCTAACGGCAGCTGCGCGATGATCGAGCTTCCCAGCAACGCTGGCGCCCCGGGCGCCGAGAGGATCGAGGTTCGCTGCTGCCCACTGGTCATCGTCGGTTCAAGGTAAGCCGCGAGCGGCTCCGCGGGAAGAGCCAATCCGGCGTCGAAAGAGTGAGCCGCTTTCCGCGGGCACCGACGACCGGAGGGCCTCGTCAGGTCAACTCAGAGGAGATCGCTGATCACGCTGATGCCACGCTCGATCGCCGCGTCGGCGACGTTGCCAAAGCCGAGCACAAGCTGTGGCGGCCCGCAGCGCCCGCTGGGTCGATACGAGCCCATGCCGTACAAGCCGATCGAGCGGACGCGGGCCTGCTGAACGATCGCCTGCTCGTCAGCATCTCCCGAGAGCGGCGCGACGGCATGAAAACCGGCGGACAGTCCACGTGGCGCTATCCGCGGTGCATGGTGGGCGAGCGCAGCGATCAGAGTGTCGCGCCGCGTGCTGTAGACGCGGCGCATCTGGCGCAAGTGCCGGTCATAGCGCCCTGACTGGATCAGCGCCGCGAGCGCGAGCTGCTCAAGCGTCGGCGAACCGCGGTCGCCGAGCCGCTTGTCCTCGGTCACCGCCTCCAGCAGCGGGCCGGGACACACGACCCATCCGAGCCGCAGCCCGGGCGCCAGCGACTTGCTGACCGTCCCGAGCAGCGCGACGCGGTCGGGAGCCAAGCCCTGCAATGCGCCGACCGGGTCGCGGTCGTAGCGAAACTCAGCGTCGTAGTCATCCTCGATGATCGTGGCGTCGTTGGTGTTGGCCCACCTGACCAGCGCCTGGCGTCGCTCAGGCGCGAGCGCCGTCCCGGTCGGGAACTGGTGGGTCGGCGTGAGGATCACCGCGCGCACGTGCGAAGCGGCGAGGGCATCGACGTCGATCCCGCGCTCATCGATCGGCACCGGGACCGCCACGACGCCCAGCCGGGTGGCGATCGCGTGGTAATCACTGTCGCCGGGGTCCTCGATCCCCACCCGGCGCACCCCGTCTTGGGCGAGCGAGCGCAGCACCAGGTTGATGCCCTGTCCAAAGCCCCCGCAGACCACGATCTGGTCCGCCTCGGCGACCGCCCCACGCACACGACGCAGATAGGCGGCGAGCACCTCGCGCAGCGCCACCACCCCACGCGGATCGCCGTAACCAAGCTCGGCAGGCGTCGCGTCGCGACACGCCTCCCGCAGCGCCCACGCCCAATCCCGGCGCGGAAAGCTCGTGAGGTCCGGAACGCCCGGGCGGAAATCGACTGCCAGACGCGGCGGCAGCGACGGTCCAACCGGCAACGGCGTCGGCGCCAGCGCCCCGGCCGCGACCCGCGTCGCCGACCCACTCTGCGCGGCCAGAAACCCCTCAGCCTGCAACTGGCTATAGCACTCCAGCACCAGCCCACGCGAGATCCCCAGCTCGGCCGCCATCCTACGCGACGACGGCAGCCGCTCGCCGGCTGCTAGCAGGCCAGAACGGATCGCATCGCGCAGCTCTCGCTCCAGCTGGGAACCGAGCGGCTCAGCCCGCCCCCGATCAATCCGAAGCAACACCCCCGGACCCAAACCGGCCCACTCAATCGACATCGAGTCGCATCCTAATACCGAACCGCTTACCACAGAAGCGCAAGCCGCACCGCTCGGCCAGGAGCTGCTCTCGGCCAGGACGGCCAGCCGCCAGAAGCCAGCGCGCCGATCCTGGTTGTCTGGCCGCGCCCGGGAACCCCCATGTCCCAGAAGGGCAGCCCTGGGCCGTGACCCGTCCTCAACCCAGGGACGATCCTTCGCGCGGGGTCGGACCTTCCCGCCACGCTGGACAGCTGATCGTCCCGGGGGAGATCACGCTGGTGATTTTCCACTGCGGAGCCGGAGCGTGTAACGCACCGCCGCCTAACGAGACTAGCGGTATGTCGGCTTGCTCTACTGATCGACGTGCTGGTTGTGCAGCCTGACGAACCCACTAACCAACTGCCCCGGCCAGGCGGTCGTGGCTGTGATTGTCAATGGCCGCGCGCCCGTTCTGCCCGTTCGGGGTGGGGCCTTACGAGGAGATGATGTGTTGTACTGGTCAAACGGTTCAGGGACATTGCGTCGAGGAGTCTGGCGAGGATTCGGCACCGCGGGTCTGGTCGTGGTCGCGCTGGCGCTGCCCGCCGCCTCGCAGGCGGCCACCGGGCCAACCCCGTTCCTCGATTGCGTGGCCGCCAACAATGGGGCGTTCACCGCCTATTTTGGCTATTCCGACGAGAGCCCCGCGGCAGAGATCGGCGCCGGTTTGAACAACGCGGTCGCCCCCGGCATAACCTTCCAGGGCCAGCCGATGTTTTTCGAGCCCGGAACGTATCGGCGGGTGTTTTCCGTCGCCTTCGGTGCCATCTTTACGGAGGTTGTCTGGGACCTGGACGGCGAGGAGGCGGTCGCCACCGAGACCTCGCCTGCCTGCGATGACGCCCTCAGCGCACCCGCCAGCACGCTGACGCCGACGACATCGACGCTGAATGGCGTCGTCACGCCCAACGGCGAGCCGACCACCTACACCTTCCAGTGGGGTACCTCCACGGCCTATTCCCAACAGAGCCAGCCAGCGACCGTGACCGGGACCGCGCCGCAGCTCGTCGCCGACCAGGTCACGGGCCTGCAGCCGGGCACGACCTACCACTTCCAGCTACAGGCCTCAAACCTGGACGACGGCGTCAGTAGCGGTAGCGACGAGACGTTCACGACCCCGGTCGCCGCCATCGAACCGGTCGATCTGTCGCTCACCAACGCGGCATCGTCGGCGACCATCGCCGCCGGCCAGGCCCTGACATACACGTTGATGGCCACCAACACGAACTCCACCACGGCGGCAACTGGCGTGACGGTCACCGATCCGCTTCCGGGCGCTGTGAGCTTCACGAGCGCGACCTCGTCACAAGGCAGCTGCGCCGGCTCGAGGACCGTCGTCTGCGCGCTCGGACAGCTCGCGCCGGGAGCAAGCGCGACGGTGACGATCGCTGGCACGGCCGGCGGCGCTCGTCCGTTGGTCAATACCGCCTCCGTGTCCGGCGAGCAGCCCGACCCGAACACCGCCAACAATGTCGCGACCGCGACCACCACCGTCGTTGAACCGCCCGCGGTCAGCACCGGGCCCGGGATCGGTGTGCCGCGTATCTACGGCCTCGTGACAGGGGTGGTGAATCCCGAGGGTCTGGCGACCAGCTACCACTTCGAGTACGGCACCTCGAGTGCATACGGCCACACCACAACCACCACCAGCGCGGGCGCCGGAGCAAACGATCGGTTCGTCGAGGTGGTGCTGACCCGGCTACAGCCTGGCCGGACCTACCACTACCGGCTGGTTGCGAGCAACGCGGCCGGGACCACGTTCGGGGCAGACCGGACTCTGCGCACGACGAGCGGTCCCATGCGCGAACCGCAGGGTTCGACGATCGCCCTGGTGAAAGCCTCGCGACTCTGCAGCGCCGGCGTCAACGACATCGCGATCGCCGTGCTCGGCGGCCGCCTGCGAGAGCTGTCGTCATACCTCAACGGAGTCGAGATCACGAGCACGACCCAGCGCGTCCTGGGGCTCTCATTCCGGGGCGGCGGGAAGCTGACGATCGTGGCCGTAGAAGGCGATGGGCGTGATCAGAAGCGAAGCCTGATGCTAAAGAGCTGCGTCCGCGGCTGACACCCAGCCAGACCTTCGCCGCCAACGCGACGCCGAGCGGCTGCGACGACGACGCTACCGGCCCGGACCCAGGTGACGACGACATCCCGGTCTGAAACCTGCTCACCAGAGGGTCGCCCGCTCAGCGGGCGACCCCGCTGGCTTCCGCCACGCACCCGCCCGTCCCCCGGTCCCGCACAGGCGCTAGCGACCGACACCACCGCACGCCGGCCGCGGTGTGGCCAGTCCACGGCCTCGTCACCCTCGCCCGACGGAAAGGGGTTGCGCGGTCCGGTTGCCGCCCGCGAGATCTCCTGTGCGTGTGCGCACAGGAGGTAGGATCACGTCGTCGACCAGCACGCGCACGATGCCAGTTCAAAACAGCCCCGCGACCGCCCGGCAGAGCACGCCGTGGCAGGAGCCGGCGCGGGCGGATCGGCCGCCGACGAGCAGGTTATCGCAGCGCTCAGCGCCGGCGACGAGCGAGTGTACCGGGAGCTGTTCCGGCGAAAGTACCCAATGATGAAGCGCGTGGCGCGCGGGTACGTGGACTCCGACGCGCTCGCCGAGGAAGTCGTCCAGGAGACGTGGCTGGCGGTCATCAACGGGATCGACCGTTTCGCGCGAAGATCGTCCTTCGATACGTGGATCTTCTCGATTTTGGTCAACCGGGCCAGGTCTCATAGCGCGCGGGAGCGCCGGGCGGTGCCGTTTTCCTCAATCGGCCCGGCCGACAGCGAGACGCCGTCCGTCGAGGCCAGTCGCTTCCAGACCGACGACCAGGCTTGGCCGGGCCATTGGGCAACCCCTCCGCGACCCTGGCAGAAACCGGAGCGACGGCTGTTATCGCTCGAAGCGCGCCAGCACATCAAGCACGCGCTCGCCGAGCTGCCCGAGCGCCAGCGTGTGGTCGTGGGGCTGAGGGACGTCGAGGGATGCTCGGCAGGCGAAGTCTGCGAGTTGCTCGAGCTGAGCGAGGAGAACCAGCGGGTCCTGCTGCATCGGGGGCGTTCAAGGCTGCGCGCCCTGCTCGATACCTACATCGTTGGCGAGGGCGCGTAATGCGATCCCGGCGAGGCAAACAAACGGGTATGGACGGCTCGCGCTCCCAGCAACGCGCTCCGGCTGACCCGCTACGCGCGGCTGTCGATGAGGTCACCTGTCAGGAGTTCGTCGAGCTCATCACCGATTACTTCGAGGGAACCCTCACGCCCCGAACACAGGGTCTCGTGGAAGAGCATCTCGTGATGTGCGACTGGTGCGTTATCTACGCCGAGCAGATGCAGACCACACTCGCCTCGCTTCGCGACCTGCAGAGCGAGCCGTCGATCGGGGAGCCATCAGCCGCTGTCCTGGCAGCGCTCCAGAACAGAAGGGACCGTTCGGAATGATCGCTTACAAGTTCCTGCGGGCCGGCAGGGTCGGGCCCTTCAGCGAGTTCCGCTGGCCCGACCCGGGCATCTGGGTCCGCGCCGCCGGCAACATCGCTCCATGCCACACGGGCATCCACGCTTGCCGCACCCAGGACCTCCCTTGGTGGCTGGCTGACGAGCTGTGGGAGATCGAGCTCGAGGACGAGGTGGCGGTCGACGAGCACAAGGTCCTCGCACGCGCCGGTCGCCTGCGGACGCGAATCGAAGGATGGACTGCCGCCTGCGCGACTCAATACGGGGAGGCATGCGCCTGGCGAGCACGCGATCGCGCGGCGCAGGCGCTGAGAATCGCCAACCACGCTGAGGCGGCCGATCGGCTCGCGGCGAGTACCACGCTCGACGAGGTCCGCCGAACAGCCCTTCAGCTCGCCGAACACCTACCGGATGTCCGGATCAGCCTCACGATCGCGCGCGACGGCGCAGTCCGCGCGCTCTCCCGCGCAGCTCCGACGAGCGCGTACATCGCGGCCCACGCCGCGAGGCGGCTCGACGGGCCCGCCGGCTACACCGCCGAGCGCAGCTGGCAGTCGCGCTGGCTTGTGGAACGGCTCGGGCTCCGCGACAACGCGGGGTCCGGGTAGGAACGCAGCAGAAAGCACCCTCGACACGGATCGTCAAGCGGGGGCGGTACGGTGGCGAAGCCCTCAGCAGACGCCGCGTCGTGGACGTCGATGACACCCGGGGAGCGCTGAACATTGCTCGAAGAAGCTGGCAGGCTGCGTCGCACGACACTCAACGATGGTCGCGGCCGCCCCGCCGAAGCCTGGTGGAGACACTCGATGCACACGTCGACCACGGCGTCGACTCAGAAGAGTTCCGTTCATTCCTCCGCGACGGCTTCCCGTGGCAACAGCCTGAGATAGCGCACCCTGAGCTTTGTGACCCGCCGCCTGGTGGCAACACATCGAGACGCTCCTAGCCAGCGCTTTCGTTGGCGTCCGAATCGACAGTGTGCGAGCGCACGAGCTCGCACGCCTCGCCCATCAGCGCTTCATAGACCCCAGCTGCGGCTGGCGCTTGTTCGATGACACCCGACCCGTCCTTCAGCGGCTAACTGCCGCCGGCTGGAGCCACGCGATCCTCTCGAACCACGTTCCCGAGCTCCCAGATCTCGTCGCCGGCCTCGGCCTCGCCGACCTGATCGAAGTTGTCCACACCTCAGCGATCACCGGCTACGAGAAGCCTCACCCCGAAGCGTTTCGGACTCGCGCTCCGCGCCAACGATCATCCAGGCGAGGTCTGGATGGTCGGCGCCAACCCCAACGCCGAGGTCGCCGGTGCCGAAGCGGCGGAAATCCGCTCGATCCTCGTCCGCACCGACTTCTCCCAAGCCCCGCGCCGCGCGCACGGCCTCCACGAGGCCGCCGCGATCATCGACCAATGATTGCCGTCAGGTCGTTTCGGTCGTAATGCCTTACGGCGTCTCCTGCTACTACCGCCCTGGAGCCGTCGGCGACATGTCAACGATGGCGACTTCCCACGATCACGGACGAGTTCGCGAGTCCCTCGACTCAATCGATGTTATGGAAAAGCAGCTCCGCATTGAACCACCCTTTGGATTTACATAACGTACACGAATGGTTGCGAAACACACTTCTCCGCTGGCGTTGCGCGTTCAGGGCCAGCGCAAGTAAGGTGAGGCTCGCGCCACGCTTGCGGATTTGCGGGTCGCAGGCTGCCGCGGTCTGCGACTGCGAGCCCGTTATCGCGCGCCCACGCGTCGCAGTTCGGTGGTCGACGGCCCCGGATACCTAACGGCAACGCCTCTACCGAGAGGTGCCGCTGAACCCGTCCTGCCGACAAGCGCTGGCCGATCGGCTGCGCGAGCGGCGGAGAAAAAGACAGCCGCCGCGCGAGAAGCGCGGCGGCCGTGTTCCGGTTGTTAGGAAGGGACGCCGGTCGCGAGCCCGGAGTAGCCCGCGAAGCAGTCATGTGCAGGCGTAACAGGCGTACCAGATCCGGCGGGCCAGTTGACGCCGTCGTTATAGAACACATCGACCTCCTCGCCATCCGCCGCGATCTCGGTCGAGCTACTGGCACTCCCCACCTGGGCGAAGGCACCCGGCGCGAGCGGGTTGCTCACCGTGCTGTCGAGCGCGTCGCTGTCGGTATGGATGTTGATCTTCGTTCCGGCGGGCATCGGGCCGTTGCCGTCCAGATCTGCGACCGTGTCCGCGGTCACGTCGAACGTGACCTGGTTCTGCCCGTTCACCTTGGAGCAGGTCGAGCTGAACGTGAAATCCCCGACGGTCCCCACGACCACGGTCTGCCCGGCCGACAAGAAATGCTCACCGCCCGATCCGACAGCCACGGCGGTCGGGGCGTCCTGGACCTCGTCCACGGCGGCGCACAGCAGCGGTTGGAACGCGAGCGTCGGGTTGCCGCCAGACAGGATCTGGTTGCTGTTGCCAAGGTGGATGTTCAGATACCAGCCGCTGGCGGGAGGTGGGGACGCGACGCCGGTCACGGTACGAGTGGCGTGGATGTCCCCGCTCGCATCGGCGACGAGGTCGGGCAGCATGTAGAGCACAGGACCCTGCTGCTGGCAGCTGCCCGCATGGATGTGAGCGGCATGACTGCTGCCGGGAACAAACCCGCGCGCGCTCACGTCCACCGTCAGCGACTGCGCCGCGGCATCGTAGGTTACCGTAAAGCTGCCGGCCAGCTGCGATCCCCATCCCAGCATCGACCTTAGCGCCAGCTGCACGGAGCCCTGCAAAGGCGAGGGAATGTTGACGCACGCGATCGGCCGGTTGGGGTTCTGGCCGCCACCGCTTGACGTCGCGGTCCCCAGCAACAGCGATACCGAACCGGCATTGGCTGACTGATGCTTGGACACCTGGAAGCTGGCTTGCAGCTCTCCGGTCCCTTGCGCCTGCACCGCGTGAACAGCCGAACCACCCGCAGTTCCGTTGCACCGGCCCGTTGACAGAGCCACCTCGTGCTTGCTGCCGGGCGTTAGACCGAGCACGTTGAGTGCGAGCGCGAGGCCTCCACCCTGCGTGCGGTGCACCGTCACGCTACCCGACGGCATGGAGCCCAACGGCGTCGGGACGTCAGCCATACTCGTTGTCGCGAACGCGAGACCCGCAAGAATCGTTGCCACGGCCACGACCGCGTGTTTGAACCTGAAGGGCATATATGCCTCCGATAGTCGGCCCCGCCACCGACACTGGACACAAGCTTGCAGATGTCCCTAAGCGCGGTGCCAAGGCAAGATTAACTAATTGCGTCTCCGGCGGGCACCTACACGCAGCCGTGCCTCCCGACCCGACCTTACAACCGGCGATGCTAGCGCAGGCTATCAGATTCGACGGGCTCGGTAGGCGCGTCGCAGCGCTCGCTTGAACAGGTCGGCGGCGTTACGGCGTTAAGGTCCTGCAGCTAATTTAGTACGGGCGGTTGGGGCATCTGTTCCCTTTCGGGGTTGGGGCCCTGCCCAGGTGGCGGGGCCGTTCCCCGACCCCAAGGCGCCCGCCGCGGCGCACAGTCGGGAGGGGACGACCCCGGCCACCCGAGCACCCGCGCGGCGCTTTCGCGGCGCCGGGAGCGGCGCGTGCGGTGAAGGGTCACGCCCGGGGGGTGACCCTCGCCATGGTTCTGCTAGGCGCTACAGCCCGGGGTCGGCGTCGGAGTAGACGCCGCCGTCCGAGCCGACCGCGGCGGCGTGGATCTCGTAGTCGCGATCGTCGAGCTCTACTCGTCCAGGTCGCCGTTGAGCGCGCCGTTGTCTTCGCCGTCCCGGACGAAGTCGTGCTCGGCCGCGTCCGGCTCCGTGCCCTCGCCGGCGTCCGGGCGTGGGCTCGCTGCCGGCGGGCGGGTGTCGTCTTCGGCGTGGGGTTTCGCGACGGCCTTCTCCAACTGCTTGAGCGTGGCTGGCAGGTGCGGCCCGGCGAGTTTGGCGAGCGCCTTGCGGGAGTGGTCCTTGTGGGACGGCCACCGCATCGGGGTGTGCTGCTGGCTTGACGGGACGACGAGCCGGTTGGCGCGCTGCTCCGCTGCGACCGTAACCAGCGCGCGACCGAACAGCTCGTTTTTCTGCTCCTGAGAGCACCGGACGGCCGTGACCTGCTTCGGAGGGCGTTGGTGCTCGCTTAGCACCATCAGGCGGCGGTTGGTGATCAGCTCACGCAAAGACGCACTACGAAAGAAACGGGTGAAGCGTCGGCGGAACCGGGTCAGCGCCGCGCAGGGACCGTCCGGGTCGCTGAAATCCGCGTGTATTTAACGACGAACGTGAACCGCCCGACGATCGAGTGATCGTGGATCGGGGATTGCCAGTAGAGCGTGTCGTTGCCTGGTCCGCCGTTGGGCTGATAGGTCACGAGGCCCTGATACGTAGCGGGGCATGGCGATTCGTTGTCCTGGAGGATGACGTGCTGACCCGCGCGGATGGGGACCATCGTCGTTGCGGCCACGCCGCCGCCGATGGGTCCGCTCGAGCATGAAGGGCCGGAAGCCCGACCGAGTGAGAATTCGTAGACGCTGTGGTGGTCGTCGGCGGTGAGGCGCGCGAAGAAGCTGAGGCGGATGAGCAGCGTGCGTGGCCCGGTCTGGCCGAGCTTGTAACCCGGTGGGATCCCGTGCGCGCAGGGATCGACGATCGGGATGAAGACGTCCTCCTTGGGGCGGTAGCAGAATCGTGTTCCGATGACGAAGCTGGGTGTGACGGTCGCGCGAACTTCCGCTTCGGTGACGTGGGGCGGGTGGAACGGTGGATAGTCCACGTAGCCGATGTTCGGGCAGCTGGCGGCGGCGGGTGACGTGGCTGTCGAGAGACGGCAGACGTGCCCGTCGCGGTAGGTGACCGCTGTAATCAGTCCCGATAGCAGCGTGGGGGTTGTGAGTTCGCCGCCACCGCCGAAGCATCGCCTGCCGTACCCAGTGAACGTGCATGCCGGCTGGGCTCCCGGCACCACGACGAGGTAGGCGCCGTCGGGTCCGGTGCGCTCGGTCACGATGTGGTGGTCGACCGTGTAGCTGATGCTGACGGCGTCGGGTCCGAGAACCCCGAACGCGACGTTTCGGAGATCGTGTGCGGGGCACGTCGGGAGCTTGGATCGGTGTGCCGGAAGGTGCGCGAATCTTCCGGGGAGCTGGGAGGGCGCATCCGGATGTCTCGCCGGGACGGCGTCGATCGGGACGGTCGACCTGGTCTCGTTCGCGAATTCAGGGCTGGTCGCTGCTGCCGAAGGCGACGGAAACGAGGCGAAGGCGCTCGAGTATCACAAGCCCGCCTACAAAGACCCTCTCCAGGCGGAGCAGACGGCGATTCGCTCGCTTACCAACGCGAAGGACTACGGGGTCAAGTTCGAGGAGAACATGAGCAGGGCGGGTACGGATCTCGAAGCCCACGATTGCCAACGCGTCCTAGACGACGACCTCGACGATGGTGGAGCGACTGGTACAGAGGGAAGGAACGGCGACGCCGATACTCAGGAGAGTAATGCGCTCAGCGCGCTGGAGGAGCTCGCGAAGTGAGCTGAGCGGAATCCGGATCGGCGCGGTCAGCGAGTCGCGTCTGCGGCGGGTGTCGCAACCGTTAACCCAGGCGTACTAGGAACCTGACGAGCTGCCGCAGCGCGGCGTGTCGCGCCCGCATACAACGCACGCATACTGCGTGGGCGCGACCTATGCAGAAGGACGAAGCACCTCGCAACCAACAGGCCGCCCCATCCTACGCGATACGCGAAACGGCCACCGCGGACTACGGCCGGTTTCGGGTTGTTGCCAGCACCCGCGATCCGAGTAGTGACAAACGACGGGGACGATCTACTGACAACCCGAGGGAATCCCACTGACATCTGAGTGAGAATCGACACGGGCGGGTGTACCAGCGGGTCTAAACTGCATGGCACATTCGAAAGCACCGTGCCAACCTATGTTTCATATTCGAGACTGGCCTGGGCGGCAACACTTGGCCGTGATGCGGGCGCGGAGCGCGAGGAACTCGCGGCCCTTCGGCGCGTTTCTGGCGGCACTCTTTGAATGGTCCGGCTCGTCGCCCAACCACCAAGAACACCGACGACACCGCTTCCCTTTACCGAGTAAGGAACGACGCCATGACCAGCCCACACGCCTTTCCCCTGGAACCTGACCCGATCCACGTGCCTGACCGGGTCCTCGATGACCTTTGCGCCCGTCTCGCACTGACCCGTCCGCCGCTGGACGATGGGAATCGGGACTGGTCCTACGGCGTCCCGGACAGCTATCTCCGTGAGCTGGTGGCCTACTGGCGGGACGGCTACGACTGGCGCAAGGCCGAGGCCGCCATCAACGCCTACGAGCACTACCAGGTGAGCGTCGCCGGCATCCCGGTGCACTTCATGCGCAAGCCCGGCCGCGGCCCACGGCCGGTCCCGTTGATCCTCACCCACGGCTGGCCGTGGACGTTCTGGCACTGGTCGAAGGTGATCGACCCGCTCGCCGACCCAACCGCGTTCGGCGGTGACCCCGCCGAGGCATTCGACGTAATCGTGCCGTCCCTGCCCGGGTTCGGTTTCCCCGGCCCGCTCACCGACTTTTCGGACATCAACTTCTGGAAGGTCTCCGACCTTTGGCACACCCTGATGACTGAGACCCTGGGATACCAGAAGTACGCCGCCGGGGGCTGCGACATCGGCGGGATCGTCTCCAGCCAGCTCGGCCACAAGTACGCCGACGAGCTGCACGGCATCCATATCGGCTCCGGGCTGCCGCTCGACTTCTTCACCGGCCCCCGCGCCTGGGACTTCGCCCGGAATCGGCCCCTCACCGACGACCAACCGGCGGACGTCCGCGCCCGCATCATCGAGCTGGACTACCGCTCGGCGTCCCACCTCGCCGTGCACATGCTCGACGGCGCCACCCTGGCCCACGGGCTCAGCGACTCACCCGCCGGACTGCTCGCCTGGCTGCTGGAGCGCTGGAACGCCTGGAGCGACAACGGCGGCGACGTCGAGTCCGTCTTCACCAAGGACGACCTGCTCACCCACGCCACGATCTACTGGGTGAACAACTCCATCGCCACGTCGATGCGTTACTACGCCAACGCCAACCGCTACCCCTGGGCCCCCACCCACGACCGCACCCCGGTCGTGCAGGCCCCGGTCGGCCTCACCTTCGTCACGTACGAGAACCCGCCCGGCATCCACACCGCCAACGAGCGCATCCGCGCGTTCATGACCAGCCCACAGGCCGATTGGTTCAACCACGTCAACGTCAACGCCCATGACCACGGCGGCCACTTCATCCCCTGGGAGAACCCCGACGCCTGGGTGAACGACCTGCGCCGCACCTTCCGCGGCCGTAGGCCCTGAACGACCCTGCGGCCTCACCGAGATCGGGACGGCGGTCTGAGAGTGTTCGCGCACGGCGAGAGGTCGCGATCTGGACCGCGGTTTGGTGCCCGCCCTGCTGGTGGGATGCTTTGGGAGTGTTTGAGCAGTTTACAGATCGTGCCCGTTTCGTCGTCGCGGAGGCGCAGGAGGAAGCGCGCGAGTTGCGCCACAGCCATGTCGGCTCTGAGCACCTTCTGCTGGGGCTTTTGCGCGAGGAAGACGGTGCCGCCGCTCGCGCGCTCGTGTCGCTTGACGTGACGCTTGACCGCGGGCGGGGCGCAGGTCGCGCGGCGGGTCGCCCCCGGAGAGGGACCGCCAACCCCTGGGAGAGGGACCGCCAACCCTGGGAGAGGGACCGCCAACCCCCGGTGAGATTGCGTTCACGCCGCGCGCGAAGCGGGTGCTGGAACGCGCCCTCGGCGAGGCGTTCAAGCTGGGTCACAACTACATCGGGACGGAGCACATCCTGCTCGCTCTCGCGAGTGTCGGCGAGGGCGAAGGCATGAACGCGCTGGCGGCTTTCGACGTCGACGCCGAGAAGATCCGCCGCAAGGTCATCGAGCTTCTGTCCGACCGGCGACCGTCCGCGCCTCGGTCGATCAAGCGGATTGAATGGCGACGCGCTCGGATGGCCCGGGCATGGGCGGGGTGTCGGTGTTTCTGCGCTTCCGCGTCCGGCAGGGCAGTGACGTGGTCAAGCTGTCGATGAGCGCGGCCGCCGGCGCGCTTGATGACGGCCGCACCGAAACGACCGACGAGGACGTGCTGATCGCGCTGACGCGTGATCGGCGCACCGCACCGGTGTTGGCCGAGCGAGATCGCCGCGAGCTCACGCTGACGGGAGATGACGGTCGCGGCGGTCCAGTTGCACCACAGGGTGCCGTCTCGTCACAATCAGCGGGCGACCTCAGCGGCTTCCGGATCCAGCGGCGAGCCGGCAGTCACGGGCAAAGGCGCCTCCTCGGCGACTCGTTTGGTTTTCCAGGTTGTGATTTCGCGGGTGGCGCGGCTTGACAAAGTCTCAGCGTCTCGGGAATAGTGTGGTGGCGGCGACCGGTCGCCCAGCTGTGGAACGTTCGCCCCAGTCGGAGTTCCATCAGTGAAGGGGATTCGCCCTCTCGGTCGTTGATGTCACGGGCCATCTTCTGACGCCGCGTCACTGGGGGACGGGCGTGTCGAGGGGAGGCTTGTCCATGACCAGGGACGCCAGCTTTAAGAAGGTCGTCCGGCGCCACGCTGAGGCGACTGGGCAGCGCTACACCGAAGCACTGATGGATCTCGAGGGTCTCGGTGCGCGCATGAATCACGAGCCTGCTGCCGAGCGGCTGCTCGTTCATCTCCGGGATCGCTACGGCATCGACGCTGTCGCGGCGACGAGGCTGAGTGTGCACAAGACCTACGTCTTCCGCATCGACCGCAACGACGGTGAGTCCTGGGTTGCGCGTGCGTTTCCGCCTGGTCGCCCGCGGGTCGGCGTCGAGGGCGACGCCGCGATCCTGGGATTCCTCGAGCGACACGGCTATCCCGCCGAGCGCCTGGCGGTCGAAAACGCAGTATCTGATTTCGACGGCAGCGCGGTCCTCGTGACGCGGTTCCTCGAAGGCGTCCAACTCCCCGACGGCGCGGAGAAGTTCGCCATGATGGCTGGGCTGCTCGGATGCCTGCACGCGCTGCCCTACGACGATTCGGTCAGCCGCCCGGGTGGAGCGAGCGGCGAGGACCCGAGCCGGGAGGGCGCGCCCCGCCAGGACCTGCTAGCCGCCCTTGCGTTTCTTGATGCCGTCGAGACGAAGGTCCCGGCCGCCGAGCGCGAGCGATTCGAGCTGCTCAGGGACAGGGTCCGCTCGGCCGATGACGGTCACGATCTTCCGGAGGCGTTGCTCCACGGAAATCTCCTCCATGCTCCCGATCACGCCGTGCTCACCGAACACGGGCCAGTCGCGATCAACTGGAAGGCGTCCGGGCGAGGACCGCGGCTCGCCGACCTCGCCTACCTGATCTGGGGTACAGGCTCATGGAACCCGCGCCAGCCCAACCGGGACCGCATCGACGCCGCCGTCAACGTGTACCGCCGACACGTCGAGCCGACCGACGACGAACTCGACCGGCTTGAAGCGGTCATGTACATCCGCACGCTCTACCTCACATGCTTCGGCTACCGACGCGCCGTCACCAACGGCGAGAGGTTCCGCGAGTGGGGCTTCATCCGCCCACCCGAGTACTTCAGCGCGACCGCGGCCGCAACCCGAGCCGCGTTCGGCCGGTAGATCGCCGCGCGAGCGCCTTCGATCGTCCAGCTGCCCCGTTCGGCGGTGCTCAGGTGAACGCGCCTCTCGAGGTTCCACCGGACATCGTCGAACGGGTCCACACGCTCTGCCTGGCACTGCCCGAGGTGACCGTGCGGATCGACGAGTCACATACCAGCGCGAGATCGACGGCCCAGTCGTTCGACGTCCGCCGCAGATCGTTCTGCCTGCTGGTGGCAAGAGAGGGTGGGACCGGCGAGCTCATCCCGCTGCTCGTGTTGCGTGTCGACCCAGAGGTTCGTGAAGCGCTGCTGTCCGTCGGCCGCCCGTTCTTCGCCACGCGAGCCGGTCGTGATCGCATCGGGGTGCTGCTCACCGACGACACAGATTGGGAGGAGATCCGTGAGCTCGTGACTGAGAGCTACCGGATCCTCGCGCCGAAGAAGCTCACCGCGCTCCTCGACCAGGAGCGCTCGCCGTCCAGCCCGCAGCGACGGTAGACACAAAAAGACATCACAGCCCGAGAGGTCGACGTTGACGACCCGAGGATGCAGCAGGCACTCAACTCCCGAAGGAGTAACGAGAATCAGGCCTGCTTTCACGAAGAAGCGGAACTGTCGGCCGCTCCGAAACGGCAGGTCAAGACTTCTCCTCTTGACCCCTCTTGACCGGATCCAGTAGCAGGGCACGGACCGGCGCGGTCAGTGAGCCAAGCGCGCGGCCGACACGTTGGCGGCTGAGCTCTCGTCCGCCGCACGGCTCGTGGAGCGGTGCCCGCAATGGCATGCTGCGCCGGGACGGTGCCGCGGCGAGCGTAGGCTCGTGCGATTGCGCCGCCGTGCGGTTCTTGCCTTCGCCTCGCTTGCACGTCGCGCGGGTCGGTGTGGGCGGGCTTGTTCAACCTGTAGAGCGGCGGGCGGCGAGCGGTGCCGGACGCCGACGGGGCGCCAGGCACCGAGGATCCACTTGGCGAGGCTGAGGCCCGCCCGCGGCGAGCTGGTCGGCCTAGCCGTGTGGGATGCGCTGGCTCGGCGGGACGTTGCT
>JBKQIR010000059.1:0-15764 GCA_052148275.1 Solirubrobacteraceae bacterium
ACCAGCCCCGCCAGCTCCTCACAGCTCGGCCGTAGCGCATCTTGGCTTGCATCCGCCACAAACGCAAGATTCCGTGCGTCACGCAGGAACCCTCCTCGACTCTTGCGACACCCCGTGAACCTCTACACCCCGACCAAGGAGCGCACCACGGCAGCCGAAGCGGCTAAACCGCGGGAGGTGCGTTCAATGACGACCACAAAGTCGGGTCAACAGGTCAGGTCAAGAGAGCTCCGCAGCCTGCCAGGGCGAAACGCGCTGTCGGCGCGGTGTGAGGCGCTCGGCATGCCGGCCACGCCGGGTGCGCTCGGACGGTGCGTCCTCCCCGGCCACCTGCACGACGCGAGCTTCGAGTGGATCGCCGAGAGTGGGCTCTTCCGGTACGTGTGCGAGTGGGCGCCGGAGGGCGGGTACACCCTGCCGGAGCTGCGCGCGATCATCGGCTACGCGCCGACCGTGACCGGGAGCTCTCGCTTCGGCGCGGCCGCTGCGCCGTTCGTTCCTCCAAGAGGCGAGATGGCGCGCTGGCGGGAGCTGCTGGACCTGGAGGCCGGTCTGATTGGAGCGAAGCCGGTGCCGATCATCGCACCCGCGTCGCTCTCGGTCCACGCACGCAACGTTGCCGACGACATCGCCATGCTGCTCGGCGTGCGCGACGCTCGCTGGCGTCGGCTCCCGTTCATCTACCCGGCACGATTCTGCGCGGCGCGGGCGGGCCTGACGGTCGGCGAGGCCAGGGAAGCACTGAACGAACTTCTCGGCGCGGGTGTGATCGTCCGCCGTCGTCGCACGAATGGCAAGCTTCGGGGCTACGACCTCGGGGTGCCGCCGGGCTCCACGGTCGACGCGATCGTCGCCTTGATCGTTCACCAATTCGACGCCGTGGAGCTGACGCCGATGACCGAGGCGACGGCGTGAGCGGGTCAGTCGATCGGACCTGCGCGGCATGCGGGTCCGCGATGACCATTCAGCGCAGCGACGCCCGCTGTTGCAGCAGCGCGTGCAGGGCCGCTCTCAGCCGTCAGAAGGCCGTCGATCCGGCAACCGCTTTCTGGGCACGGTGCGTAGAGATCCGCCGCCCCAGACGCGCACACAAGCGCACGCAGGAGTCAGGCTGAAGCCCCGCGGTTCGGAGGGAGCGTCGGAGACGGCCTGGGATGGAGCAGCGATGGTTCTGACCGACGACGCGATCGAGCGGATCGCGCACGCAGTGGCGGCAGCCGTTGGCCATGCTCTCAGCGGAGACGCCGGCGCGAGTGGGTCGTTCTCCGCGGAGGTGACAGATGACGCTTCCGCTCTGTTGACGACGACCCAAATCGCCATCAGGCTCGGTCGCACGCCCGCATGGGTGCGACAACACCGCACGGAACTGGGGGCGATCGTGCTCGGTAGCGGCCCGCGCCCGAGGCTGCTCTTCAGTCCAGAGGTCGTCACCCGAGCGCTCGCACCGCATCCGATCGCGGCAGAGCGACCTGTTATATCGGCCAGTCCTGCGGCATGGACCGCCGAGTCAGGCGTGGACCTCGGTCCACACGACCGCGGCGATCGTTCGTAGTCGGGTCAGTACGGATGGACGTGTCAAAGCCGTGCCTGCTCGACGTACTAGCCTCCGAGGTCGCCTCTCTCGGCGACTCCGAGCTGGATTGCTACGCCGAGAAGCTCGCTCCGCTTGTCGACCACATTCGTGCCCGGAGTGAGACGATCGAGCCACGCGTCACCGTGCCGGACCGTTGGCTCGACAGTAGGCAAGCAGCCGAGTATCTCGGCCTGTCGAGGAACGCGCTGCACCGGCTCACGGCCAGTCGCAAGATCCCATTCGAGCAGGATGGCCCCGGCTGCAAGTGCTGGTTCAGGGTTTCCGCTCTCGATGCGTGGAGACGCGGAGAGGACGGTCCTGATGCCTCCCCAGAAACGCGTTTCATTGCATGACCGAGCGCCGACGCTTCCAGAATGCTTCCAGGCCGCCGTTTCGACTTTGAAAGCAGCGAGGCGCTCCAACAAAAAACCCCGCCTGAGCGGGGCTTTTTGGGAAGCGGCTGAAGGGACTCGAACCCTCGACCTTCTGCATGGCAAGCAGACGCTCTAGCCAACTGAGCTACAGCCGCAGGACGCCGGAGTATAACCGGCCTGCCCGGTTGCGCCCGGCGCCGGCGCCGGGCGCCGGCAGGCCTGCTCGGATCAACCGTGCCGGATCGGTCAGAACCGATCTCGCGCAGAGGACGCGTCGTCGTCATGCGCGAGCGGTCACCGCACGCCATGGCTGGCTGGGCGCTCGCTGAAGCGCCGCGTCATGAAGTGCCTGCGGCCTCCTTCCTCCTGACCGATCCTGAGTGTCCGGAACCGTCTGCTCCACGGCGATGGCTGAGAAACGTGCGTCGCGTCGGCGCCGAGCGAACTCTCATATAGCGGTTCTCGCGGGGATAGGAGGAGCCAACATGACGTGTGCAGTGCCAAATCATCGCCTCTGTGCTGGCGATCCTGATCGGCGGCTGTGCTGTGACACCGCCTCGAGTTCGTCGTCGCTTCCTGCCGGGAACAGTGGCAACACGGGGAGCTGGCAAGGCCAGGCTGACCGACGGTGCAGGGATGCAGCCTGATCCCACGTCCCGAGTACGTCGATGATTCGGCCGAGGGGTACCTGGGCGACGGGCACATTCGGCCGAGGGGTACCTGGGCGACGGGCACAGCAAGCGATCGCCCGCGATTCGCCGTGCTTCTCAGAGGCGACGACCGGAATCGAACCGGTATAGACGGCTTTGCAGGCCGCTGCGTAGCCACTCCGCCACGTCGCCGTGCTCCCCTAGCGTACCGGTGCACGGCGCGCGCCGACATTCTCGCGACGGCTCGCCCCGTTCGCCGCGGCCGGCGGCGCCGCGGCCGGCGGCGCCATGGTCGGTGGTCGCCCGCCCCGAGCGAGCGGCCGCCCGTCAGCTTCGTAGCAGGACGCCGTTGCCTGACGGGTCGCGCACCAGCGTGCCGCCGTCGACCCGCTGCGCCTGTACGCCGGCCGCCTGCACCCGGTCGAGCACCTTGCGCAGCGACGCCTCGTCGGGGAGGTGCACTTCGAAGGAACGCAGGCCGATCGCCCCCGGCGCCGGCGCCGCGGCGTCGCGGCTGTGCCAGGTGTTCAGGCCGATGTGGTGGTGATACCCCCCTGCGGAGACGAACAGCGCCCCCGGATAGCCGCGCACGGCGACGTCGAAGCCGAGCACGCCGCTGTAGAACGCCTCGCTGCTAGCCAGGTTCGCGACCTGCAGGTGCACGTGCCCGATCCGCGTGCCGGCGGGCAGCGGCTCCTCGACGCCGCTGTCGAGCTCGCCGAGCACGTCCTCGAGGTCGAGCGGAAGCGTCGCCATCTGGAGCTGCTCCCCGTCCCGCGGCCATTCAGGCCGCGGGCGATCGCGATAGATCTCGATTCCGTTCCCGTCGGGGTCGGCGAGGTACAGCGCCTCGCTGACGAGATGATCGGAAGCGCCCTGCAGTGGCCAGCGGGTGCGGGCGAGGCGCAGCAGCGACGCTGCCAGGTCGCGGCGCGTCGGCACGAGGATCGCGAGGTGGTACAGCCCCGTTCGCCGCGGGTCGAGGACCGGCGCCAAGCGGTCGCCCGCCAGTACCAGCAGCGGCTCGCCACCGCCGGCCCCGAGCTCGACGGTCCCATCGGCGCGCTCGAGGGCCCGCATCCCAAGCTCGCGCTCGTAGAACGAGCGCGAGCTGTCCAGATCGGAGACGGTTAGCCGCACGGTGCCGATCGCCGTGTCAGCGGCGATCGGCACGACGGCCTTTGACGGGGAGGCGGTCGTCATCTGCTGGGATCTCACGACGCTATCAGCGCCTCGCTGTAATTCAGCAGCTTATTGACCGCCTCGCGCACGAGCCCTTCCGTCTCGGGGTCGGTCAGCTCGCCGGCGGGATTGAGGCGCTCGGCGATGCGCGGGATCGCCAGCTCGACGTCGGCGACACGCGCGCCTGCGAGCCCCAGCGCCTTGCGCAGCTGCTCGTTCGCCCACATCGCGCCGTAGTCGGTGACGCTGGCGCTGATCACTGCCGCCGGCTTGCCGTACAGCGCCGCGTCCCGGCCATACGGTCGCGAGCCCCAGTCGACGACCTGCTTGATCTGGCCGGGGAGCGCGCCGTTGTACTCGGGGGTCACGAACAGCACGGCGTCGGCTTCCGCGATCAACCTGCGGAGCTCCGCAACCGCGGCCGGGGGCTCATCCGTGTCGCGGTCCTGGTTGTAAGGAGGAAGCGCCTCGAGGTCGCTGTAGATGTCAAGCTGCGCTGCGTCCGAGAGCAGCCTCCCCGCCTCACGCAGCACGGCGGTGTTGTGGGAGCCCTCGCGGAGGCTGCCTGAGAAGCCGAGAATGTGCATCGGTCAGGCCTTCACGGCCGAGACGCTGACGACGAGCGTGACCTCGTTGGCGACGAGAAGGTTGCCGTTGGGCAGCGTCTGATTCCACGCGAGGTCGAAATCGCGCCGGTCGATCACGCCGCTGACCTCGAAGCCGACGCGCTGGTGTCCCCACGGATCCTCGCCGTTCTCGCCGAGCGTTCCGGTCAGGGTGATCGGCTTTGTGATGCCCTTGATCGTGATCTCGCCAGCGAGATTGAGGGAGCCGTCGCTGTCTGTCTCCACAGAGCTGGACGTGAACGTGATCTGCGGGTGCTTCTGGGAGTCGAAGAACTCGGGCGATTGCAGGTGGCCGTCGCGGTTGGGCTCATTCGTGTCGATGCTCGCTACGTCGACGGTGCCTTCGAGGGTCAACGTCTCGCGGGTCGCGATGACGTTGCCGGCGAAGGTGTGGAACGAGCCGCGCACGGTCGCGATCCCCATGTGGCGAACCTCGAAGCCGACGTTCGAGTGGGTCGGATCGACGTTGTAGGTGCCGGTCGGGATCTGCTGCGCTGAGATGATGGTTGACATCGTTTCTCCTTGACTGGATGAGGTTGATCGGTAGATGGTTGAGTCGGCAACCATATTTGCAGATGATCATTGACCTGTCAAGTATTGACGGCTCAACCACAATTGCGGTCGGTCGTACCCGGGTGATTCCGCCCGCCGCGACTGCTGCCGCTGATCCGACATGTAAGCCCGCGTGCGCGGGGCAGCTGCTGATCCGCTATTCGACTGTGCAGGCGCCCTGATGGGCCCCCGGGAGCCTGCTGAGCAGCGCCGCGAGCTGCTCGATCTCCTGCGCGTTGAAGCGCTCGAGGAACAACCTGCGGATACTCGCGACGTGCGTGCATCCGGCCTGCCGGAGTCGCTCGTAGCCGACGTCGGTCAGCTGCGCATACGACACTCGCGCGTCGCTGGGGCAGGACACGCGCTCAATCAGGCCGGCAGACACCAACCCGTCGATCAGACGTGTGATGCCTGAGCGCGTCAGCATCGTGAGCTCCGACAGTGCCGACATCGGCAGGCGCCGTTCGGGCGCCTGCGCGAGATATAGCAGCACCTCGTAGTCGCGCGAGGTCATCCCGTGCTCCGCGAGCAGCTCGGCGTCCAGTTCGCGCACGATCGAGGCGTGGCTCTGAAGGTAGCTCCGCCAAGCCTCGAGTGCGGCGCCGTCGAGCGACTGAGATGCGGTGGACATGATGCCGCAACAATTATAGTTGACTGATCAACCGGTGCCGTGTGCCGGCGCTGCTGCGCGGCCTCAAGACGGTCAGGCGACCTTCAGATCGAAGCTCGCGACGATCTCTTCGAGATCGTGTGCCGTGTCCTCTAGCCCGCGTGCGGCGGCAGCGACCTCCTGGACGGAGGCAGCCGTCTCCTGCGTGGAGGCGGAGACCTCCTCGGCGGCGGCGGACGATTGCTCGGCGACGGTCACGACGCCATCGGTCGCGGCGACGATCTCGCGGATCCGCGTGTCGATGTCGCCGATGCTCTCGGCGATCGCCATGAACGCGGCGCGCGCCCGCTCGACCACCGCCGCGCCCTCGCGTGTGCGCTCGGCGCCCTTGCTGACGACGGTGACCGCCGAGGCCGTCTCGTCGTGGATCTCCTCGATGATCGTGCGGATCTCGCCCGCTGCCCGCTGTGAGCGCTCGGCAAGCCGGCGAACCTCTTCGGCGACGACGGCAAAGCCGCGGCCGTGCTCGCCGGCGCGCGCCGCCTCGATCGCGGCGTTGAGCGCGAGCATGTCGGTCTGGCCGGCGATCCCGTTGATCGTCTCGACGATTCCGCCGATCTGCTCGGACTTCGCCGCGAGCCGGTTCATCGTCTCGCTGACCGCGGTGGAGGACTTGGCGATCGCGTCGATCGTCTCGGTGACCTCGGCAGCTGCCTCCGTTCCCTCGGTGGCGCTGCGACGCGACTCGCTCGCGGCCTCGGCGGTCTTCTCGGCGACGATGCGGGCATCCTCGATCATCCGCACCTGGCTCTCGGCGCTGCGCGCGACCTCGGTGATTGCCTCCGCGACCTGGCCGACGGCGACGCCAACGTCGCCGGAGGTGTTCGCCATGTTGGTCGAGGTCTGCTTCAGGTGCACGAGCGTGCGTGCGATCCCCTCCAACGGAACCTTGACGAGCCCTTTGAGCTCGCCCCCGTGGTCCGACAGGTCCTGCCGGCTCGACTGGACGGAGATCGACTGCAGGCGCACGCCCATCGCCGTGAACGTGTCGAAGTAGAACGCTTCGACGATCGCCTGGATGTCCAGGTTGAACACCGTCATAAGCGCGTGCTCGGCGCGCGCCCGCGTGTCTGCGTCCTTCGGCAGATGCGCGGCCAGATGCGTGCGGAAAAGGTCGAAATACAGCGGGTAGCTGCCGACGTACCACTTCACCGGCAGGTCGATCTCGTTGTGGAGGCGTCCGACGCGCAGGCGCTTCTCGAAGTACGCGACCCCGAAGCCCTCGCCGCTCGCGGCCTCATCGAAGATCTCGCGAAAGTAGTTGGCCTGCGCGCGCTCGAGCGCTGCCCGCAACTCCTGGAGCGTGATGCGCGACTGCTTGGCGCGCGCCGCGAAGAAATCCGCCGTAGGTGCGAACGAGAACTGGTGGTCGTAGAACTCGGTGACCAGCTTTGGCGCCAGCTCGCGCGCCCAGGGAGCCAGCCCGGCGAGCGCTCGCACGTCGTCGTCCGTGAGGCGAATGAAGGTTCGGCGCAGCGCCAGGTTCTCGTCGTTGATCTTGTAGAGCTGCGCAAGCTCGCTCATCGTTCCTCCAGGTCGGTCCGGTCGGGGCAAACAAACATCCTTCTCGCATGTACGGCAGCGACATCCGGTTCTGTAGCGATTTCATCGATCCGTACGTAGCCTGCCGCGTGCTCTCTCTGCGAATCACCGATGGCAACGCGCGAGCGAGCTGGCACGCTGGAGGTATGCCCGGCCGCAGCTTCCGGATCGCCCGGATCGCGGGCATCCCGATCGGGATCAGCCCGTTGTGGCTGTTGATCGTTGCGCTCTTCACCTGGGTGCTGGGAGACAGCTACTACCCGACCGAGGTCAAGGGGATCGGGCCGCTGGCCGCGTACGGTCTCGGGCTGCTCAGCGTACTGCTGCTGTTCGCGAGTGTGCTCGCCCACGAGCTCGGTCACGCGATCGTGGCACGCCAGCGCGGGATCGAGGTGGAGGAGATCGACCTGTGGCTGCTGGGCGGGGTCTCGCGACTGCGGGGCCACCCGCGTGGTCCGGGCGACGAGCTGCGCTACGCTGCCGCCGGTCCGGGGGTGACGGCCGTCATCGCGGCGCTGTTCATCGTCCTCGCGCTGCTCCTACCGCGCTCGACACCGAGTGCAGTGAGCGCCGTGGTCATGTACCAGGTGTACATGAACGTCGTCCTGCTGGGCTTCAATCTCGTCCCCGCGTTTCCGATGGACGGCGGTCGCATCGCCCGAGCGCTGATGTGGCGGCGCAGCGGCGATCTCGCGGGCGCGACCCGTGTGGCCGCGACCCTCGGCCGCGTGTTCGGGTGGCTGATGGTCGGGCTCGGTGTCCTGGCATGGCTCGACGGTGCCGTCGGTGGTGTGGTGCTCGCGATGATCGGCGGCTTCGTGGTCGTCGCCGGCAGGGCGGAGCAGGCGCAGGAGCAGGTACTGGCCGCGCTCAGCGGCGTCACGGTCCGCGAGCTCATGTCGACGCCGGCGACCACGATCCCTGCGTGCTCGACGGTCGCCGAGGCGCAAAATGCCCTGCAGCGCTGCGCCCACTCCTGCTTCCCGCTGGTCGACGAGGCGGGCGCGGTCGTCGGCCTGCTCACCATCGACGGCCTCGAGCGCGCCGTCGACGCCGAGCTCGAGCGTCCTGTCGGCAGCGACCGGTTCACGGTGCTCGCCGTCGACTTCGCCGAGCGCGATTCGGCGTTGCTGGTCGACCTGAACGCGGATGTTGCCGTGCTGCTGGAGCGTCCGGCGTTCGGGCGCGTCGGACGGGCCGTCGTGATCGACACGGCGCGCCGCCCGGCGGGTGTCGTCACGCAGGCGGACATCCAGCGCGCGATCCGCGTCAGCCGGCAGGATCGGCACGTCCCCCCGAGCGCACGCCTCGAGCGTCGCGCCTGAGCATCTGCGCCCCGAGCCCCGCGAGGCGGCGCGCCAGCCAAGCGGCGGGGCGCGCCGGCGGGGACCCGTTGGCGGATCGACCGTTGGCTATACTCACGAGCGCTGATCATGTAACTCCGTCGTTCGTTCCGATCGGGAGGGATGTGGATGGATGCACCAGCACATTCCGGCGGGCGCCCTCGGGCGCGCGCCGGCCCGCAGGCTGCCGGTCTGCGGCTCGCCGGCTCGCGTCGCTTCCGTCTACAGCGTGCGGCGCGAACGCTGCCCGAGCGCCGCACGGCAGCCTGGCAGGGCACCGGTGTCATGCTGCTGTATCTCGCGATCGCGGTGCTCTACATCGGGCGCTATGCGCTCACGTCGCTCTCGGGCGGAACGATCGGATCGGGCCCCGACGTCCAGATCTTCGTGTGGGGCCTGCGATGGTGGCCGTTCGCGGTCCAGCACGGCCTCGATCCACTCGTCTCACACATGGCTGTGGCCCCCTTACGGAAGCGATGTGCTTTGGACGACGACGGTTCCGGCGCTCAGCCTGCTCGCCGCCCCAGTGACGCTGACGCTCGGCCCGGCGGTGGCCTGGAATCTGCTGTGCGTGCTGGCCCCGGCCTGCTCCGCCTGGGCGGCGTACGCGCTGTGTTCGCGAGCTCACAGGCAGGCTCTGGCCCTCGATTGCCGGGGGCATGCTGTTCGGGTTCTCGAGCTATCAGCTCGCGGAGGGAATGGCCCACCTGCAGGTCGCGGCGACGCTGCTCGTATGCTGGCGGCCGACGGCCGCGTGACCGGATGGCTTCCCGGCTCGCTGCTGTTTCAGACGCCGCTGCTCTCGGACGCGATGCCGGCGCGGTTCGCGATGTACACAGCGCTCGCCGCGGGCGCGATCGTCGCGATCTGGCTGGCCGGCGCGCCGGCGCGATCCCAATGGCGCTGGGTCGCCGCCGGCCTGGCGATCGTGTCTCTGGTGCCGGCGTCCGGGACCTCGCTGTGGTGGCGCCCGACGCCGCCGTCGATCCGCCGGAACTACCTCGCTCGCCTGATCCATCCGCAGAGCACGGTCATCTCCCTTCCCTTATGGGCGGTGGATGACCGCGCGCTTTACGCGCAGGCGGCCGACGGCATGCGCTTTCGCCTCATCGATCGCTGGATGCAGGTGATCCCTGCGGGATACCGGCCGCTCGCAGGGCTGTCCGAGCTCTCGAGCCCGCGCGTCGGCCCTGGGCAGGTCCAGGGGCTCGAGCGCATCATGTGCCGCTACGGGATCGACTACGCCATCGTCCGGAACGACCGTTCCGGCCGAGGGCACCTGCTTGCCGCCCTGCGGCTGCGGCCCATGCGCGGCGGTGACCTGCTCGTCTACCGTCTGCCAGCCTGCACCCACAGCGTCCGGGCCGCGGTCACGCGTCCGCTCGGGCGGGTGTGATCGACGGTGGTCGCCCGCAGGCGACCACCGTCACCAAGGGTTGCGGCTTGCGACGCCGTCTGCGCGGACGGCTTCCCGCGACCCGCGGGGGCGCGACCGGGCATAGTCTCGAACATGACGACAACACTGATCACCGGAGCGAACAAGGGCCTCGGGTTCGAGACGGCCCGTCAGCTCGCGGCCGCCGGCCACGAGGTCTGGGTGGGCGCCCGCGACCCTGCTCGCGGGCGCCAGGCAGCCGAAGCGATCGGCGCGAAGCTCGTCGCGCTCGATGTGACCGACGATGCGTCGGTGGCGGCGGCGGCTGAGACGGTCGGCGCCCTCGACGTGCTCATCAACAACGCAGGAATCGCCGGCGAACGGGTCGCGCCGGCCGAGACGACAGCTGCTCACATGCGCGAGATCTACGAGACGAACGTGTTCGGGCCTGTGCGCGTCCTGCACGCATTCCTCCCGCAGCTCGAGAGATCCAAGGCTGCGGTCGTCGTCAACGTGTCAAGCGGCCTCGGATCCCTCGGTCACGCCTCGGATCCCGATGGACCCTGGGCAGCGGTCAGCGCGATGGGCTACTCGTCTTCCAAGGCGGCGCTCAACATGCTGACGATCAAGTACGCGACGGCGTTTCCGTCGATGCGGATCAACGCTGTCGACCCGGGCTACACGGCGACCGATCTCAACGCGCATCGCGGCGTGCAAAGCGTCGAGGAGGGCGCCGTCGTGATCGTCCGCTACGCGATGATCGCAGCGGACGGGCCGACCGGTGGCTTCTTCGACGCGCACGGCGTCCAGATCTGGTGAGGGATCTCCCGTGGCCGTGACTGCGTGCGGCGATGCTATTTGACCGGCGAGCGCGTGAGGAGACCCACCTCCACGGTGGGCGCTTGCCACCCTTCAACGCTGCTCAGAAGCGTTGCGTGCTCGAGACCGAGGAACACCTCGACCACGTGAACGTCGAACTGCCGGCCGGCCTGATGAACGATCTCAGCGACGGCCGCCTGCGGGGACCACGCATCCTTGTAGGGGCGCCCATGGGTGAGCGCGTCGAACACGTCGGCCACGGCGACGATGCGGCCCGCCAGCGGCGTCTGCTCACCGCTGAGGCCACCAGGGTAGCCGCCGCCGTCCCATCGCTCGTGGTGAGTGAGGGCGATGCGCGCAGCCATCTTGAGGAGGGGGTTTTGGCTGCCGGAAAGGATCGTGGCACCGATCGTGGTGTGCCGTTTGATGTGTTCGAACTCCTCGCCGGTCAGCTTGCCCGGCTTGAGCAGGATCGCGTCCGAGACACCGATCTTGCCGATGTCGTGGAGTTGTGCAGCGCGTGAGATCAACTCGATCTCGCGGCTGGGGAGGCCCAGCGAGCGCGCCAGCAGTGCGCTGGTCCGTCCGATCCGCCGAGCGTGCTCCTGGGTGTCGTCGTCGCGGTACTCGACCGTGAGTGCGAGACGGTCGAGGATCTCCAGCCGGGCCTGCTCCACATCGCGAGTGCGCTCGGCAACCTCGATCTCGAGCTTCGCGTTGTGCTCATACAGCCGGTTCTGGAGCAGCTCGACCTGCAGCAGGTTGCCCACTCGCAGCACCAGCTCGATGTCGTCCAACGGCTTCGTGAGGAAGTCGCGGGCGCCGACCGAGAGGGCATGGCGCTTGGCGTCCTGCGTGGCATCGGCCGTGATCACGAGGAAGGGAATGCGTCTCCGTTCGCCGGTAATCGAGCCAAGCTGCTCCATGATCTGGAACCCGTCCATCTTCGGCATGTGGAGATCAAGAAGCACGAGACGCGGGCGGTTCTCGATGAACAGTTGAGGTACGCGGAACGGGTCGGTCGTGACGACGATGTTCGCGTATCCGGCCCGCTCGAGGATTCGCCTCAAGAGCATCAGGTTCACCTCGCTGTCATCCACCGCGAGGATCGGGAGCTGCTTGAGTTCGAGCTCGTCCGGATTCATCATGCCGTTACACAACCTTATCGACCGGTTCGGGCTAACGCTGAGCATCGGCAGCAGCCGACGTCGGCCACGCGCTCACGACCAGCGGGGCGAGCCGCCGAGCACTTCGTCGAGCATCCCAGCTTTAGAGGCGGTGTGCACCGGCGGCCAAGCAGACCTACCGCGATCGGGCATCTTCGCCGAACGGGCCGGCTTTCCGGCGAACGGAGGCTCGGTCCCAGAGGCTGCCCGGAGCGTGATGGCGCGCGCCTTGTCGGCGCTCTGGAGCCCGGCCAGCGTCTGCTGTACGTGCGGCCGCTGACGGAAGGCGAAGCGGCGCGGGCCTCGACGTGGGCGAAGCTCGTGCGCCGGCGTGCCGCCCAGTGGGGCGCGCTGCTCGCCGCCGAACCCCTACCGGGTGCGGAGGCGCCGCACTACTACCGTAGCTCGTGCTGGGTGGCGACCAGCGCGGTCATCCCCGTCAAGCGCCCCTGAGCGCTTGACACTCGCGCGTGGACGTCATTAGGCTGCTGCGTGGATGCGCCGCCTCCTGCTGCTCACAGCGCTCGCCGTTGCGGCGGTCACGATCTCCCTGCCGGCGGCCGTGCTCGCAACCCCGCCGCCGCCGGTTGCCGGCGGGCCGGTGACCGCCGCTGATCTGCAGCCCATCCTCCGTGAGATGAGCGCAGGCGACAGCAACTGGATCGATGCCTCGAAGCTCGTCACCAAGGCCAACCTCGCATGCGTGGCGCTCAAGGGCAAGCCGTTCGCCGGGATCGGGATGGGCGATCTCGCCCGGAGCGTCATCGCGACGATCACGGTCGGGGTAACCGATCGATACACGACCGCCCGCTCGATCGCAGCCGATCTGCAGGCGGGGCACACGACCGCCTATGCGAAGGGACGGCCGCGGATCCTTTTCGTCGCGCAGATGGCCTCGCTCAAGGTAGGCCTCACCGTCATCCTCAAGGGTGCCAATGCGGTCGTCAAAGCGGTGGGCGCCATGGCGTCCTTCTCCTGCAACCCCGACGACGCGCTCCGTGAGTTCGGGAACGACTTCGACGTCGGCGACCCGCAGGCGAAGGACGCGATCGACACCATCCCGAAGCTGTCCACCTCGTAGCGGCCGTCCCGTACATATGGGTGGCGGCCACTACCCCTGCGGGCGCCTACACCTGGACGGCGGGAGCCGCGAGGCCGATCGGGCAGCTCACGCCGGTGCCGCCCAGACCGCAGTAGCCCATCGGGGTTCTTGTGTAGACACTGCTGGTGGTAGCGCCGATGCGACTCAGTCCTCCTTTCGCGACACTCGGCGGGTGCCGCGCTCGGCGACGGCGAGGGTGCCTCTGGAGTTCAGATTCAGGACGGGTTGACCGGCGCCTCGAGGGAGCTTGGCGCGGTTATCGGATTTCGTAGGTGCCGTCGAGTCGGGCGCGTGCGATGACGTGTCCGGTCATGGCGTGGAGTGCGTCGGCGAGGGTGAACTTGTCGAGCAGGTCGGGGTGGCAGTCCAGGGCAAAGAGTTGAAAGACGTAAGCGTGTGGTCCGTGTGAGCGCGGCGGTTTGGGGCCGGCCCAGCCGCGGCGGCCGAGGGGACCTTTGCCGTGCTTGATTCCGGGGATCGGGCTGGGGTCGGTAAGGCAGTTTTCTGGAAGGCCGTCGAGCGATGGGTTGATGCCGAGCGTGAGCGCGTGCGTGGCGGGCGTCTTGAGCGGGACGTCGGGGTCTTGGACGATGAGCACGAGTTCGGCGGTCTCGGCTGGCGGTGTCGTCCAGACGAGTGCGGGTGAGATGTTGGAGCCGAAGATCCTGCCGCGGTGCCGCTCAGGGATCGGGGTGCCGTGCTCGAAGGCCGGGCTGGTAAGGGTGAAGCTCTCGGGTGCTTGCATGTCGGGACGTGCCCAGACGAGGGTGTGGTGTCCTACGTGTCGGTTGCGCAATGCGCGGCCAATGGGGTTTGCGGGCATGGTCTTGGTTGGTTCTCTATCTGCTGTTGGTCTGGAGCTGGGTGAGGATCTCGTCGAGCCGGGTGAGGTCATCGGGTCCAGGTTGGTCAGTGCTGGTGGTGGCTCGTTGAGGATCGTGTGGGCAAGTTGGGCGGCGTCGCGGCCGGCGTCGGTGAGGTGCACGAGCTTGCGGCGGTTGTCGTCGGGGTTGGGGGTGCGATGGACCAGGCCTCCGCCTCGAGCTGGTCGACGCCGACGGTCGCGGCTGGCGGGTCGATTTCGGCGGCGCGTGATCTCTCGCAGGGTCATCGGAACGTCGGCGAGCTTGATCAGCACCTCGACCTTCCCGGGCCCGAGATCGAGGGCGGCGCGGAGGGCCCGCCGCCGGTCGTGTCCGGTGACGAACTCTTGCAGCGCGGTCCACACCCAGGATGCGGTGTCTGGCGGTGTGGTCGATCGGCTCATCGGGCTCCTTCCGGGGCGGGCTCATGTCAGTGGCCAGGCGTGTGGCGTCTCGCTCGGCGGTCGCCAGCGCCCAGCGTCCGGTCGAGACGATGCCGAGCAGCATGACCATCACTCCACAGCCGGCGACCACGGCCCACGCCGCGTGGCTGGCGCGGACGAAGCCGGCCGAGCTGCCGGCGATGATCGCACCGGTGACCGCGACCCCGACCGCCGCGCCGATCTGGCGACAGGTGGAGGCGATCGCGCCGGCGACACCGGCCTGGTCGTCGGGCATGCCTGAGAGCGCGGCATTAGTGATCGGAGGGCTGACCAGGCCCGAACCGGCGCCGAAGACGAGGTAGGCGACGACCAGGTAACCACACCGCGGTGTGCGCGCTGAGGCCGATCAATAGGATCGCGCCCGCGGCTGTCAGCGCACCGGACATGATGAGCGGACGCCTCGGTCCACGGCTGGCCACCAATCGGCCTGAGACGATGGCGAACACGCCGCCCATCGCGGCCATCGGCATCATGAGCAATCCGGCGTGCAGCGCGCCATAGCCCAGAAGATCCTGTAGATACAGCGTGCTGAGGAACAGAAAGCCTCCTAAGGCGCTAACCCGACCACGCCGATCAGCGCCGCGCCCGAGAACGGCACGCTGTGGAAATACCGCATGTCGATCAACGGCTCACGCCGCCGGGACTCGACCACCACCAGCGCGATCGCCGCGAGCGCAGCAACCGCGAACAGCGCGACGATCAGCGCCGAGCCCCACCCGCTGCGTGGCCCCTCGATGATCCCCGCCGTCAGGCAGCCCAGCAGCGCGATCACCAGCAGCTGACCGGAAGGGTCAAGCCGCCGGGGATGCTCAGCCCACGATTCGGGCACGAACCGGTGCGTCAGCGTGATCGCGATCAGACCGACGGGAATGTTGATCCAGAAGATCGAACGCCAACCGAGCCCGCTGACCAAAAGGCCCCCGAGCACCGGGCCGGTGGCGAGGCTGAGCCCGGCCGCAGGGAACGGCGCCGCGCGTCACGATCAACACGCGGGGAGCTCACCGTTGCCATAAAGAATGTTGTAGCACAACAATGAAAAGGGTGGGTGTCCTGCCCTCCAGGCACCCATGAGAGCACCGCAATCTCACGCTCGACTGCCTTTCCTGGTCGGCCTCGGGAGCGGGGTTGCGCCTCGCGATCCCATCACTTGCGGGAACGGACCGCTTTCGGTCTCGAGACGGTTCCGCGGTGTCATTGGGCAGCTTTCGCTGCGTTGCGCGGCCAGGAGGGAGTGGCCACGCGGCCCGAATCGACGGTGCACGCGGTGACGGTTGCTAGGTGATGAGAAGGAGCAGCGTCGACGGCGGCGCGCGGCCGAGGGCGAGTCTGCCCTTCTCTAGGATCGGCGCATGATCGATGGCCCTTGCGGTTGGTGAGCGGGACAGGGATCCTTACGCTAGGACCGTCAGCACAGGATCGACGAGCAGCGCCTTGATACCGTACAAGTCCTCTTCGCCACCTCTCCGTCGCGAGCATGTCAGCGG
>JBKQIR010000060.1:0-21586 GCA_052148275.1 Solirubrobacteraceae bacterium
TGTCAGCCCGCGACCGGGTGGGCGCCGACCTCCTCTCCCACTGCGGTCCCCCGCGCCCGCGATCGCCGCGCGGCCGTGGCGCGAGGCGACGCCCTCGCGCACCTGATTTAGATAGAGACCCCCTTATTCGGAATTCCGGGAGACGGACCGGCGCGCCGTCAGCGACCCAGGGCGACTTCGGTCTCGGTGAGCTCGCGGACGACGTCGACCAGGAGGTCGATGTCGTGGGCGTTGGTCTGCCAGTTGACGATCGCCGGCCGCAGCGCGGTCTTCCCCGCATAGATGGTTGTGCCGACGAACACACGCCCGTCGGCGCGCAACGCATCACCGAGGCTGGTGTTGAGCTCGTTGAGTTGCTCCTCGCTGGCACCCGGTGGGTGTGCCCTGAAGCAGACGATGTTCAGCGGGACATCGGCGAGCCGCTCGAGTTCGGGGCTGCTGTCCACGCGCTCGGCCAGGTGTCGCGCGAGCCTCACATGCCGCTCGACCATCTCACGGTAGCCAACGCGTCCGTAGGCACGGAGCGTCGCCCACACCGGCAGTGCGCGGGCACGGCGTGAGTTCTCGGGCGAGACGAACGCGAAGTTCGGGTGTGGATCGTCGGGAGAGGGCAGATAGGGTGCGCCGACGTTCAGCGCCCTTGGCAGTCGCTCCATCTCCCGGACGAAGGCGAAGCCGCAGTCGTACGGGACGTTCAGCCACTTGTGCCCGTCGGAGATGACCGAGTCGGCCCGCTCGACGCCCTCGGTGAGCGCCCGCGTGATCGGCGTCAGCCGTGCGAACAGCCCGAACGCGCCGTCAACGTGTAGCCACGCGGTGTGGCGCTCGCACAGGTCGGCCATATCGGCGATCGGATCGAAGTCGCCGGCGTTCACCTCACCGGCATTAGCGATCACGATCGCGGGCCCTGCAGCCTGGTTCAGCTCGCGCTCGAGCGCGGCGATGTCGAGCCGGCCGACCTCGTCCCTCGCCAGCCGCCGGATGTTCCTCCGCCCAAGACCGAGCATGCCTAACGCCTGGCTGGCGGCCGGATGCAAGTAGCCGCTTGACAGGATCAGGGCTGGCGCCAGCCCCGCCACGCCCTCTTCCTCGACATCGACACCCTGAAGCTCTGCCCACCAGTTGCGCGCCGCTGCCAGGGCAACAAAGTTCGCCATCGTCGCGCCCGTTGTGAGCACTCCGCCGAAGTCAGCGGGGAGCTCGAACAACTGGCGCAGCCAGTCGACTGCAACTTGCTCCAAGCGAGCGGCAAGCGGCGAGGAAGCCCACCCGAACGCGACCTGATCGTAGGCCGAGGTAAGCCAGTCCGCGCCGAGCGCCGCGGGAGTACCGCCACCCATCACGAAATGAAAGAACCGCGGTCCGCTCGACCGCGTCGCCGCCTCGCGCGCACGTTCACCTAGCTCCATCAGAGCGGTCAATGTCCCCACGCCCTCCTCCGGCATCGGATCGCTCCACCGGCCGATCGCATCCTCGGTATCCGGACTCAGCACGCGCTCAGTGCCGATGCGCTCCAGATAGCTCCGAGCCATCGTTGCCGCAACCTCGAGTGCGGCGTCGAGCTGGTCGCGTTCGATAAATGGATCAGGCACCGAGGCCATCCTCCCAAATTCAGCCGCGTGCTTGTGGTTTTCGCTCTGATCCGAGCCCAGCCCGCCGACGACCAAGAGCAGCACTCCGCTCCCTTGGCCCCACACCCCGGTGGTCCCCGGACTGCCCCACCAGGGCGTAAGCGGAAGTACGTGAGACGCTCAGAGCAGACTCCAGCTGATGTTGGGGTCGCGTCCCGCTCCTCGCCACAAGCGCGCACGCAGCGCACCGAGACGGGTCGGGGCGGGGCGACGACCCGCCGTGGGGCGCTAACTCAGAGGCCAGGATCTGCAAGCACCGAAGAGGCCACCAGCGCGTCCGCGCCGTCGCTGCTGCTTGAGCCGTGAACGAGCAGCCACCCGCCCGCGATCAATGGTCGCGCGCGAGGACCGGACGAGTCGCGGCAGTCCTGCTTCGTGGTCGCGACGAGCATGCCGCCCGCGCCGAGCCCAGACCTGCTCCGCGCGGACAGCACGACCCTTCGCCCGGGATGCACCGCCCCCCGTTCCAGGATCCGTGGCGCGCTCGGCTTCTCATTCGAAACTACGTTGCAGATTCGAAACTGCCGTTCCAAACTGTTTTCAGCACAGGTTTCGACGTTGCCCCTTAGCCTGGTTGACGTTGTGGACGGTGCGTGGACGCACCGGCGAGTGGACGATCACGAGGATTCCTCAGCTCCGATCGTGGGCATTCCCCACCTTGGGCGGGCTCGATGCTCCATTCGGGCCGGGAGGAGCGATGCGGTTCTGAGTTCCGCCGCCGCTTCGGTCATCGTTCGTCGTATGGACGACGAGGAGCTGATGCGGCTGAGCAATCATCATGCGTCGCTCGCGCCTGTGATCGAGGAGCGGCCGCGGCGCTATCTGGGGTATTTCGAGAACAGGTTCGGCGAGCAGCTGGTGTTCGTGTACGACGATGGGGACTGGGACGCGGTGGTGCTGCTCGGCGATGTCGGCTGGGAGCCGTGTCGCGTCAGCGACGTAGGCGGTCTGCCGAATGCGGGAGATGTGATCCTCCAACGATGAGGAGCGTGCGTTCGTCAACGCTTGCTGGACCGCGACGCGGTGGCGACGTCAGGGCGTTCGGCCGGCCGCTCGCCGGGATGGTCGCGACGGTCTGCCGGGAGCGCCGGCCGGCAGTTGAGGCGCTTGGACCGGGGAGTTGGGGTTTAGTCGACGGCGGGGTCGCCGCGGACCGGGAAGACGGCGAGGATCGCGGCGAGCTTTGTGAGCGTGTCGCGGACGAACGAGCGGTCGATGTTGATCATCTCGAACGTGAGCCGGGTGGTCGTGCTCTCGGCGAGCAAGCCATCGAGCGTGCCGTGTGCGCCGTTCAGCGTGATGGTCATGCCGAACTCGTCGCCTGAGTCGTGGTCTGGGTCACCGAGCGTCGCCTGGCCGTCCGGGGCGTGTTCGAGCGCGTGGAGCTGATCGACGAACTCGGCCAGCTCGAAGGTGTAGAGGATGAGGCTGTGAGCGGCGTGGAGGTCCAGGCGTTGTCGTTTGAGGTCGAGCTCGATCTCGCAGGTCAGCCCGTTGGCGTCACGGCCGGTGTTGAAGTCGGGGAACTCGTAGCCGTCGACGTAGAGCTCGAGTTCAAAGTCGCTGGCGGTGAGCTTCACGTCGATCATGCCGGGCACCGTAGCGGCCGTCCCGGCGCGGTCACGGGCCGACGGTGATCGACGCGCTGACGGCTTTCGCCCGCCAGAGCGACACGTCGCGCGACACGTCGCTCAGGGGTCTCTCGGCGGCGGGATAGAGCCGGTGGGCGAGTGCGGTGTGCCGACGGCCGGCTCCGGGGGTGCGGACGGCTTGCGCGAGTGCGCGGCGGGATCCGGCCAGGATGATGAGCTGCTTGGCGCGGGTGACGCCGGTGTAGAGCAGGTTGCGTTGCAGCATCAGCCAGGACGAGGTGGTGAGCGGGATCACCACGGCGGGGTATTCGCTGCCTTGGGAGCGGTGGATCGTGATCGCGTAGGCGTGCGCGAGTTCGTCGAGCTCGGCGAAGTCGTAGTCGACCTGCTCGTTTTCGTCGGTGAGCACAGTCATGGTCTGCTCTTCGGGGGAGAAGCCGGTGACGACCCCGACGGTGCCGTTGAAGATCCCCGCCCGGCCCTTCTGGTAGTTGTTGCGCAGCTGGGTGACCTTGTCCCCGACGCGGAACACCCGCCCGCCGTAGCGCTTCTCGAGCGTCCCGTCTCGGTGTGGAGTGAGGGCTTCCTGGAGAAGGGCGTTGAGGTTGCCCGCTCCGGCGGGGCCGCGATGCATCGGGGTGAGCACCTGGATATCGCGGGCGGGGTCAAGCCCGAACTTGGCGGGGATCCGCCGCGCGACGATGTCCACGACGAGTGTCGCGGTCTCCTCGGCGGGGTGCAGGCCGGAGTCCTCGGGAGGGTCGCACCCGAACCAGTAGAAGTCCGGGAAGCCGGTGAGCTGTGGGGGTTGGCCGTGGTTGATGCTGTGGGCGTTGACGATGATGCCCGACTGTTGGGCTTGGCGGAAGATCTGGGTCAGGCGCACCCGCGGGATGTTGCCGGCGGCGAGTAGGTCGCGCAGGACTTCGCCGGCGCCGACCGAGGGGAGCTGATCGACGTCGCCGACGAGCAGCAGGTGCGCTCCTTGCGGGATCGCCTTGATCAGCTTGTTGGCGAGGATCACGTCCATCATCGAGGTCTCGTCGACCACGACCAGGTCGGCGTCAAGCGGGTTCTCTCGATCGTATTTCGCCTCGCCGCCGGGCTGGAGCTCTAGCAGCCGGTGAACGGTGCAGGCCTCGTGTCCGGTCAGCTCCGCGAGGCGCTTGGCAGCCCGGCCGGTCGGCGCGACCAGCACCACCGTCGCGTTCTTCGCCGTGGCGAGCTTGACGATCGAGCGGACGGTGAAGCTCTTCCCGCACCCCGGGCCGCCCGTCAGCACCGCGACCTTGCTTGTGAGCGCGAGCGTGACCGCCTGTTGCTGGCCAGCAGCGAGGTCCTGGCCGGTCTGGCGCTGCAGCCAGCCCAGAGCCTTGTCCCAGTCGACCTCGGTGAACGCCGCCAACCGCTCGTCGCTTGAATTCAACAGGTCCAAGAGGCTGCCGGCGAGGGACCGCTCGGCGCGGTGAAACGGCACCAGGTAGACCGCCGCGACCGTGCTGGCGTCCGCCGGGTCGCTGGCTGGCAGCGGTTCACGGACAACACCGTCCTCGGTCACGAGCTGATCCAGACACGGGCCGATCAGCTCCCAGTCAACCTCCAGGATCTTGGTGGCGTCGCGGACCAGGTCGGGCTCGGGGAGGTAGCAGTGCCCGTTATCGGCGGCTTGTGAGAGCGTGTACTGCAGCCCGGCCTTGATCCGCTGCGGGCTGTCGTGCGGGATCCCGACCGCCTGAGCGATCGTGTCCGCGGTCTTGAACCCGATCCCCCAGACCTCTGACGCGAGCCGGTACGGCTCGACGCGGACGACCGAGATCGAACTGTCGGCGTACGTCTTGTAGATCCGCACCGCCAGCGACGTCGACACCCCGACACCGGACAGGAACATTATCACTTCCTTGATCGCCTTCTGCTCCTCCCACGCATCAGCGATCCGCTTGGTCCGCTTCGGGCCGAGCCCGTGCACCTCGATCAACCGGCCGGGTTGCTCTTCGATGATGCTCAGGATCTCGGTGCCGAAATGGGTCACCATCCGCTCGGCCATCATCGGCCCGATCCCCTTGATCATCCCGGACCCCAGGTAGCGGCGGATCCCCTGGATCGTGGCCGGCAGCACCGTGGTGTAGGAGTCCACCTGGAACTGCTTGCCGTACTTTGGATGGCTGCTCCACCGGCCGGTCAGGCGCAGGCTCTCCCCGACCTGCGCGCCCAACAGCGGCCCCACCACCGTCAACAGATCGGGGCCGGAGCGGTCGGTCGCGACCCGGGCGATCGTGTACCCGGTGTCCTCGTTGGCGTAGGTGATCCGTTCCAGGACCGCCTCCAACACCGATGGGCTGTGCGGTGCGGGAGCCGAGGACGCGCTCACGTCCCCGCGTTCCGCTCGCGGATCGTCTTGCGCAGCGAGTCGCGCAACGCGAGGATCTCCCGGTCGCGCTCGTCAAGCTGCGCCTGCAGCTCGCCGACGCGGCCTTCGAGCTCAAGTGCGCGCTGGGAGGCGAGCTCAGCCTGCTCGATCAGCGACCCGGGCGGTCGGGGCAGTTCGGCCTCGAGCTCCCGTCCGGCTTGCTGGGAGAGCTTGCGCTCTAGCACCGTCAGCTGCTGGTCCTTGCGCCTTAGCCGCGCGCGGAGGTTCAGCAGCTCGGCGCGCAGCGAGGTGATCGTCACCCGTTCTTCGGCCAGCTCGCGCTCGGCCTGGTGACCGGCCTGCGTCGCGATCATCTCGGTGACTTGCGCCTTGATATCGGCGTGCTTTTTGTCGTGGATGAACTTCTCCGAGACGCCCGCACTGCGGGCGAGCGGCGCCCACTCGATCGAGAGCCCGGAGCTGATCATCGCTCGCGCGGCAGAGAGCACCGCCTCGCGCTTTTGCTGGGAGCGCAGGCTGTGATGAGCGCGCAGGTGCTCGGTAGAGGCCATCAGGTAGCCACCCCGTCGAAGGTGGCGCCGACGTTGAGCACGTTGAGCTCATTGCGCGCCGGCAGACGCTCGAGGATCGCTGAGCGGTTAGTGCGCTCGGCGCAGAGCAGCTCCTGAAGCTCGGCCCGCTCCGCCTCGGGCAGCTCGCCGAGCGTCTCGCGGATCCGCCCGATCAGGTGGCGCACCCGTTCGATCTCCTCCTGGGAGGGCAGCGCGGCCGCACGCGCCCAGTGCTCAAGCTCACCCGCCGCGGACTCGGCCAACAGCCGCTCACGCGCGGCGAGGAGCTGGCGCTCATAGGTCTCGAGAGCGGGCAGGTGCGAGAGGTCGGTGCGGAAGTGCTTGCAGCCCAGGCACTTGTGCATGAACTTGCACGCGCCGCCCATCGAGGCGACGTTCGCCGGCTCAACGCAGGCGCCGTAGGGGACGGCCAGCGAGCCGAGCGCCATCCGCTTGCGCTCGGCCTCTGCGAGCTGCTCAAGGCCGCGCATCAACCGCCGGCCCTCGTTGTCAAACAGCGCCTTGGCGCCGTGCTCGGCGGCGCGACGACGGCGCTCGGCGCGGATCCGGAAGTAGCCGCGGGTCGTCTCAAACGAGTCGTGGTCCATCAGGTCCATCAGCTCGGACTCGCTCGCGCCCTCATCCGCGAGTCGCTGGGCGTAGGAGTGGCGAAACGCGTAAGGGAAAACTCTGGTGCGGTCAAACGGCTCGCCGTCCGGGCCGATCAGCTCGGCCAAGGCGCTGATCCACTTGCGGACTGTGACCGCCAGCATCGGGGGCGCCAGCGGCTTTCGACCGGAGCGGTTGGCGTACTGCCGCGGCAGGAGCGGCAGCCGAGTGGGGTCGGCATCGGGAAACCGCTCGCGCGCCGCGGCCTGCATGCGCTTGATCAGCCGGCCCTCCTCGGCGAAGATCGGCAGCTCCTTGCGCGTCTTGGGTCGCTTCTCGGGCCGGTAGACGAACACCGGCAGGTGCTCGAGCTTGCCGTCCTCGCGCACGCGCTCCTCGTGGTCAAGACATTGCAATGGGGCATGCGTGATCTCCTGCGGCCGCCGGCCGGTCCGCATCTGCAGCTCGACCGCGCAGGCGAGCGCCTCGCCGGCACTCTCGTGCAGCAGCGCGATCGCGTCCGCTGAAAGCAGCTGGTCGATCACCACCTGCGGCAGCGCCCGCTCGGGCTCGCCTTCGGGGTCGCGCGCCGCCACACGAGGACTGTCGGCCACACAGAAGGCGAACTGATCTGAGAGCCCCGCGGCCGGTCCCGGCGCCCGGCAGAGCCCGCGCACGTGAGCTTCACGCAGCAACGTCCGCAGCCATGAGATGCATGCGCCCCGGCGGGCATGTGAAATCTCGCCTGCCTGCTCGCGCGCGAGCAGGTCCGTCAAGAAATCGACGACGTCTTGGCGCCCCAGCGCGCTCGGGTCCTCGCTCCGGTCCACGCGCAGCGCCAACACCACTGAAAGCGCCGCCGCGAACTGCACGCTCAGGCGCAGCGTGTGGAAGCTATTTGACACCAGTCGCGCGCGGTTCCACTGCTTGACCAGCTCGCGCAGCCACGGCTGCGTGATCACGCGATAGTCGATGACCTTCCGCCCGCCGTCCGGGCGCAGCAGCCCCATCCGCCACACATCCAGCGAAAGCTCGCGCTCGGGATCAGCAAGCAGCCGCTCAACCGGGCCACATAGCTGACGGTGCAGATTCCGGGACCAGTCGCGGCGGAGTGCCAGCTCCTCAAGCAGCGAGCCGGCGCCCGTATGCACGATCGCGTCGACCAGACACTGCAGGCGACGCGTGCCCACCCAGGCATAGTCGCCATCCAGCCAGAGCTCCTGAACGGCATAAAGGATCTCAAGCCGCGCTCGTTCAGGCAACGCCGATAGATCGACCTCGCGGCTTGCCTCGCGCGCTCCCCATAGCCGGCTTGCCGCGAACTCCGCAAGGACCGAGCTGCCCTGCTCTCGCCAGCGCGCATGACAGGACTGGCACAAGCGCGAACGCCGGCGGGCCGCCCAGCGCTCGCAACGCACGCAGCGCCCAAACGACGGGCGGGGCACCGCATCGGCCGCGTACTCCTCGGCGGTCTGGCCGGCAGCCTTGCGGGCCTGGTCGCAGCTCTCACACAGCCCGTTGCGCCTGACAGCCGGCCGCTCATGCCCCGGCGTGCGGCACACCATGCACAGCAGCTGCTCAGCGCGACCGTCGTGCGTGAACACACGCGGGATCGCCACGAACTCCTCGACCGTGCCCGCAAACCGTGCAAAGCGCAGCTGGCAGGCGTTGCACAGGGTCGGGCTGGACTCGACCGCAGCAGCGCATCCAGCGACCGGACACAGCCGATAGCCGAACACCGAATGTTCCGACGCCGGGCGAAACAGCTCCTCACCAGCGTCATAGCCCGCCTCGATCAGCCGCGGCAGCTCCACCGCCCGCCACAGGCGCAGCAGCGCGTCCTCGCCGCCAACGGGCGCTCGCAGCGCGATCACCGGCGCAAGCTCAGCTCCGGACACCGCTCGCCTCCTTCTCGCGCTCGGCACCGGCGATCCCCCGCATCCGCCCGTAGGCGCGCTCAACAGCCGCCCGCAGCGCCGCCGCGCCCGGCTGCACATATACCTGAGTGCTGGTGATCTGGCGGTGGCCGAGCAGCTCCCCGATCAAGACCAGCCCGGCGCCCGCAGCCTCGAGCTCTGACGCGAAGCTGTGGCGCAGCTGATGCGGCGTTACCGCCGCATCAAGGCCGGCGCGGCGGCTCAGCGAAGAAAGCAGCGCACCTACCCGGTCCGGGGTCATCCCGCGGCCGCGATAGGCGCTGTCAAGGTTGACCAGCAGTCGATCGCAGCTGGCCGCCCCACCCACGGCGGCGCGCTCGAGCAGGTACTGATCCAGGCAGAACACCAACAGGTCATCGGCGGGCACGATCCGAGGATCGAGGCTCTTCGAAGCGCCGCCGTCCAGATCCTCGCGCCGGCGCACGTGCAGATGCGGCCTCGGCTCTGAGCAGCCGAGCTCGCGCGAGGAGTCGGCCAGGTGCACGTCTGACATGCGCAGCGAGACCGCCTCGCCACGACGCAAGCCCGCCCGCCCGAGCAGCGCCAGAATGCTGCGGTCCCGCCACGTCCGGCACGCCGCCATCAAGCCGGCGAACTGCTCGATGGACACCGTCTGAGGCCGACCGCGCTTGGCGACCCGCAGCCGGTGGCGGGGCCGCTCATGCGGCATCATCTGCTGGTCCTCGACCACCCCGACCGGCAGCCCGAAGCCCTGCTTCACGGAGAACAGCGCGGGCAGCACCTCGCCGTCCAGCATCCCGCGCGCGACCGCCTCGCGGTAGAGCTCGCGCACAGAGGTGAGGATGTGGTTGATCCGCTCCGGCGAGCGCAGCTGGCCCTGACCCCGGCCGCCGCGCTCGATCGGCGTCACCACCAAGAAGTGCACGAAACGGTCCAACTCAAATGCCGCCCTGCGCAGCGAGCGACCGCTTCCCAGGCAGAACTCGAAGAACAGCGCCAGATTGCCGGCATACACGCGCGTGGTGCCGAGCGCCCTGCCGCAGCCGAAGCGAAGGCGACGCAGGTAGCAGTCCGCGACCGCCACCGGCTCGTAGGCGCCGTCATAGACGGTCCAGTACGCCGACACATCGCCGCGCACCATGAACGGACGAAAGCCGGGCCGGTGGACGGCGCCGAGATCGAGATCGAGCACCGCGCACGACGGTAAGTCATGCCGCGGACGGAACGCCGCGCTGAAAAGACACGCTCGAGTGCGCGAAACCGGGCTCTCAGTAAGTCACGGTGCCCGTTCTGGGTGACCTGAAGAAAACAACGCTTCATATTCGAAACTAGCCTGAGCGGCAACAACGCCGGCGTCCACCCGCCTACCGGATCGGAAACCAATCTCAAAGTCCCGGCGGCATGATCCCAGCGGCGTGGCCGAGGGTCAGCAAACGATCGAGAGCAACAATGTCGCGCTACTCGCGTACGTCGTTGCAAATGGGCAAGTTCCACCGACGAGGAGGTCGTCGACCGCCGGTTGATTCTCGACGTCGCTCCTGTGCGCCAACAGCAACGACGCCGAAATCCGGCTTCGCGCCGTGGCTTTCGTGACTGTGCTTGCTGACGAGTTGCAAGCACTGCTTGGTTTACGAGAGACTGGCGACAGCGTGCGGTTATGAGCGAGGGGGAGCGGCCAGTCGCGGCGAAGCCTGGCCAATGCCGCCTCGAAGCCGATTCGACTGGCTCTCCCTTTGCAGCGAGCTGTCCGGACGCGGACGGCGTGTGTCCCCTCGGGCGACGAAATGGGATGAAGGGCTGCGCGCCCCCGGCGCGGTTGCGCGGTTGCGCGGCTGCGCGGTCGTGCGGTTGCGCGCATTATCCAAGGTGCGCCGCGTGTCCGTCACAGCAACCGGGTCCTTCGATGCTCAGGAGATGAGTTTGAGCGGAGTCGCCGACCTCGAGAGCGATCGTCGTTGTCTCGGCGGAGGCGATATCCACCTTGTGTTGGACGAGTCGAGTACTTACTGGTTGCTCGGGGACGGGCGCTGGACGCGATGGAAGGACCTTCGGCGCCGCGGCGCGCGGCGTTCCCCGGGGCCACACGCGCGTGCTGTGCTCAGCTCAGAGCGTCAGAGCGTCAGTCGCGGCCCGGGCTGCTCGCCGGGAGCGCTGAACGACTTGGCGGCGCGTGTTAGGTAGTGCAGCGCGCACCATGGGAAGCCCGGGCCCAGGAACCGCGCCAGCTCGCGGCCGTCGCTCAGCTGAACCGACCAGCCGTAGCGGATCGACCTGAGCGTTATCGACAGTGCTCTTATCACGCTGACATCACCTAACTACCTACCTGGCTTGGTTCGGCGAAGGGGTGCCGACGTTGAGCAGGTCGAGTACGGCATAGGCAAGTCGCTCCTGGAGGCGCAGGGATCAGGCTCCTGCGCTTTGCGAGCTCCGCGGGTGGCGCCCCTTCGCGGTCGAGCCGGCGGAGCGCGGCGACCTGGTCGCGCCGGCGCGCGATCACCCCATCGAGGGTCCGCTCGTCGGTCATGACCGCGGCTCGAAGGCCGGCTCCAGCGCCGCCCGCGGCGCCGACCCGTGCTCAGCCTCGATCGCGAGCCTTGGGAGTGTGCGGTCGAGCCAGCGCGGCAGCGCCCAGGTGGTCTTGCCGAGGAGCTGCAGGACAGCCGGCAGCAACACCATCCTGACCACGAGCGCGTCGAGGAAGACGGCGCTCGCCATCACGAGGCCGAACATCGCGAGCACGCGGTCGCCGCTGATCGCGAACGCCCCAAACACGGCGACCATCACCGCCGCCGCCGCGGTGATCACCCGACCGGTACGGGCGAGCCCCTCCCGTACCGCCGCGCTGGCGTCGCGGCGCGCGTGCCACTCTTCGTGCACGCGGGAGATGAGGAACACCTCGTAGTCCATCGACAGCCCGAACACGATCGCGAACGCGAGCACCGGGATGAACGCATCGATCGGCCCCGCCTGGGTTCCGAACAGCCCGGCCAGCCACCCCCGCTCGAACACGGCCTGGATGATCCCGAGCGATGCTCCGATCGACAGCAGGTTCATCAACGCGGCCTGCACAGGGATCACGAGCGAGCGGAAAACGATCACGAGCAGCAGCGCCGCCAGCGCGATCACGACCGCGATGAACACCGGCAGCTTGCTCGCCAGCACGTGGGAAAAGTCGACCTGCGCCGCCGTCGCCCCGCCGACGTAGACCCCTGCGCCACTGCTCCGCTCGATCGGCGGGATCACCGTGTCACGCAGCCGCGACACGAGCGTTGACGTCTGCGCGCTCTGTGGTGCGCTGACCGGATAGGCGACGATCGCGGCCGCCGTGCCGGCCGCGTTGAGCCGCGGCACCGCGACCGACGCGACGCCCGGGGTGCGAGCGACTGCGCGCGTGATCTGCGTAAGCGCAGTCGAGTCGTGGGGGTTTGGAAGCGCGACCGCGAGCTGCAGGGGACCATTGAAGCCTGGACCGAAGCCCTTGGCGAGCAGATCGAACGCGTGTCTCGTCGTCTGGCTCGTCGGGTCGTTGCCCGCGTCGCTCGAGGCGAGTCGGAGCCCGAGCGCGGGTGCCGCCAGCGCGAGCATCAGTGCGGCCGCCGCCAGCGCGGTGGTGGCCGGGCGTCGCTGGATCCGCTGGACCCAACGCAGCCAGAATCCCGGTCGGGCGCCCTGTGGGTCCTGGCTCGGCTGGCGCCGTCCGACCTGGCCGATGCGAGGTCCGCTGATCGTGAGCAGCGCCGGGAGCAATGTGAGTGAGGCGCTCAGCACCAGCACGACACCGATGGCTGCTGCGACGGCCGCGCCGTCGAGCAGGTTCACGCCGAGCGCGAACATCCCGAGCAGGGCGATCACCACAGTCACGCCGGCGAACAGGACCGCCCGGCCCGAGGTGTTGATTGCGTGCTGGACCGCCTGCGGCACGTCTCCACCGTTGGTGCGGTAGTTCTCGCGGAAGCGTGTGACGATGAACAGCGCGTAATCGACACCGACGCCCAGGCCGATCATCAGCGCAAGCTCCGAGGCGAAGCTCGGCATGTCGATCACGTGGCTGGCGAGCGTGATCACGCCCATCCCCGCGCCGAGCCCGAGCAGCGCGGTCGCGATCGGCAGACCCATCGCGCTGAACGAACCGAAGCTGATCAGGAGGATCAGGACCGCCGCGGCAATCCCGACGGCCGTCGCGAAGCCAAGCGACGCCTGCTGGGCCTGCTCGATCGCCTGGCCACCGAGCTGGACCTCGAGGGATGCAGATCGGGCCGCTTCCGCGGTCGAGATCACCCGGTCGACCGCTGCCGTCGGGAGCGCGCTCGCATTCTCGTCGAAGTCGACCGTCGCGAACGCGATCGTGCCGTCGCGCGAGATCGCGTGCTGCCCGGGAGCGTAGGGACTGACGACGGCGGTTATGTGCGGCAGGCGGGCGACCCGGACGAGCAGCGCATCGATCGTCGTGCGGTCTGACGCCGCGCCGAGTGTGCCCGCTCGGGCGTGGAAGACGATCTGATCCGCATCTCCGGACTGCGCCGGGAAGCGGCTCTGCAGGAGGTCGAGCGCGTGCTGCGTCCCGGTTCCCGGGAGCGTGAAGTCGCTCGCGGTCTTCTTCCCAACCGACGCCGACACCGCGAAGATGCCAATCGCCGCGACGATCCACGCGGTCACTACGGTCCGGCTCTGGGCCATCGTCCAACGCGCGATGCTCTGCATTTGTGACCTAACTTTCACGGATAGCAATTCTGCAAGCCGTGCATTTATACAACGACTGACCCTCGAAAGCAAACCGTCCTTGCAAAATTGCCTTCCTTGCAGCGGCGCGGTAGACTTCCGATAAAGTGAGCACGCCGAAGGTGGACACCGCTCCCGTCAGGATCGGGCTGCGCGAACGCAAGAAGCAGCAGACCCGCGAGACGATCGCCAAGGCAGCGCTGCGGCTGTTTGCCGAGCGCGGCTACGACGAGACGACGCTGACCGACATCGCAGAGGCCGCTGACATCGCGCCGCGGACGATCTTCGCGTACTTCACGAGTAAGGAAGACATCATCCTGTGCGAGGAGTCAAGCATCGTTAGCCGCTTGAAGGCGGCGCTCGACGAACGTCCGACGGGCACGACGACCGTCGACGCCCTGCGCGAGTTCCTGTCTTCACTACAGCCCCACGACGAGGACGCGCGCCTGCGCAAGCAGATCATGCTCGCGAGTCCGGCGCTGCAGACGAAGATGCGCGGGCACCACGCGGAGATCGAGCCGCTACTAGCGGCCTCGATCGCGAAGGATCTCGGTGCCGAGCCCGATGACATCCGCGCGATCCTGGCCGCCGCGTCGGTGACCGCAGCATTCAACTCCGTCCGAGACCGCTTTCTGGAGGCCGACGAGACCACCCCGATACCACACGAGCAAGGGATGGCTATCCTCGACGAGGTCCTCGAATTCCTGCGCGGCGGCCTCGACGCGCTGCGCCGCCACACCTAGCCACGCTGGACCTAGCGATGACCTAGCGACCGCCCAGGCGATGAGCGCGACGTCCACGCCGCCGCCGAGGAGAACGTGCTGTGGCAGTGTGGTCTGCCACAGAGAGCGGCAATCCGGCGGTGTCGCCGGCTGGTTCGAGACACCCGCTTGACGGCGTGTGCTTGACGTCGAATCGCGTGGCAGCAAACACCAGCCATGTGGGTTCCCCCAATCCGAGACGCGCTCGTGCGACGGCGGCCATGGCGCGCCCGGTCGACGTGTCGCTTTGTGCTCCGAGGGTCTCCGACAGCTGCCGGAAGGACGTCGTCACAATGCGCCAGAAGCATCGAACCGTGCGCGCCCATCCGCCGCTGTCGCTTTCGGCACTAGAGCACGTCGAAGTTAACCGTCGAACGCGAACAGCGGGTTGATCACGGTTGTGCCGTTGGCGGCACGCATCGTCTGCTGGCCGACGAACCCGGGGGGCGCCTCGGCGTGGTAGCAGCCGTTGGCCTTGACGCTGACGTCATAGGTGATCGCCGCCTCGCGATGTGGCGAGGCTCCGGGCTGCAAGGCGTAGATGTCGATGTGGCACAGCCAGTCGTCCCCGGGCCCGCGGTTCGGGACTCCCCTGCGCGTGCACGTCGGCAGGATGTTGAGCTGTGCGCCGGGCGGGAGGTCGTGGCCGAGCAGGCGTTGCTGGAGGATCGTGAAGGTTGTTGAAGGTGGTCGCGATCGCCTTGTCGAGGCGCGTCGCCGTCACGCCTTTCGGCCCCCAACTCGAGGCGATGACGAGCACGGCGATCACGGCGGCCGACGCCGTGACCGTGCGCAGCGGAGCGATCCACCCGGTCTGACTCGTCGCGGACGCTCCGGCGTACGCGCGGTCGTCGATGCTGATCCACGCCAGCCCGAGGCATATGGTGATCCAGGCGAGGCTGACGATGGCGCCGCGGATGAGCGGTCCGTAGTAGGGATGAGCGGTGAACAGACCGTGTCAGGCATCGAACGCCGAGGCGACCAGCAGGCCCTGGACGATGGTTCCGGTGCCGACGAGCAGCAGCAGCTGCATCACGAGCGCGAGCACCCCGGGGGCGAGCACGCCGACGACGCCGCTGCGCGACCGCACCGAGCAGACGATCGCGAAGCTCGTGAACGCGAGCGTCGGCAACAGGCAGAAGGCCCAGCTGACGAGCACGAGCAGGACGCTGCGCCCCGGCGAGATGAGCGTTCCGGATAGGCCGACGAGCGCCTGGGCTCCGGTCGCGACGAGCCCCGCCGCGAGGCTCGAGAGCGCGAAGGCGGCGAGCGCCCCGGCCGACACGGTCGCCGCCGCGAGCGTCTTGCCGACTAACACCGCTCCGCGACCGCACGAGCGGGTGAGCAGCGTCTTCCAGGTGTCGTATCGGTCCTCGGCAGAGAATATGTCGCCGGCGAGCACGCCGGTAAGGATGGGCAGGCCGTACCCGCCCGCGAACGACAGCACGACGAGCGGGAGCGCGAATCCGGAGGTGTGCACCCAGCGGCCGAAGAGCGTGTCCGACGGGGTCGAGGTCTGCAGCGCGAGGACCCCCGCGAAGGCGAACGGTCCCAGGATGCAAGCGAGCGCGACGATGCGCACCGCCGTCTGGCTGACGAGCTTGCGCAGCTCGACTCGTAGACGCTGCCGGCGCCGCGCTCGCCGCCCTCGAGCTGGGTCGGCGGCGGGGTGCTCGCGCGGGTCTCGGGTGCCGCTGGGGCGCTCGCGCCGGTGCTCGCCGACGTGGGTGGGGGGGCGCGGTTAAGGGCGGTGCGACGAGCGCGGGCATGGCGCCACCGCGCGCCACGGCCGCTTCCTCCGGGCCCTCGGTGAGCGCGAAGAACATCGATTCAAGTGGGGTCGTCAGCAGCGCGAGCCGTCTGACGCCGATCCCGGCCTGGCCGAGCGCGCATGTGTACTCATCAAGCCCGTCGTCGGCGGCGGTGACGATCATGCCGCCGTCGTCTCCGCCGGCGGGTGCGACCCGAACGCCAGGCCGACCCCGTGCGAGCTTCATCGCCGCGTCATCGTCGCGGGTCTGCAGATGATGCGCCGCCTCCGGCGCGGCCGCGCGCAGGCTCGCGGCGGAGCCGTCCCATGCCACCCGTCCGCAGCGCAGGATCGTGAAGCTGTCGCACACGTCCTCGACGGTCGCGATGTCGTGGCTGCTTAACAGCACCGCGACGCCCTGCCGCGAGGCGCGCCGGAGCAGCGCGCGGATCGCTCTCGCACCGGCGGGGTCAAGCCCGCTGGTCGGCTCGTCGAGCAGGAGCAGCGCGGGGCGGCGCAGCAATGCGGCCGCGATCCCGAGGCGCTGGCGCATCCCCGTCGAGTAGCCGCCGGCGCGCTGACCGGCGTGAGTGGTGAGGTCAACGAGCTCGAGCACCTCGTCGATCTGGTCCCGCGCGCGCGGGTCATCGAGCGCGGCGAGCAGCTCGAGGTTCGTCCTTGCCGACAGGTATGGATAGAAGCTCGGGCTCTCGACGAACCCGGCGACGCCCGGCAGCACGACCGGATCCGGCTCGAACAGTCGTCTGCCGAGTACCTCGACCGACCCGCCGTCGGGTGCCACGAGTCCGAAGAGAATCCGCAGCAACGTTGTCTTACCGGCGCCGTTTGGTCCCAGCAGGCCGCGCACCTCGCCTCGCTGGAGGTGCAGGTCGACGCCGTCGAGCGCGAGCGTCGAATCCCATTGCTTGCGCACCCCCTCCGCGGAGACGATCCTCATCGGGCCGAGACGATAGTGCAGCGACACCGCATCCTCGTCCCGTGCCCTGTGTTGTGCGTCAATGAGTGGCCGCCCCTGACGGGCGGTCGAGCGACAGTCGAATCTGGGGAGGTGCGGCGATGCGTCAAGGATTGCGGTTCGCGCTCGGGGGTGTCGCCTGTGTCGTTGGGCTGGCGGCGGCCGTCGGGGTGCCGGCGCGTGGGTCAGGCGCGAGCGCTCAGTCGGGTGGGGCGCTGACGGGTATCGCGAAGATCCAGCACGTGTCGTGATCATGCAGGAGAATCGGTCGTTCGACCAGTACTTCGGGACCTACCCTGGGTTGCCGTCGGGCGCCGGGATGCCGGTCGGGACGTGCGTGCCGGAGCCGACGAAGAAGGATCCGAGCTTCTGCCAGATGCCGTATCACTCGACCGACGATGAGAACAACGGCGGGCCGCACGACAACACGGCGTTCGTCGATGACTTGGCGTCGGGAAGCCTCGACGGGTTCTAAGCGTCTGTGGCGAACACGCCGCTGTGCAAGAGCGCTGACTCGACCGGGTGTCGTAACCCGGGGATCATAGACGTGATGAGCTACCACGACGGCAGTGACATCCCCAACTACTGGGACTACGCCAAGCATTTCGTTCTGCAGACCGACATGCATGAGCCCGACTCCTCGTGGAGCCTCGTCGACCATCTGTTCATGGTCTCGGGCTGGTCGGCGCGGTGCACGGGTCACGATCAGCCGCTCACGTGCGTGAGCGCGATCGGCACCGGCCCGGGCCAGATCGAGCCGCAGCTACCACCCGACTTCCATCCGATGAAGGGCCGGCCGCTGCCGGACTACGCGTGGACGGATCTCACGTGGCTGCTCGATCATCACACGCCGAACCCGGTCACGTGGGCGTACTACGTGGCGCCCGGGACCGAGCCGGATTGCGATGACGGCGCGATGGTATGCAAGCAGCCGAAGAATGGCCTGAACCCGGGCACGCCTGGGATCTGGAACCCGCTTCCGTACTTCGACACCGTCCGGGAGGACGGCCAGCTCGGCAACATCCAACCGGTCGGTGACTTCTACAAGACGATCGGGACCTCGACGTGCACGCTGCCGAACGTGTCGTGGTTCACGCCGAACAACGCGATCTCCGAGCATCCACCGGCGCTGATTTCAAACGGCGTGGCGTACGTCACCGCGGTGATCAACCACATCATGCGCAGCCCGTGCTGGAAGAGCACCGCGATCTTCCTCACCTGGGATGACTGGGGCGGCTTCTATGACAATCAGGTGCCTCCCGTGGTGGACGCCAACGGCTACGGCTTCCGGGTGCCCGGTCTCGTCATCAGCCCCTACGCGAAGCCGGGCTACATCGACACGCAGACGCTCAGCCACGACGAGTTCCTGAAGTTCATCGAGGACGACTTCCTCGGGGGTGAGCGGATCTGCGTTCCGGCCGGGACCCAAGGCACGAGCTCAACGAGCAACGCGAACTGCGCGACCGACGACGGACGCGGGGACAACCGGCCGGACGCGCGCGAGAACGCCTCAGCGCTCGGCAACCTCGTCAACGACTTCGACTTCTCCCAGAAGCCGCTGCCGCCGCTGATCCTGCCACGCTACCCGCACACCGACCTCGTCGCGCCGCCGACCGCGACGATCCTCTCGCCAGGGAACGACATGGTGTTCAAGCAGAACGCGGTCATCGACACGACCTTTACGTGCGCCGATAACCAGCACCTACCCGGCGCCGGCGGTACCGCGCCAGGGATCAACACCTGCACCGACAGCAACGGCGCGACGAGCGGCCAAGGCCAGCTCGACACGTCGAAGATCGGGCTGTTCGTCTACGACGTGCGCGCCCTCAGCAAGGACGACTCGACGGCGACCGCCGAGATCAAGTATCGGGTCGGCCCCAACCTGCCCTTCCCGATCGTGCCGCCCGGCTGCAGCGGCGGCTTCCCATCTAACTGTATGTGACGCGCTGCCCCGTTGCGAAACTCGGGCTCGATCACGAGCAGTCGCTGGCCGATCGCGCCCGGGTCGCGGCCTTGCGGTTCGCGGACGGCTCCAGATCAGTTCGTCGCGGCTGGCGAGACCGGTCGTCAGTCGCGACGAGAGCTCCGCGTGGCGGACCGCGCGTGGCTGCACGCGCACAAGCGCAGCTGCCGATGATCGGCCGTGTCACGCAGCCGCTTCGCCGCGGCGGGCCACGTCGGAGGCGGCCGCGAGGCGACTGCTCGAGCGGATTGCAGCCACGACATCGGCTCCGGACGATAGACGGGTGCTTGCCATGCGACTCGGCAGTACAGATCGGTCCTCGACCTGGAGCTGCCACGCTGGAAGCAGCGACCTCACCGCCCTGTTACGACGTCGTCGCTCTTGGCGCAATGGGACGACCTCAAGCTCGACCGGCGGCTGGCTACGTCGGCGTCGGTGGTTGGCGCCAGGTCCAACGACGTGTTGGAGTAGCGAGGTCGTCGCTTTCACGATGGGTAAAGAGGCCGTGTCCGTGTCCGAACCCCGACGAACGCGGTGTAGTCCAGAAGGGCGATCTCGTCCAATTGGTCGGGCGTAGATCCCTTAGAACGGGTACTTCGGCGCCGGCTCCGGGGCGATGGTCCTTCGCGCGACCACGGAGGCCTTCGGATCCGCCTCAGCGAGCCGATGCGCCGCTCTGCACTCCATCTTGTGGCCAAAAAAGCTCGGTCGCTTGCGAAACCGCCGAAGGTCTTCGGTGCGCTCCGCCGTCCACCTGACCAAGCGACGGTCTCCGATCTGGCCCTGATATCGGGAACCTACGACCTTCATGTGTTCGAAGAGAGCTGTCCGGACGCCTGGGCGCAGCTGCAAACGGGCCTACCTTTTCCGCTTGAGGTCCTCCCCCGGATTTCGTGCGTTTGTGCTCGAGCTTGGCCGCTACTCGGAGACACGCTGGGCCACTTCGGGGCCGCTCGACGACGCCTGGACACACGCGGCGACGTCGGCGCGCATCGCGTGCCGGACGAGCGCGTCGTCGCCAAGCGCTCCGCCCTCAGCTGCAGGGCGGGAAACCGAGCTCAACCTTCACGCAGATACGCAACTTCGAGCGTCGCAGATGGCGATTGTGAGCGTGGTGGTTACTGAGCTCAGGTGAAGGCCGAGCTCGGGCGCGAGTCGCGAATCCTGTTGGTCCAAGCTCAGACAGGCCCGCGTGAGCCCAGCCTCGACGACGCCCGTTGCCATGCCGGCCGCGCCGCAAGTGACTCGATGTACGCGGCGCTCGCAGGCGACGGTTCGATCGCGCCGACGCGGACAGCAACACCCAGCACCCCGCCGGCGACGATGTCCGCGACACTGAACCGGGCGCCAACGAGGTACGAAGGCGTTCCCGACAGCACGCCCTCGAGCGCAGCGACCGCGACCGCGCAGCGCTCGGCAGCCTTCGCCGATGCCTCCGGGTTCGCTTCGCGTTGGCGGTAGCTCTCGATCGCGGGTGCCTCCAGCTCGGTCATCGCGAAGATCGACCAGCCCTGTACGACCGCGCGCTCATGCGTGGCCGCAGGCGGCAGCAGCCCGGCCTCTGGGTAGAGCTCGGCGACGTGGAAGATGAGCGCGGTGGACTCGAACATCGGGCCTTGCTCGTCCTCGAGCACCGGCACCCGGCCCAGCGGATGGCGCGCGCGATGCTCGGCACTGCGCCCCTCCTCGGCGGTCAATGTCACGAGCTCGTAGTCGGCACCGACCTCCTCGAGCGCCCAGACGACGCGAATCGGACGGCCCGCCCCGACGCGGTGGTAGACGCGCAGCCTGCTCACAGTAGAGACGCAGCTTATACCCCAGCGCACATCGCCAACCCCTGCCGGGGTCGGCGTCGGTCCTGACACCGCGATCGCCCGTCAGAGCTGTAAGCCACCGACTGAGCCGTAAAGCCAGCGTGCGACTGTCGACTCCGTGTGGCTGTCCTTTTGCCCCATTCATGCAGGCTGCGAACCCCGCCGCCGCTCCAGCGCGGAAACCATCGTCAGCGACACCTTCGACCCCGGACGATCGGTGCGACTGCGTCGTCGTCGCCATAGGAATCGCGCAGCACAGGGCGGCTCGCGAGCGAAAGCGATCGAGCGGGTCCCGCGGAGTCGAGCTCAAGACTTACGCTTTGCGCCAAATCCAACGACGCTTCGGGTCGGCACGAGACCGGCGCTTTCGATCGACGCGCTTGCTGAAGTTGTGCAAAAAGGAGCGGGCTCTTCGGGCGCCTCTCGATCGGCCGGGATCGCTCCGGCGTTCGGAGCGGGTATGTCGAACGAGCGGTCGGCTGTCGATGACGCCCGAGAAGCTCCTGAGGATCTCAACGAGACTGGCCCGGCATGCGGAGTTCCAGGCGCTCCGCTGCAATCGGGTCGAGGCAGATCATCCAACCGTCATCAAGGCCGCCGCTCGCGCCGGGATCGCTGATCAACCATTGGCCGTCGAGCGCGACGGCCCAGATATCGACCTCGCGTCCGCGTCGCCGGCCCATCTGCGCGAAAAACTCGGCCGATTCCATCTCCGAGCACAGAAAGACGCCGTCGGTCTCCGGCGCTCGGCTGCCGGCGATGCCACTCCCGACGAACCGTCTCCAGTCGAGCCCGTGAGCACGGATGGATGCCCGATTCTCAGCGAAAGTCGTGTGAAACCAGACGCCCTGACCCTGCCTGACGACCAGCCCGGAGCGCCGCTCGCCGTGCCTGTCAGCCCTGACAACTTCCGCGACGGCATCGAGCCATACTCGACCCGCGCGGGCGTCGGCG
>JBKQIR010000061.1:0-65264 GCA_052148275.1 Solirubrobacteraceae bacterium
GGTGTAACGGCCCGAGGGCAGCGGCGAGACATCGGCTCGGCGGAGGCTGAGGACCGGCTGCAGGAGGGTGCTCTGGGCCGCGTCGAGCTTTCGCTCGTCGGCTGCGACCCATCCATCCTGAACGAACGTCTCCTTGCCGTCGGGCCGCACCTCTGACACGGTCACCTGCAGGTCGACGCTCGGCGCCGAGGCCTTCAGCCACAGTTGCACGGCGCCGGCTCCGATCACGACGGTGTTGGAGGTCAGCGGCCCGGTGACGTAGGACGCGGCGGTCCCGGGCGGGTTGGCGTCCCAGTGATAGGTCGGGGTCGCGTTCCACAGGCCACCGGCGCTGCCGTCGTCGTTACCGGTGAAGCTGGTTGCCGGCCGTGCACGCGGATTCCACGTGAACCGGTCGGCGCCGGCGCTCGTCGGCTTGGCGGCGCTCAGCGTGCCGCCGTCGCCGAGATACCAGGACCGGGCGACCGTGCCGGGGATCGGAAAGCGAGCAAACGAGTCCTCGAAGCCGGGGTATGGGGCGCCCGGGGTCGCACTGCCGGCGCCGTTGTCGAACATCACCCGGATCGGCGCCAATCGCTGGAAGGCGGCGAGCGCGGCCGCGTAGCTCGGCTCGGACTGGATCGGGTCCGGCGGGAGGGTCACGTTGTCGATGCCCATGAACGCCGAGAACAGGACCGGGGCCTCGGCTGCGACCGCCGCCGGCAGCGAGGGCGCTCGATGGGCGACGTACAGCTCCAGGAAGTCGTACCAACGATCGAACGTGTCGGGGTCCAGCGAGTCGATGTGGGCGCCGTTGGTGAACGTGAACCACTTGCGATTCGTACCCGTGAAGTGCTCGGCCAGATCGGCGCAGTGGGCTCCGGTCTGCTCGTCGGTCCATTGGCAGGCCAGATACACCGGCACGTGGATCCTGCTCACGAACGTGATCGGCGCGAGCGGGTTGGCGACCGATGGCACGTAGTAGCGGTTGGCGCGGATCTCGCCGATCAGGTTGGGGGCCTCGCCGTGGAGCACCTGGTTGGCCTTGCAGATCTCGTCACCGCCCCGGATCCGCTGCAGCGCCCAGGGCTGACCGCCCGTCGCCGACGCGGGCAGCGCGTCGTGCACCCGCTGCTCGCCCCAGCTGAGGGCGAATCCCGTGTTGAGGATCCCGCCCGGGTAGAGCGTCGTCGCCGTGTTGTCGATCACCGACAGCGGCGTGATCGCCGCCAGGTGCGGCGGATCGGTGGCGGCGACGAACAGTTGGCTGATGCCGCCATAGGAGATGCCGAGCATCCCCACGCGATGCCCGAGCACCCACGGCTGACGGGCGACGGTCTCGATCACGTCGTAGCCATCGAGGCCCTGCAGCGGCTCAAAGTAATCGAAGGACCCGCCCGAGCAGCCGGTGCCGCGCATGTTGACGTCGACGACCGCGAAGCCCAGGAGGTTGGCGACCGGCGCGATCCCGCTGTCAGGTCCGGCCGGATCGGCGTAACCGTAGCCGGCGTACTCGACCAGCGTCGGGTACGGGCCCTGGTTCGCGGGACCGGGAAGGTGAACGTCGATCGCCAGCAGTGTGCCGTCCCGGGTGCGCAGGTAGCCGTAGCCGCCGACGGGCAGCTGCTGGTCATAGATCCGGGTGGAGGGGGGCGCCGAGCGGTCCGCGAGCACGGTCAGCGGTCCGGACCGCGCCGCTCCGGACCGCAGCCGGTAGCCGGTTCTGGGCGCGATCGTCCGGAACACGATGCCGCCGAGCGAGTCCGCCCGCGCGGTCGCGACGGTGCGGCCGGCGCGGTTGGTCAACGACACGAGCGCGCGCGGGCGCAGGCCTGTCGCGTAGACCTGTTGCACGCTGCCGTGAGCGGCGAAGCCCGTCCGGAAGACGCGCGTGGTCACCCGAGCGCCGGCGGTGGTGACCCGAGCGCCGGCGGTGGTCACCCGAGCGCCGGCGGTGGTCACCCGAGCGCCGGCGGTGGTGACCCGAGCGCCGGCGGTGGACACGCAGACTGCCATCAGCATCGCGCAGAGCGCGAACGTCCTCCCCAACCTCATGCAGGAAACCTACTACTACCGGTGGTCGACGACGTCAGCGCGCTCGAATGCGCGCATTCTTGCGCTGCGGGCCCCAACGGCGGCTACCGGCGACGAGGGCCCTAACGGCCGCTACCGGCGACGAGGGCCCTTACGGCTGCTACCGGCCAACGAGGGCCCTTACGGCTGCTAGCGGCCGACGAGGCGGACCAGCGCGCGAGCGCGACCGGGCACTGGGGCCAGCGCCTCGCGGACCTGCGACAGTCCGGCTCGCAGCTCGGGGTCACCGACCTCGACGGGGAGCATCGAGTCCTGCAGCTCGGCGATCGACTGATCGGCGTCCTCGGTGTCCTCGGCGGCCCGCTCCAGCAGTTCCTGGACGGACTGGGACTGCAGGCCAGGTGAGTGCGGATCGAAGGAGCGGGAGCGCAGGTTCGAGCGGCCCGCGAACTCGGAGTGCGTGCGCTGAGCGCGGCCGTATGCCAGCTGCACCGGCCGGAAGAGCTGCTCCTCCAGATCGTCGGCGTGATGCTCGTCGAGCTGCTCGTAGGCGGCGCCGAGCCGAGCCAAAGCCGACGCGATCTGCTCAGTCGCGGCCGCGAGCTCGTCGAGCACCCTCTCCCTGCCTTCGGCGGTCGTGTAGGCCATAGTTACGTAAAGAGTAGTTGGCCCGGTGTGTCGAGTGGAAGAGCAATTGATCGCCGGGATGTTAAGAGTTGGGAGTCAAGGCCTGGGACCGCGCCTTGCGCCGCTTCAGCGGTGGGCGTCGGACCAGCGCCAGCACAGGCACGCCGTCACCGCCGACACGGCGATCACCGACGGCCATGCCCCGATCACGAGCCCGAGCAGATGCGAGAGCGCGAACGCGAGCAGCCCGACCGCGGTCAGCCTGGCGGCCGTCCCACGTCCGTCGCGGCGGAGCCAGATGGCGATGCAGGTCAGGCCGAAGACCGACATCACGACACCGCCCCAGGGTCGAGAGCCGGTGGCCACCGCCACTCCGAAGCCGGCCATCAGGCCGGCCGCGGCGAGCGGGGCGGTCGGGATCCGGGACGGCAGATCCCCGATCGCGAATTGATTGGCCGCCATCGCCGAGATGATCCCACAGCCCACAGCAGCATCATCGCGACGCCCACCACCATCACCGCGACGATCCCGCGGGCCCGCGCGCGCAACCTCGCATCCTGGACCCTCCTGAGGGGTAGCGTTTGCTCGCCAGTGCCCAACCGCGACGAGGAGACGAAATGGGTGTCGATCAGTACCACGAGCCCCCGGCGAAGCCGCCGCCGGCGACCCGGACCCGCGACGACGGCTCCGGCTCGCTCAGCTTCGGGAGCTTGAGAGGAGCCGGTCGATGAGCAACAACCATCTGCTGCGAGAGCACGCCCCGATCAGCGATTCCAACTGGACGCTGCTCGACGAGGAGGCCCGCCAGCGGCTGTCGACGGCGCTCGCCGCTCGCCGGCTCGTCGACTTCTCCGGACCCCACGGCTGGGAGCGCTCGGCGACCAACCTCGGGCGCGTGGAGCCGGTCGCCGAGGCCCCGTGCGAGGGCGTGACGGCCCTTCGCCGGCGTGTCCTGCCGCTCGTCGAGGTCCGAGCGCAGTTCGCGATTTCGCGCGCCGAGCTCCGAGACGCCGACCGCGGCGCGGCCGACGCCGATCTCGAGCCGCTGGATCGCGCCGCCCGCCAGATCGCGGTCGCCGAGAACCGCGCCGTCTTGCACGGCTGGCCGGACGCCTCGATCATCGGCATCGCCGAGGCCTCCCCACACCAGGGCCTCCAGCTGGGCAGCACCGCCGACGGCTACCCCGGACCGATCGCGAGCGCCGTGGAGCAACTGCTGCACAGCGGGATCGGTGGGCCATACGCGCTCGCCCTCGGCAGCGAGGAGTATCAGCGGGTCGCCGAGACGGCCGAGCACGGCGGATACCTGCTGCTCGATCACCTCGGCAAGATCCTGGGCGGCGAGATCCTCCGGGCGCCCGGCGTTGAGGGAGGGGTCGTCGTCAGCATGCGCGGGGGCGACTTCCGGTTCGAATCCGGCCAGGACCTGTCGATCGGCTACCTGGACCACGACAGCGAGGTCGTCAACCTGTACCTGGTGCAGAGCTTCAGCTTCCACGTCGCCACGCCGGAGGCCGCCGCGCCGCTCAAGCGCCAGCTCTGATCGCGAGCGGCGACCGGAACCTGGCGACCGGAACCTGGCGACCGGAACCGGGCGACCGGGACCTGGTCACTTAAGCGAACGCCGGCTTCGCTTAAATGACCAGGTCCCCGCGGGTCAGGGACGACGGGCCGGCCGGAGCCGGCTACTAGCCGAGGTCGCGCCAGCTGAAGTCCGGCGCGTAGCCGAGGATCTCGCGGGCGCGCGTGATGTCGAGCAACGTGTCGTTGCCGCTCACGCCGGCAGCCACGCGCACACCCGGGTAGACCTCGGCCATCAGCTCCTGGCTCGGCGCGCGCATGACCGTGTCGGCGGCCGCGATGATGAAGTTGTCGGCGCCGCGCACGTCGGCGCCGAGCGCGAGGCGCACACTCTGGGCGACGTGGCTCTCGTCGACATAGCCCCACAGGTTCCAGCTGCGCAGGCGGGGATCGTCCTGCCAGCCGTCGAAACGCTCGTAATCGGATCGCACCATCACGTTGGAGAACCGCAGGCCGATGATCGGGATGCCGCTCCAGCGGTGGAACTGGCGGGCAAGCTCCTCGCCGACGACCTTGGACAGGGCGTAGCTGGTCTCGGGGTACATGTGGGCCTCGTCGACCGGTACGTGGTCGGGCGGGCGCCGGAACGGGGCGCCGAGCGTGGTCTCGCTCGACGCCCACACGACGCGCTGCAGACCGAGCCGCTGCGCGGCCGAGAAGACCGCGTGCGTGCTCGTCACGTTGGTGCGGAACACCTGATCGGGGGTCGCGTGGGCGGGCGAGGGGATCGCCGCCAGATGGACGACGGCCTCGATCGCGGGCAGCGTGTCGCCGCCGCTCAGCGCCTCCAGGGCCTGGCCGAAGTCCGTGACGTCGGCGCGCAGGAACGGGATCGGCGCCTCGGGGGAGTGGGAATCCGGGGAGGGCACCAGGTCGATGTTGAGCACCTCGTGCCCGTGATCTGCCAGGTCACGGACGATCACGCGCCCGGCTTTGCCGCTTCCTCCGGTAACCGCGATTCTGGTCATGGTCACAGCTGTAGCACGTTCGCCGGCCCGCGGCGCCCGCAGCACCTCGTGCCCGAGCGTGAACGTCTAGGCTCCAGGCTCATCAGCGAGCAACGTGCACAGACGGTCGCCTGCTTCCCCGCCGGCCCGAACGAACGTGGGGCTCGCGCCGGCGAGCCGGCGCTGTAGTCCCACGGCGCTCGCGCCGACGGTCTCGGGCATGGGCACCCTGCGGACGGTCACTCGGGCTCTGCGTCTCACACGCACCGGGCCGGCGCGCGCGCTCGGCGTCGTGGCAGGCTGCGTTGCGGCGTTCGCGACGATCACCGCTTCGGCGCGCGCCGACCCGCCGTTGTCGATCGCCGTGCAGGGCAACCGACTCGTCAACGGGTCCGGGCAGACGGTGCGACTGCTCGGGGTGGACCGCCCGGGAACCGAGTACGCGTGCGAGCAGGGGTGGGGGTACACGAGCGGGAGCGATGATGCGGCCGACGCCGCCGCGATCACCGCCTGGCACGCCGACGCGGTGCGGATCCCGCTCAACGAGGACTGTTGGCTGGGCATCAACGGCGCGCCGGCGGGCGGCCTGTCGATGGCCGGCTATCGGGAGACGATCGAGTCCTACGTCGCCGACCTCAACGCCGACAGGATCTACGCCATCCTCGATCTGCACTGGTCGGCCCCGGGCACGATGGTGGCCGACGGGCAGCGCTCGATGCCCGACGGTCACTCGGCGGCCTTCTGGAGCTCGGTGGCGGCCACGTTTGCCGGCGACCCGGCCGTCCTGTTCGACGCCTTCAACGAGCCCTACTCCCCCGCCGCGGACGGCTACTCAGCCGATCCCGTGAGCTGGAGCTGCTGGGAGAGAGGCGGCTGCACCGTCCCCGACGCCGCCGACGGCACCGCTCCCGACCCGGCTCAGACGTACACGGCCGTGGGCATGCAGACGCTCGTGGACGCCATCCGCGGGGCCGGAGCCGACCAGCCGATCCTGCTCGGCGGGCTGTCATATGCCAACGACCTCAGCGGCTGGCTGGCGCACGAGCCCGCAGACCCCGCCCACCAGCTCGTCGCGTCGTTTCACGACTACACCGGCGAGTCCTGCGATGACGAGACCTGCTGGGACGCGACGGTCGCGCCCGTCGCTGCCCAGGTCCCGGTCGTGACCGGTGAGTTCGACGAGGACGACTGCAGCACCACGTTCGACAACGCCTACATGGACTGGGCCGATGCCCACGGAATCGGCTACCTCGCCTGGGGCTGGTATGTGCTGGACCCTGCAACCTGCGGGTCGCTGTACCTGATCACCGACGCCGCCGGCGACCCCGCATCGCCCAACGGGGTGGCGCTGCACGACCACCTGGCGGCGCTGGCCGCAGCGGCCGAGGCCGGAGGCACCGGCGTTCCCGCCACCGAATCCGGCGGCCCCGCCACTGGGTCTGGGGGCCCCACGACCGGCACCCCCGGCCCCGCCACCGGCACCCCCGGCCCCACGACCGGCACCCCCGGCCCCACGACCGGCTCCCGCGGCCCCACCACCGGCCCCAGCGGCCCCACCGCCGGCTCCAGCGGCCCCACCACAGGCACCCCCAGCCCCACCACCGGCGGCGGGGCCGGCCCGCCCGGCGACAGTGGATCCTCGGGGCCGTCAGCCCCGACGGTGGCCCGGTTCCGGCAGGCGATCACGATCGCGCTGCGGTCGGTGGCCGGCGATCCGCGCCGCGCGATCATCGCCGTGGGCGGCTGGCGGCTGTGCCTCACCACTCCGCTGGCGGGTGAGTTGGCAATCGCGATCCGATCCGGCGCACGCGTTCTCGCCGCCGCGACGCTGCGGGTGTCGATGGGGCAGCGACTGTCGGTGCTCCTCGGCTGGACGGGCTTCGCGCAGCGGCTGCTGCGGTCCGGACGTGCGGCTCGACTGTCGATCACGGCGACCTTTCGCGCCACCGGCGGGGGGCGTCTGACACGCCACGTCGTTCGCCGGCTGCCGCCTGCGCACTGAGGTCACGCGGGCGCTCGGAGAGTTCGGCGAGCGAGTCGTCGAGCACCACAGCTTCGGGCCGCTGAACGTCGCCGCTCCGGAGTCCGAGCCGAGGTTGACATTGGCGGTAGTGTGAGCTACCACCGGCCGGGGGAGGAGAGCCGCCTGTCGGAGTGCAAGGACGTGGCGCAGGCCGATCCACGATCGTGAGCATCTTGACGTCACCGAGGAGATTCCCGATGTGCGCACCGTCACGCCGAGCTCGGATGATCCCCACCGTCGCCTCGGGCGCAGCGCGCCTTATGCGCCGCCTGTCACTCGCGATCGCACTGTGCGCATTCGTCGCTCCGGCGGGAGCAGATGCCGCCACCCTGCCTCCGATCAAGCACGTGTTCGTCGTGATCGAGGAGAACGAGAGCGCGTCGACGACCTTCGCTACGAGCTCTCCGGCTCCCTACCTGTCGACGACGCTCGTCTCCGAGGGGGCGTACCTGCCGAACTACTACGGCATCGGCCACAGCAGTCTTGACAACTACATCGCGATGGTGAGCGGTCAGGCCCCGAATCCGCTCACGTCCGGCGACTGCCAGAACTTCGTGGACTTCCCCGCCGACTCCATCGACTCAAGCGGACAGGAGAACGGCGAAGGCTGCGTGTACCCCGCCGACGTCCCGTCGCTGATGAGCCAGCTCGACGCGGCCGGTCTGACCTGGCGGGCATACGAGGACGGAATGGGCGCCGACCCGACCCGGGAGTCGGCAACGTGCGGCCATCCGACGGTGGGCGAGCCCGACAACACCGAGGGCGCGACCGCGACGGACCAGTACGCCACCCGCCACGACCCGTTCGTGTACTTCCACTACGTAATCGACAACGCGAGCGAGTGCAACGCCGACGTCGTCAACCTCAGCCGGTTGACGACCGACCTGCAGAGCGTGACGACGACCCCGAACTACGTGTTCGTCACGCCTGACCTCTGCAACGACGGCCACGACTCGGGAGGGGAGTGCACCCCGCAGGGCGGAGGCGGCCTGGCCCAGGCCGACAGCTTCCTGCGGACGCTCGTCCCTGAGATCACGTCCTCACCGGCGTTCCAGCAGGACGGACTCCTGATCATCACCTTCGACGAGGCCGAGGGCGGCGACGACAGCGCGTGCTGTGGCGAGATGCCGGGACCATTTGACGCGGCGAACGGGATCCAACCCGGGGGAGGCGGTCCCGGCGGCGGGGTCGTCGGCGCGGTGCTGCTGTCGCCGTTCATCGCGCCGGGCACGGTCACGACCACGAGCTACAACCACTACTCGATGCTCGCGAGCGTCGAGGACCTGTTCGGTCTGCCGCGGATCGGCGACGCGGTGGGCGTGACCTCGTTCGGGAGCGACATCTTCACCCGCCCGCCAGCGCCGACTCCCGTGCCGCCAACGCCAACGCCAACACCAACGCCGGTGCCGGTCGGGCCGGTGGTGCCGAACGGCCCGAGTATCGGCGCCGCCCAGCTGCGTCTGGCGATCTCGAAGGAGATCACCCCGTCGGGCGCGGCCGCGAAGATCGCCGCCCTGGTCAAGAAGCGCGGGTTCTCCCTGCGCTTCAACGCCCTCGAAGCCGGCAAGGCGGTCGTCCAATGGTTCGAGGTTCCGCGCGGCGCGACGATCGCGAAGGCCGGACGCAAGACCCATGCGCCGATCCTCGTCGCGTCCGGAAAGGCGGTCTTCCAGGCCGCCGGCACGCAGACGATCGTGCTGGCGCTCACCGGCGCCGGCCGGCGACTACTCGGGAAGGCCAAGCGTCAGACGCTGACCGCCGAGGGCACGTTCACGCCCTCCGGCGGCGCGACACCGGTGAGTGCCCGCAAGACGTTCGTTCTCCACTGACAGGCGCGTCGGCGGCTGCCGCGCCATCGTCGGCCGCGGGGCGAGCGATCAGCCGGCGCGGCCGACCTCCGCCACGCGGCGGTAGAGGGACTGCTCGCGGCGGATCAGATCGGGGTTGGTGCCGAGCGCGATCGCGAGCTCGAGCGTGAGCAGCTGCAGCGCGGCGGCGCCCGCGACCAGCGCCTGGGCCCTGGAGGCGAGCCCGGGAGTGGCGAGTCCGATCGTCGGCATGTCGAGGACCGCGACCGCCTTGGCGACGGTCTGGGCGCGCTCGTCGCGGTGCGCGGCGTGCGAGGGGTCGAACCGGATCAGCACCGCTCCCGTCCGTGCGTCGGCGGCAGGCAGGTGGCCGTGCAGGATCTTCTCGGTCCCGAGGGGCGTGCACGGGACGTGCGCGGCCTCCTCGATCTTCAGGGCCAGCTCCGACGCGGTGATCTCGTCGATGCCCGATCCGATGATCAGCAGCCGGTCGCATCCGGCCAGCGTGGCGGCATCGGCGCGCCGCCGGTGACGCGCGCCGAGCTCGCGCTCGATCAGCGCGCGGGCCGCCTCGGGCTCAAGCCCCGCCCCGAGCGCGCACGTGAGGATCGCCGACGTGTAGGCGACCGTGTGACACCACGACCGGTCATACAACGGTGTCGCGGCAGTCTCGATCTCCGCCGGGGCATCCCCGGGACGCGCCGTGATCAGCAGCACCCGCGCCCCCTGGGTGGCCGCATCGCGTGCCGCGCCAATCGTCGCCCGCGAACCCGCGGCGTGCGAGACGGCGACCAGCAGCCCGCGATTCGGCGGATCGAGCTGTACCTCAAACGAGTCCCGTGCCGCGATCCGGGCGGCTGGCGTCGTCTCGGCCACGATCGCCGCGATCGCACGGGCGGCGTGCTCGCTGGTCCCGCACCCGCAGACGACGATCGGCTCGCCGGCCCGCTCGGCCTCAGCGATCCGCTGCGACAGCAGGCGCACCGCCGGCTCACGGGCGATGCCGTCCGGGAGGTCCGGCTCGAGGTCGATCATCTCCTCCATGACCCACGGAGGGCCGTCGCGCAGCTCGGGCTCGTTGTCGCTCATCGCGTTCTCCGCTTCATGTCGCCGACCGCTGCGGGCGACGGGGAGCGGGAGCGGGAGACGCCGGACTCCTCGAACGTCCCCATCCGGCGATGCAACGCTCCGGCGGCCTCGATCAGGGGCAGCGCGAGCAGGGCTCCCGACGCCTCGCCGAGGCGCAGCCGCAGGTCGAGGAGCGGCTCGAGCCCGAGCTCGGTGAGCACGATGTCGTGCCCGGGCTCGGCGGATCGGTGGCCGGCGATCAACCGCTCGCCGACGGTCGGGTGAAGGCGCACCGCCGCGAGAGCCGCCGCGCCGACCGCGTAGCCGTCGAGGATCACGGGAAGACGCAGCGAGACGGCCGCGATCGCCGCCCCCGCGAGCGCCGCCAGCTCGAGGCCCCCGACCGCCTGCAGCGCGTCGAGCGCCTCCAGCCGGGAGCCGTGCCGGGCCAGCGCGTCGGCGACGACCGCGCGCTTGCGGGCGATGCCGGCGGCGTCGAGCCCGGTCCCGCGTCCGACCGCGACCTCCGGCGGGTATCCGGTCAGGACGCAGGTGAGCGCCGCGGCGGATGTCGTGTTACCGATCCCGATCTCGCCGAGCACGAGGCAGTCAACGCCGTGGTCGGCAAGCTCGCGGGCGAGCGCCGCACCGGTGGCCATCGCGGCCTCGAGCAGCCCTCGCGTCGGCACCGCCGGTCCGGAGGTCATGTCGGCGGTGCCGGCCGCGACCTTGACGTCGCGCACCCCGGGCGGCGTGGGATCGCGCAGCCCGACGTCCGCCACCAGCAGGTCGTGTCCGCCGTGCTCGGCGAGCACGCCGATCGCCGTCTCGCCGCGCACCGCGGCCGCCGCGACCTGCGCGGACACGCGACCGTCGAACAGGCTGGTGCCGCGGTGGACGTGTCCGTGGTCGCCGGCGCAGACGAGCACGCCCGCCCGCACCCGCTCTGGCGGCGGCGAGCCGGCCGCGAGCGCCCAGCGCTCGATCAGCGGCTCCAGCGCGCCGAGGCTGCCGGCGGGCTTGACGAGCTTGTCGAGGCGGTCGCGGGCCGCGATCGCGGCGCTGCGGTCGATGCCGACCTCCTCCCCGAGCGCCGCGCCACCGTCCCACCGCTCGCGCATCACGACCGCGTCGAGCGCCAAACGCTGTGACCAGCCGACGGCCTCGAGCGTCGGGCGAACCGGGAGCTCGTCCGGCCAGCCGACGCACAGGTAGGCGATCGGCTCGACGCGCTCGGGAAGGCCGAGCAGCGCGCGGAGGTCGGCCGGCCGGTAGAAGCTGACCCAGCCGATGCCGAGTCCTTCGCCGCGGGCCGCGAGCCACAGATTCTGGATCGCGCACGCGGTGCTGTAGACATCTGTCTCCGGGATCGTGCCCCGGCCGAGCACCTCCTGATCCGGTTCGCCGTGGTCGCAGCAGACGCACACCCCCAGCGGCGCCTCGACGACGCCCTCGATCTTCTGGTCAAGGAACGCGCGTGCGCGCTCGTCGAAGCGCTCGGCCTGGCGCAGGCGCTCACGCTGGGCGAGGCGGCGGATCTCGCTGCGTGTCTCCTCCGAGCGGATGACGATCAGCCGCCACGGCTGCATCAACCCGACCGACGGAGCCTGGTGAGCCGCCGCAAGCACACGGCGCAGGACGTCCTCGCCGACCGCGTCGGGTCGGAAGCGCCGGATGTCGCGCCGGTCCGCGATCACGTCGTAGACCGCACCCAGCCGGGCATCGTCATATCGCCAGCGCTGGGGATCCGCAGCCCGCTGCGAGGCCCGCGAGGGATCGAAACCGGCGGGCGTGGGCGGGCGGGGGAAGCGGGCGGTCATCGCGGCCCACACTCTGCCACGTCAACCGAGTGGCCCGCGGGCCGATGGCCGGGGAGGCACGCAGATGAGCCACCCGCCGTTATGGTCGGCCCGTGAGCGTCGTCGAGTACTTCGGATGGCAGGCGAGCGTCCTGGGCATCGGCATGGCGCTGGCGCCGCTGTTGCAGGCGCGGCACATCCTCGCGAGAGGCAAGGCGGGCGATGTCAGCGAGCCGTTCCTGTGGATCATCGTGGTCGGCGCGAGCGCCTGGGCGGCGTACGGCCTCGCGAAGCCCGACTGGTTCGTCGCGATCCCGAACCTGCTCGGCGTGGTCACGAATCTCACGACCGTGATGCTCGTCCGCCGCTACCGCCACCGGTCGCCGCGGAACCCTGACGACATTCGGGCATCTACAGCGCCGGGGCGGGGCCGGCCGTGACACAGACTTGGTCGGCACACCATCTGCCGCGCGCGTCAAGATCAGCTCGGATGCCAGGGCGCACGCGGCGCTGAGAGCTTCAGCTGTTGGTGATCGCGGCCGTGGGGAAGCCCGAGTCGTCATCCGTGTCACCTGCCGCCACGTGGCAGGCGACCAGCGTCGAACCGATCGGCTTGGGCCCGGGGGTGACATGGACGCATTTCTCGATCGCGTATGGACAGCGCGAGCGGAAGCGACAGCCCTCGCTCGGGTTGATCACCCGGGGCGGCTCCCCGGTGTCGGCGGAGATCGTCTCGACCTTCCCCTGAACGCCGGCCACCGCCGACAGGAGCAACTGCGTATAGGGATGCTTGGGATCGGACAGGACCGTCTCCGTCGGGCCGGTCTCCACCAGTTGACCCGCGTACATGACGATGATCCGGTCGGCCACGTAGCGCGCGCTGGCGAGGTCGTGGGTGATGTAGAGAAGCGAGACGCCGTGCTGGTCGCGCAGGTCGACCATCATGTTGAGGACGCCCGCGCGGATCGATACATCGAGCATCGACACCGGCTCGTCGGCGAGGATCAGCGTCGGCTTTACTGCGAGGGCCTGGGCGAAACCGATCCGCTGACGTTCGCCCCCGCTCAACTCGTACGCGTATCTCTGGAGCAACTCTGGTCTGAGTCCAACGGCCTCGCACACGCGCGCGGCCTCTTTCCGACGCCCGGCACGATCGAGCTCCGGCCGGTGCAAGGCGAGGTTGCGCATCACCCCATGCGACATCCGAAACACCGGGTGAAAGGCGCCGAACGGGTCCTGGAATACGATCGCCACCTCCCCCCGGTACCACATCAGGTCCTTTCGGAAGCGCAGGCTGCTCAGCGGCCGGTTCCGATAGTAGACCTCGCCCCGGGTCGGCGGATAGACGCGGGCCAGGACCCGGGCGATGGTGCTCTTGCCGCTGCCGCTTTCTCCCACGAGAGCCACGATCTCACGCACCTTGATCGTGAGGTCGAAGTCGTCGACGGCATGCAGCACCTGCTTGGCAAACAGTCCGCCAACGCCGAAATGACGCGTCAGTCCGACCGTCCGCAGCAGGACCTCGTCGCCGGCCGCCGCGCCATCCTGCGAGTTGCCCGCCTCGCTCACATGCGAGTTGCCCGTCTCGGCCATCGGCTCAGACCGCCTCCGCCACCTTCTCGGCGTAGAGCAGACAGCGCACCTCGGCAGTACCGACCCGGTACAGCTCGGGTTCGCGGACCAGGCATTCCGCCATCACATCCGAGCACCGCGGATTGAACCGACAGCCCCTGGGGAGTGCAAGGAGGTCCGGGGGCCTTCCGGGGATTCCGGTCAGCTCCCGGCGCGGCCCAGTGACAGAGGGGAAGGCATTTATCAGACCGCGGCTGTACGGGTGCAGGGGCCGCTCGAAGATCGCCTCGGTGCTGGCTGCCTCCGCAATCTGCCCGGAGTACATCACGAGCACGTTGTCTGAATATCGGCTCACCACCGACATGTCATGGGTTACGAAGACGATGGCGAAGCCGAGGGTTCGCTGGAGTTCCTTGATCTTGGTCATCAGCGACCGCTGGGCCACCACGTCGAGCGCTGAGGTCGGCTCGTCCATGATCACGAGCTGAGGGGTGAACAACAGCGCCATGGCGATCATCGCCCGCTGGCGCATCCCGCCGCTCAGTTGGTGGGGGTAGCTCTTGATGTGGGCGGGGTCGATCCCCACCAGGGTCAGAGCCTCCTGCGACCGTTGCCGGATCTCCTCGGACGAGAAGTGCCCGTGCGCCTGGAGCGTGTCCTTGAACTGCGCGCCGATGCTCTTCATCGGGTTGAGCGCGTTCATCGCGCTCTGCATCACCACCGAGTAGTCACGCCAGCGCGCGTGGCGGAGCTCATCGGGGCTCAGCCCGACCATGTCGCGTCCGCGGAAGACCACCTTGCCGCCGGTTATCTCGCCGGGAGGTGAGAGCAACTGGGCCACCGCAAACAGCGCCGTCGACTTGCCGCAGCCGGACTCGCCGACGATGCCCAGGAACTCCCCGGGCGCGACCGTGAAGCTCACTCGATCGACGGCGCGAACATCGCCTGCCTCCGTCAGGTAGTCGACCGACAGGTCGCAGACTTCAAGTAGTGGCTCGCCCACGCCGCCTCCTGATTGGCCGGAGCGCTGGATTGCCGATCTCGTCGAACGCGTAGTTCACAAGGGCGAAGCCGGCACCCAGGAACGCCACCGCCGCGCCCGGAGCGAGCGCCCACCAGGCGTTACCGGCCTCCAGCGCTGCCCCCTGCTGCGCGTTGTAGAGCATCGTGCCCCACATCAGCTCACCGCTGTTCCCCAGTCCGAGGAACTGAAGTGCGGCGGCAAAGCCCACCACGTACACGGCGAGCGACAGAAACGAGGCCGCCACGAGCGAGGTCATCGTCGGAACGATCTCGACCAAGATGATGTACAGCGGCCGTTCCCCGCGCACCCGGGCCGAGAGGAGAAAGTCTCGGTTGCGTACCGACATCCCCTGCGATCTCAGCTGCCGGGCCTGGAACGCCCAGCTGGTGATGCACAGTACGACGATCAAGGAGCCGACCCCGGGTCGAAGGTAGGACGCCAGCACGATCAGTAGCGGAAGCACCGGAATAATCAGGAAAACGTCGATCACCACGGTTATCACGCGATCGACGGCTCCACCCACGTAAGCGGCGGTCACGCCGATGATCATCGACAGGAAGGTGGCGATCGCCGTCACCACGAGCGTGACCTCGAGCGTCAGACGCGTGCTCCAGATGAGCTGGGAGAAGACGTCCTGGCCGATCTGCGTGGTGCCCATCAGGTGGGCGGACGACGCTCCGAGGTTCGGGGTGTAGATTGTCGCCTGGGGGTTGTCGGGGGCGATCAGTCCCGGAAACGCGGCCACGACGATGATGATGAGAAGGATCACGATTCCCACCATCGCCTTGCGGTTGCGCAGCACCCCGCGGAAAAAATGGCGACTCACACGGCTCACCTCGTCGCCGCTCGCCGCAACCGTTGGTTCGACGTCAGGCTCCGTCACCGGGGTCGCCATCTCACGCCTCTCGCGTCCGAGGATCCAGCACCGCGGTGGCCAAATCGGCCAGCAGAACGCAGACCAACACTGCCATCGTGTAGAACAGGAACAGGCCCTGCATCAACGGGAGATCGTGATCGGTGGAGGCCGTGTAGAAGAGGTAGCCTAACCCAGGATACGAGAACAGGTATTCGACCACGATCGCGCCGCCCAGAACATAGCCGAGCTGCATCGCAAAACCCGTCAGGTTGGGCAGGATCGCGTTGCGCGCCGCGTAGTCGAACATGATCTGCCGCGTCTTCAGGCCCTTCGCTCGTGCCGTCTTGACGTAGTCCTCGTTGATCGTCGTGATCATGTTGTTGCGCATCGAGTACACCCATAGGCCCGCGGTCACGATCACCAGACTGAGGCCCGGGAGCACGGCGTGCTCGAGCACATCTCCGATGAACGAAAGCGAGAACGCGGGGGTGGCCCCGATGTTGTAGTTGCCGCCCAGCGGCAACCAGTTCAGCTTCAGCGCGAAGACGTAGATCAGCAGCAGACCGACGAAGAAGACCGGGATCGCGGAGATGATGAACAGAAACGGGGGCAGGATCGAGTCGAACCGGCCGCCCCGCCGCCAGGCGCTGACGACGCCGACGAGGGTCCCGATCAAGAACGCGATCACGGTCGTGACCCCGACCAATCCCAGCGTCCAGGGGAGCTTCTGCGCGATCTCGGTCGCCACGGACACGCCCTGAGCATCGACGCCCAACTGACCCGTCAACGTGTTCCCGAGGTAGTGAACGTAGCTCGAGAGCAGGCCTTGGTGGGCGTTGACGCCGAACTCGATCTGGAGGGCGTGCAACGCCGCCGGGTTGACGCCGCGGAACGTGGCCAGCACAGCGGTGGCCTCGTTCCCGGGCATCACCCGGGGAATCGCGAAATTGACGGTCAGCGCGGCCCACAGGGTGACCAGAAACATGCCCCCTCGCCGCCCGAGGTATCTCATCGCACGAGCCGTGGGTTATCGGTGGTGCTCACGCCCGACTGCTCACATGGTCGGGTACAGGTGGTCGAGGACGACTCCCACGTCCGGGGTCTCGTACGGCGCCGGTTGCGCATACAGATTGGAGCCGGTCGGCCAGCCGCCGATGTTCGTCGTGTCGTACTGGTACCAGTCGACGCCCTCCGTGACGGGGATGAACGGAATGTCGTCCACCATCACGTTCTGGATCTGGTCGATGACCTGCTTCTGCTGCGCCACATCGTCCGCGGGGTACGCGTTGAACAGGGCGTCGGTGGACGCTGACTTGTAGTGGGAGTAGTTCGTCGAGCCGATGTTCCCGCTGAACAGGTAGCCGCGGAGCTCGTAGTACGGGCTCGGTCCCGGGCTCGGGGCCGGACCGCCGCTACCGGCGTACGCGAGCTGGAACGTGCCGCCCTCGAGATCGGTCGTGTACGTGCCGGAGTTCTCATCCTCGACCGTCACGGAGATCCCGATGGACTTCAGCTCCTGGGTGATGATCTGAAGCGACGCGTCCCAGTCGGAGAACCCACTGACCGTCTTGATCGTGAACGACAGCGGCTGTCCGCTCTTGCTCTGGAAGATCCCACTCGAGTTCTTGGTGAACCCTGCTGCCTTCAGGATCTGCTCAGCCTTGGCCGGGTCATAGGTCGGCGCCTGAAGCGAGCTGTCATACCAGCTCTGGAAGGTCGGCGTGATGACGCCCTTTTGGTTGGCGGGCTGCTGATAGCCGCTCTCGCCGAGCTGCGCGACCAGAGAACGGTTGATGCCGTACGCGAGCGCTTGGCGCACGGGCAGCTGCCCGAGCAGGGAGTTGTCCAGGTTCGGGAACAACGAGACGTTCAGGATCGGCGCGAAGTAGTAGTGGCGGTGGACCGGGTCCTTGTCGATGTAGAACGATGCAATGTTGGGGATGTACTGGCCGCCCCACTGGGCCTGACCCTGGGACAGGAACAGGTTGGCAGGCGTGTTGCTGAGGAAGGCCGGGTAATCGACCTCTGCGATTCTCGGCACCGGATGAGCCGGCGTGCTCTGCCAGTAGTGCGGGTTGCGCAGATACTTGATGTTCTCCCCTGAGCAGCTTCCGATCGTGTAAGGACCGGTGGCGACTGGGCTCGAGTCCTTGAAGCTACTGAGCTTGCTCTGGTCAAGAGCGGACCAGATGTGCTGCGGAAGGATCGGGGTCTGGTCGGCGACGTAGTAGAAGTACGACTGTGCCGGCGCGTTGAACGTGAACACGACTTGGTTCGTGCCCTTGGCGGCCACGCTCGTCAGCGGACCACCGTCGTTGGCAAAGAGGGCGTTGAGGTCGATCGCCTTGTCGACCTTCAACGCGTTGAACGTGTACACGACGTCCGCCGCGCTGAACGGCTTGCCGTCGTTCCAGGTGACGCCATTGCGGATCGTGAACGTGAGCGTCTTGTAGCCGTTCGTCCACGCCGACCCACTGGCGAGCCACGGCGTGACAGCACCGTTCTCAAGGATGTTGACGAACTCGAGCGGCTCATACACGAACCCGAATGACACAAAGGTGTCCGCAGGGTTATAGGGGTTGAACTGGCACGTCCAGGAGGATCCGTTCTCGTTGTCGAGGACCAGCTTGCCGCCGACGGTCGTGGAAGACGAGGTCGGTGAGGTCGAGTTCGAGCTCGAGCCCGAACTCGAGCCCGAACTCGAGTTCGAGTTCGAACTCGAGCCGCAGCCGGCAAGAACGACGGCGACGATGCACGCGAGCGCGAGCCATGCCTTGCGAGTGGGTGCCGCCCCTCCTGCTCGGGCAGCGATCGTGCCTCGGGGTGCTCTTGTCATTTTGTTAGCCTCCATTCCCCTCGGTGCGAACTCGCTCAACTGAAGATCTGTTTCCCCATGATGAGGGTTTTACCACGAAAGCGCCAATGGCGTCAGCGTGTCGGCGGGCCTGTTGGGAAAGGACTTTTACCAACTCTAGGTCGGATTGTCAACGCCGCGGACCCCTCAAACGCGCAGGCGACGTGCACCGTCCGGGCATCTCCGTGCGGCTTGGGCTCGGCGGCCGCGGCAACGCAACGGGCGGACCGCGCAGGGTCAGGCCGCCTTGTTCGGTGGACGGCGCACCCCGCGGCCGCGGGGCATTCGGGTCGGTCACCGTGGGGGGGGCTGACGTCGCGACTTCAGGCGGCGAGGTGCCGCGCCGAGAACAGTTGGTCGCGGGCCTGCCGCAGCCCGACGGCGATCGCCCCCTGGAGCGCCGCCTTCTCGCCGAGCCGGCTGGTCTCGATGCGAACGGTGAGGGGGATCAGCGCTGCCACCGCGGCCCGCACCGGCGAGAGCAGCGCGCGGTTGGCGCCGATCCCCCCGCCCAGCACGACGAGCGCCGGATTGAGGATCACGCAGACGCTCGCGATCGCGGCGCCAAGACGCTGGGCGACGTGATCAACCGTCGCCTGCGCGGCGGAGTTCCCGCGGGTCGCCAGCTCGAACACGAGCGCCACCGAGTCGGGGGTCGCGCCATCTTGATCGGGGTGCTCATAGAAGGTCCGGAGCACGGCGGTCGCGCCGATCTCGTCCTCCAGGCCACCGTGAAGACGGTGGCGCTGATTGAACGGATCCAGGCCGCTGGGCAGATACCCGATCTCCCCCGCCGCACCATCGACGCCGCGCACAAGCTCATCGCCGACGATGATGCCCATGCCGACCCCGGCGCCGACCGCCACGAACACGAAGTTCGACACGCCCCGCCCCAAGCCCCCGCTCTGCTCACCGATCGCTGAGAGGTTGACGTTGTTCTCGAGCAGCACCGGTGCGGCGAACCGGCGACCCAACGCCGCGAACTCGTCGAGGTGGCCGTCCGGGCTGACGTTGTAGGCCAGCGTGGTCACCCGCTGGCTGGCCTGATCGACCACCCCGGGGGTCGACACGCTGAGCGCAAGCAGCCGGCCGTGGTTCGCGCTGGCGGTCGAGACGACGTTGCTCACCATCTCGATGACCTGGTTCGATACCGCCCGCGCGCCCTCCTGGCTGGTCCGCTGCTGCTCCTCGGCGACGAACTCGCCGAAGATGTCGGCCGCCCCGACGCGCAGGTTGGTGCCGCCGATGTCGATCCCGATCACGAAGCCGCTGCGGTCACGCACGGCGTAGGCCATCGGCTTGCGTCCGCGGCGCCCCTCGCGCTCGCCGACGGTGCGCACGAGCTGGGCCAGTTCCAGCCGCCGGACCGCGGCCGACACGGTGGGTTTGGACAGGCTCGTCTGGGCCGCGATCTCCGGCCTGGTGATCGGGCCGTCGCGGAAGATCGTATGCAGAACGGCCTGCTCGCTGAGCTGGCGCAGCAGGTTGCGCTTGGACGAGCCCGCGTCCTGGTCGTCCTGGAGCCATCGGTGGTCAGGCAGAGCGCTCACGTTCTCGTTCTCGAGCTTTTATAAAGGTGTCAGGCGAATACCCACAGCTTGACGCCCCAAAGGAGCGGGCGTATCGTGCCGATTCATTAGGGCATCATACAAAGTCATTCGAGCCCTTCGACCGTCACCGGATGCGTATCGCACTGCAAGCGTTGAGACGGAATACGAGGAGGGGAATTATGGCGGACCAGATCGCGGGGACGAGGTCGAGCAGACGGAGCCCCGCAGGAGTCTCAATGGTCGTGGGGTCTGGGGCACCAGCGCAGCCCTGTTGATGGCGGTGTGCGAAAGCAGCTCCAGCCCCGCGGCATCGACCGCCGCCTCCTGATCGCCGTCATCGTCCGGCACTTGATCGTGGGCGGGCCGCCGACCAGGGCGGTGGAACGATGAGCCTCAGCTTCGCGGAGGGCGTGCGGGCGCAGCCCGGGAACCTCCGCGCCGCCGCGCGGACGGCCGGCGAGGTGCTCTCGGGCGCGGACCTGACCCCGTTCCGGGAGGGAACCCTCGTGCTCAGCGGCATCGGGGCGAGCTGGCACGCGCTCGCGCCCGCGATCGCGGCGCTGCGCGCCGGTGGTCGCCGGGCCTTCGCGGTACCCTCGACCGAGCTGGCCCACGCCGGGCCGGCGCACCTTGGCGACGCCTACGTGATCGTCTCCCAGTCCGGCCGCAGCACCGAGCCGATCGCCGCGCTGGAGGCCCTCGACGGTCAACCCCTGGCGGTCGTCAGCGCCGACAACAAGAGCCCGCTCGGGCGGGCCGCCGGCCTGTGGCTGCCGCTCGGCGACGTCCCGGACACCCCGCTGTCCACGCTCGCCTACACGGCCACGCTCCAGACCCTCGGCCTACTATGCGACGCGCTGCTCGGCGTCGCTCACGCGCCGGAGTGGAAGGAGTTACCCGACCTCGTCGACACCGTCCTGGGGCGAGAGGACGCCCACGCGGCGGACGTCGCCTCACGGCTGCAGCCGGCGCGGACGATCGACGCGATCGGCGGCGGCGGCGCGTCCGGCACCGCCGGCGAGACCGCCCTGCTGGCGCGCGAGGGGCTGCGGATGCCCGCCTACGGCGAGGAGACGCGGCAGTACCTCCACGGCCCGCTCGAGGCCGTCGACGAGACGTTCGGCTGCCTGCTGTTCGGCGACGAGCGCGAGCTGAGCCTCTCGCGCGCGCTCGTCGGCTACGGCGCCACGGTGGCCGTGGTCACCGCCACTCCCGGTGCTGAGTCGCCGGGGGCCGACCTGTTCCTGATCCCGGAGGTCTCCGACCTCGCCACGCCGATCCTGGAGATCCTCCCCGTGCAACTGCTCGTCGACCATCTCGCCCGGGCCAAGGGTCTGCCCGCCGACGGCCTGCGTCGCTCGCAAGACGACACCAAGGCCACCTGAGGCGATGGCCACTGTCACCGTTGTCGGCTGTGTGCAGGTCGATCTGGTGATCACGCCGGTCGTTGAGCTGCCGCCCTCGGGCGGGACCCTGCCGTTGAACGACATGGGGATCCGCCTGGGTGGAGCCGGCGCCAACGCGGCGCTCGCCTTCGTGGAGCTCGGCGTGCAGCCTCGGTCACCGAGGCCGGCCGGGTGCTCCAGGCGGCCTCCGGACGGTGGGTGGTGATCAAGCTCGGCGCTCGCGGCTGCCTGGCCCTCGGCCCGAGCGGCGCCGAGCTCTCGGTCGACGCCCCCACCGTCACGGTGGTGGACACGACAGGCGCGGGCGACTCGTTCAACGCCGGCCTGGCGGCCTCACTGGCCAACGGCCGCGATTGGCCGGATGCGCTGCGGGCGGCCACCGAGCTCGCCTCGAGCATCATCTCCCGACCGTCCGTTGGGCGGTACTCCCTCCCCGCCTCGTGAGTCCGACGCGGTCGGCCTTCAGCAGCAGATCGTCGAGCAAATCCCCCTCGATGATCTCCACATCGCCGGCGAACGCGTAACGCCTGGAGCGGTTCCCGGTCGAGAAGTTGTCGAGAGCGAGAACTTCGCGTCGGCGTTATTCGAACACGAGTGGGGCAGTTCGTATAGTCTCGTTCCAATTGCAATGCGCCGCCGTTTTCTCCAGTCAACGCAACGCGGAGGGGTATTTGTAGACTCACTTGCCGAGATGAGACTGTCTGGCTCCGCTGGTCGACAGGTGGCGTGATCTCCAGCGATCGCGCGACGCCCGAGCTCGTGATCTTCGACTGCGACGGCGTCCTGGTCGATAGCGAGACGATCGCCGGTGCGGTGCTCGCGCGCCAGCTGACGACGATCGGTCTGCAGACCACACCGGAGCAGGCGCGTCACCTCTACCAGGGGGTGACGACACGCGACACCCTACTGGCGGTCGCGGAGCGCTTGCGCCGGCCGCTCCCGCCGGGCTGGCGCGAGCAGCTCGAGCGGGCGGAGGAGACCGCCTTCCGCGCGGAGCTCCAGCCGACGCCGGCGGTGGTCGCCGCGCTCCGGCGAATCCGCTCGGCGGGGATCCCTCGGTGTGTCGCCTCGCAGGGGACCCGCGCGGCCTCCGAGCTCAAGCTCTCCATCACCGGGCTACGCGAGTTCTTCCCGGCGCAGGGGAGCATCTTCTCCGGCGAGCAGGTGCCCCACGGCAAACCGGATCCGGATCTGTTCCTGCTCGCCGCGTCGAGCAACGGCGTCGAGCCCGCGCGATGCGTGGTCATCGAGGACACGCCGACTGGAGCGACGGCCGGGGTCGCGGCCGGGATGCCCGTGCTCGGGTACGTCGCTGACCCATTCACCAATGCGGCTGGCCTGGAGGGCGCCGGGGCGCGGTTGTTCGGTGCGATGACGGAACTTCCGCGGCTGCTGGGCCTCGACCCCTGAACGGCCCGCGTCGAGATCGTCGGCGATCGCCCGGCCGCGCAGCTCGATCCCGGCCATCGCTGGTCGCGCTCTGATTCGCGCGCAGGCCCGAACCCGCGACGAAGGCATCGCAGTCGATCACGGATCGGCCCGCTCGACCGGTGAGCCGGCATACAGGACGCGTGCGACCGTCAACGAGTCATCCAGCACGACCAGGTCGGCCCGCACTCCGGGCGACAGCATCCCCACATCGCCGCGGCCGAGCAGTCGGGCCGGCGCCGCCGACACGGCGGTCACCGCCTGCTTGACCGTGGCGCCGAGCTCTACCGCTCGCCGAACGCCGTCAGCAACGTTGCCGAGGCTCCCCGCCAGGGTGCCGTCGTCGCGTGTCGCCTTCCCGCCACGTGCCGTGATCATCTCCGTGCCCAGGAGGTAACGGCCGTCACCGACGCCGGCCGCGGCGATCGAGTCACTGACCAGCGAGAGCCGATCGCCCGCTGCTGCCAGCACGAGGCTGGCGGTCTCGGCGGCTAGGTGAACACCATCGAGGATACACATCACGGTCACGTCAGGGCGCGAGAGAGCCACGCCGGCCACGCCCGGCTGCCGGGACGCGATCGGAGCCATCGCATTGAAGATGTGAGTGACGGCACGTGCGCCCCGGTCGAACGCGGCGTGGACGACGCCGGCCGGTGCGGCACTGTGGCCGATCGACGCCACGACCCGTCGTTCGCTGAGCATGTCGATCAGCGCTGCGGCGCCGTCGAGCTCGGGCGCGAGCGTCACCATCGACACCGGCCCAGCCGCGAGCAAGCGCGCCAGCAGGTCGGGGTCGGGGTCTCGGCGGTGCTCGCGCGGATGCGCCCCGAGCCGCTCAGGCGACAGAAACGGACCCTCCAAGTGCACGCCTAGGATCCGCGCTCCCTGGGCACGAAGCTGCATCACTCGCGCGGCACGCCGCAACCCGCTGCGCACCACGTCGACCGGCGCCGTGATCAGCGTTGGCAGATAGGCGGTCACGCCCAACGCGAGCAGCCGCTCGCCGACGTGCTGCCAGGCCTCATCGTCGTCCGCGGTCAGCAGGTCGACCCCCCCGAAGCCGTTGACCTGGACGTCGATCAGGCCCGGCACCGCAATCCCGCTGCCAGGACCGACAAGGCCCACTTCTGCGACCCGGCCGTCGGCGATCGACACGTCGCCGGCGATCAGCGCGCCGTCTACCAACGCCGCGGCGACCCCCAAGCGGCGCGTCCTCATACCCGCGCCGCCATGGCGAGCCGGCGCGCCGCCGAGACGGGCTCTGGCAGCCGCCGCGGGCCACGGCCGGCAGCGATCGTGCCGAGCCCGCCCTCGGGATGACTTCCACATGATCCTCGTACCCTCCGAAGCACCTTTAAGGAGCGCATCGTGAAGTACTCGACCACCACTGCCACGGCCGGCATGCACACGTGCTGGAGCCACTCGGCGTACCGGCGGTCGTCTACACCAGACGCCACGCACCCCTGGAGGGGCACGTGGGCGGCGTACCGCTCGGCGCGCGGGTCTCGGCGCTGCTCGGCCGGCGGGTGACGGTCGACAACCCGCTCCCCCGCGCCGTCCCGTTCCACCCGATCCTGTCGTCGTCGATTCAGCCCAGGACGCCCCTGTGGCCGGTGCGATATTTTACGCCGTGAATCGCGCCGGTCAATAGCTCGAGCAGCCCACTGCCGACGGCTATGAGCCAGGCATCGTTGAGCCAACCGATGACAAACCCGTCACTCCACTCGTTCATGGCCAGCGAGATGGCCGAACAGCCCGCAGTGCTCGAACGGCTCATTGCCCGCGCCAGTAGCGTGCGCGCGCTGGCGGCGCGGATCGTCCCCAGACCACTGGCCGGCTGTGCCATCGTCGCCCGCGGCTCGTCCGACCACGCGGCCCTGCTCGGCCGTTACGTGCTGGAGGTGGCGACCGGCCGGCCCGTGAGCCTGGTGGCACCAAGCGTGCACACCCTCTATCACGCCGAGGTTGACTACCAAGGCATGCTGGTCCTTGGCGTCAGCCAGTCAGGCGCGACTGCCGAGATCGTCGAGGTACTGGCGCGGTTACGAGACGCCGGTGCCCGCACCGTCGCGCTGACCGACGATCCCACGAGCCCGCTGGCGGCCGTGGCCGAGGACGTGGTCGACCTGGATGCGGGCCCCGAGCGCGCGGTGCCCGCCACCAAGACTGTCACCGCCACGATGCTTGCCTGCATCCTGTTCGCAGAGGGCCTTGCCGGCCGCCAGCTGGTATCGCCGGACGCTCTGGGACGTCTGCCTGAGGCCGTGGCCGCGATCATCGCTGACAACAGCGCCGCGACGGCCGTCGCCACCCAGCTGGAGGGAACGCGCCACCTGTCCACCGTCGCACGCGGCTACCTGTTCGCCGCGGCCATCGAGTGCGCGCTGAAGGTGCGAGAGACGACCGGCATCCTGGCCAACGGCTGGTCAGCAGCCGACCTACGCCATGGTCCGGTAGCGGCGATCCGGGCCGATGTCCCCATCCTCAGCCTCCGAGTTGCAGGACCCGCTGAGGGCGACGTGCTCCGCCTGGAAGCCGAGCTTGCAGCCCGCCACGCCCGCATATTCTCCATGAGCGACGCAGAAGACGCCGATCTTCCCCTCCCCGCTCACATACCCGAGCCGCTCGCAAGCGTCGCAGCCGTCGTCCGAGGCCAGCAACTCGCGTTCTCCCTTTCCACCCGACTCGGAATCGATCCCGACCGGCCCCTGGGGCTCCACAAGGTGACCCAAACGTAACCGGCCGCCGTGGCGAACAGCCGCCATTCGCCGCAGGCCCTTGGGCGCTCTCGCCGCCATCACGTGTGCGGTGGCAAGCGTCGATCCGCGCTCTCTCCGCTGCACGCCAACGCACCCTCCGAGCTGATGCGCCACGCCGATGTCGCGATGCACTCTTGCGACTGCCACCGAGAACGGGACGGTCCAGCTGTGGGACCTACGACACGACGACCTGTCCGGGACGCTCAAGGGGCTCGTCGGTATCGTCGATGGTGTCGCGTTCAGTCCCGGCGGGGGCACCGTCGCCGCCGGGAGCCGAGGTGGGGCGGTTCGCTTCTGGGACGCACAGAGCCGCAGACAGCTCGGAGCCGCGCTCAGGGCGCACGCCGGCTCGGTGTACGACGTCGCGTTCAGTCCCGACGGGCGTACCCTCGCGGCCGCAAGCGCCGACGGGATGGTCCAGTTGTGGGACGTACAGCGCCACCGCCTGCTCGCGCAGCTCAACAATCACGCCGGCGCAATCGCCGGCCTCGCGTTCAGTCCCAACGGACGCAGTCTCGCCGCTGCTGATACCCGCGGAACGGTCGCGCTGTGGGACGTGCAGGCCCGCCACCCGCTCGAAACGCCGCTGCAGACCCATCACCTCATCAGCAGCGTTGCCTTCAGTCCCGATGGTCAGTCGCTCGCCGCCGGAAACGGCGACGACGGGACAGTCGGTCTATGGGACGTGCCCAGCCACCGTCTGATCCGGACGCTGCGCATCGGTAATAGCGGCCCGGTCAGCAGCGTCGTGTTCAGCCCACGCGAGCCGATTCTCGCCGCCGGTGGCGAGGCTGGGACGGTCCAGGTTTGGGGTCTGCCCGCCGGCAAGCGGCTCGCGACGCTCAACGGCGCCACCGGCCCCGTCTTCAGCGTTGCATTCAGTCCCGACGGGCGGACCCTCGCCGCCGGAGGCTTCGACGGGACGATAAGCGTGTGGCGGGGTGTCGCCCAACGCCACTGAGGCGCGGCGAGGCCGCCAGCCGCCTTGTCTCCGCGCGGCGCTCCGGATGACCGGCAGACGCAAATGCTCCGCGCCCGCGAGCAACAATCCCGCCGACGCCGTCCGATACGGCATTCCCCCATTTCTCGCACCAACCGTGGCTATTGCCCACGTCTCGACGTGCGGTCTGACAGGGGATTGACCGGCGACTCGAGGCTCGCCGTGTGCGGTCTTTTGTGCAGCGCGAACCACGTCGCACGTTCGCACCTGAAAAGCGCTGCACAGGTGTGAAATGCGGCCCGGCTTCGGTGCCGGGCCGCTAGTGGAGACGGCGGGAATTGAACCCGCGTCCGCAGTCGCGCAAAAGGTGGCTTCTACGAGTGTAGCCGGCGCTCTGATCTCATCCCCCGCTCGCCACGCCGGCCGGGTTGTGGGGGACCAGCTCCGAAGATCTCCCCGGATCGGCTGGAGCGAACCTCACCGGGCAAGCCTACTGATTGATCCCGGGATCTCCGCCGCAGGCGAGCTGGAGGCCAGGACGCTCACGGCTTAGTAGCTAGTACTAAGCGGCGAGCGCGTACTCGTGAGTTTCCGCACTTATTTTTTTCCCGGGTGTTTTACGAGGCCTCCCGGGACCTCGACTCGCAACCACCCCCACGAACCGACCACGTCGAAGCCTGTCGTCCCCTGAGGATATGTCTGTGAACGAGTATACGACCGCCGAGCTCGCTTTCAGCACGGATCCGAAGGAGTCGATAAGACCAGCCGGAGCCGGCGACGCCGCCTGCTTCAATCAGTGCCAGACGATGGAACCACCCACCCCCCTGCTGCCGCCGCCGGCGGCGACGCCGTTCGAGCCGGCCGGGCTGCCCGCACCCTACGAGCCGACCGGCCTCGAACGTGAGCCGGGGACCGACGGGCAGCCGTTCGGCGGGCGCAGGGGGTCCTTCTACCGCCGTCGGATCGCGCCGCTCGGAGCCGCTCTGCTGGCGCTGCTGGCGAAGCTCAAGTCGATCATCCTGCTGGCGCCGAAGGCCAAGCTCCTGCTTACGGCGGGGTCGATGCTCGTCTCGGTCGCCGCCTACGGGTCGATCTGGGGCTTCTCGTTCGCGGTCGGGTTCGTGCTGCTGCTGCTCGTCCACGAGCTGGGCCACGTGATCGCGCTGCGCCGTGAGGGGATCAAGGCCAGCGCGCCGATGTTCATCCCGTTCCTCGGCGCGGTGATCAGCGCCCGGTCGCTCGGGGACAATGCGCTCGCCGAGGCCCGTGTCGGGCTGGCGGGACCGCTGCTGGGCAGCATCGGCTCGGCCGCCTGCATCGCTCTCTGGCAGATCACCGGCAACGACTACTGGCAGGCGCTGGGCTTCACCGGGTGCTTCCTCAACCTCTTCAACCTGCTGCCGGTGGTGCCGCTGGACGGCGGACGGGCGATGGCGGCGATGACGCCGTGGATGTGGTTCGTGGGGTTCGCGGCGATGGTCGTGCTCGCGTTCACGTTCCCCAACCCGATCATCTGGATCATCGTCCTGTTCGCGGCGTTCGAGACGTACAAGCGCTGGCAGATGCTCCGGCGCGGCGGTCGGCAGCAGCAGGAGTATTACCGGGTGCGCACGCTTGACCGGTTCCTGGTTGCGGCCGTCTACCTCTCCCTGATCGCCCTGCTCGTCGCGGGCATGAACGCCACGCACCTGTCCGCCCGCCTCTAGCTGAGGAGGGAACCCGGCCCGCCGGCGGGCTGTGGTGCTCGGATCGAGGCCGCTTGTGGACGACGGGGTCGGGGTGGGCGTCAACGTCCATCGCGGCTTGCGTGGCGAGCGCCGGTGGACGTTTGCAGCCAATAGTGGGCGTCAACATCCATCCGCGCCGCGCCGTTGGTGTGCGGACAGTGGGCGCGCGGGCGTGGGCACGCACGCGCGGGGGCGGAGTGGGCGCGCGTCAGCGGCCGACTTCGCGCAGCTCCCGCTGGACGTCGCGGGCCATGTCGCGAGTGCGCATCGACTCGCGCTTGTCGTAGAGATCCTTGCCCTTGGCGAGCGCGATCTCCACCTTGGCGCGGGATCTGGGCCCGGAGAAGTAGATTCGTGTCGGGACGAGCGTCAGGCCGCGCTCGTGGGTGCGGCCGACGAGGCGTTCGATCTCAGAGCGGTGCAGCAGCAGCTTGCGTGGGCGCTCGGGATCGTGGTTGTCCCGGTTCGCGGCCCCGTAGGGCGGGATGTAGACACCCATCAGCCAGACCTCACCGTCGCGCACGACAGCGTATGCGTCCTTGATCTGGGCCTTGCCGTCGCGCAGGGACTTGACCTCGGTGCCGGTGAGCACGACCCCGCACTCGAATCGCTCCAGCAGGTTGTAGCGGAACGAGGCCGTCCTGTTGGTGGCGACGTCGCCGGGTGCCGCTTTGCGTTTCTTGCCCTTGGCCATGATTGCGCTTTCGCTTCTACTCCTCGCCGGTGTCCACGGGGAGTAGGTCCACCCTACCCCGCGGCGCGTCGATCCGGCCCACGCGCACGGTGACGGCGTCCCCCAGCCGCATCGCCGACCCGCTGCGCGCGCCGATCAGCATCGTGGACTGCTCGTTGAGCTCCCACCAGTCGCCGCGCAGCCGGCGGACGGGCAGCATCCCCTCGTATCGGAGCCCCTCGCCAAAGGCGACGAACGCTCCGGCCCCGATCAGCCCCACGACCTCGCCCGCGAACGCGGCGTCGCGGTCGGATCGCTCCGGCAGAGCTCGCTCCAGCAGGAAGCAGCGCGCGACGTCGTCGGCGTCGCGCTCGATCGTCATCGCCTCGCGCTCGCGGGCGGACGTCCAGGGCCCGGCGGAGCCGACCCAGGAGGCGTCGGGCGGTGGCTCGCCGGCGATCGCCGACAGCAGCCCGCGGTGGCAGATCAGGTCCGGGTAGCGGCGGATCGGCGACGTGAAATGGCAGTAGCGGGCGGACGCCAGGCCGGCGTGCCCGCGATTGTGGTCGTCGTAGTAGGCCTGCTTGAGCGAGCGCAGGACGAGGCTCGTCAGCGCGCGTCGGCCATGCCCGGTCCGCGTGACCCAGTCGGCCACCAGGGCGGAGGCCTCGGCGACGACATCGGCAGCCTGCTGGGGAGTGAGGTGCCCATCGGGCACGGGCGGCGTCGGAACGCCGAGCGACGCGAGCTGGTCGATCAGCCGCCGCACGGACGGGGCCTCTGGGCGCTCGTGGACGCGGTAGAGGGTCGGGATCCGGTGGTCGGCCAGGAAGCCGGCGACCTGTTCGTTGGCGGCGATCATCAGCTGCTCGATCAGCCGGTGGGATTCGGTCTGCGACGAGAACGCCACCGAGGCGACATTGCCGTCATCGTCGAAGGAGAACTCGGGCTCCGGGGAGTCGAGCACGAGCGCGGCGTGAGCACGGTGGCCGCGCGCGACCGCCTGGTCGTCGCCGCCGCCGCGTCGCGCCGCGAGCGCGGCGGCGGCCGCCCGGGCCGCGGCAAGCGGCTCGCCCCACGGCTGGGCGGCCGCCTCGTTGCCGGCGAAGATCCGGTCGACGCGGTCGTAGTCCAGGCGCTCGTCGGAGCGGATCAGCGATCGGTAGAACGAGGCGCCCTGCACGCCCCGCTCGCCGATCGTCATCTCGACGGTCACCGTCTGGCGCAGGTCCCCCGGCACCAGCGAGCAGGCGTGGTTGGACAGCGCCGGCGGCAGCATCGGCTCGACGGCGCCGGGCACGTAGACGCTTGTGGCGCGGCGGTAGGCCTCGCGGTCGATCGACGAGCGCGGCCGGACGTAGGCCGAGACGTCGGCGATGTGCACCCACACCCGCCAGGTCCCGTCCGGGAGACGCTGCGCCGAGACCGCGTCGTCGAAGTCCCGAGCGCTGGCCGGATCGATCGTGAACGTCGGAAGGTCACGGAGATCCCGCCGAGCGTCCATGTCGGCCCCGGCCGCGGCCACCTCGCGCGCCTCGTGCTCGACCGCCGGGTCGAAGCTGCGGCGAAGACCGCGATCGAGCATCAGAGCCCCGATCACATCACGGGCGACGTCGGGCCGGCCCAGCCGGCGGGCGATCACCGCGCGGCGTCCGGAGCCGCGGCCGTTGGCCCGGCCGCCGGCCGCGACCAGCACGAGGTCGCCGGCGCTCGCCCGGCGGTCACGGCTGACGACGAGGCGCGGGCCGGGCGCGAAGAAGGGCTCGGCGACGAGGAACTTGCCCTGCTGGGCGAGGACTGCGACGCGCGGCCCGGGGCGCGCCTCGCGCGACGGCGCGCTCACCGCACTTCGGCGGCCACCGTTCGCTCGGCGACCGTGAGCGCGGTGTCGGTGTTGGAGCGGGGATTGGTGTAGGCGTAGACGTCGGGCTTGATGCCGGGGCCCCGCTTCACGCCACCGCCGCCGAGGTTCTGGCCGTTGGGGGTGAAGTACTCGCCGACCGTGAAGTCCAGCGCGCCTCCGTTCGACAGCGGTTGGATCTCCTGGAAGACGCCCTTGCCGTAGGTATGGGTGCCGACCACCTTCGCGCGGCCGCGATCCTTGAGGGCGCCGGTGACGATCTCGGCGGCCGAGGCGGTGTCCTGGTCGACGAGCACGACCATCGGGATCGTGCTCGCGATCGCGTCGCCCTTGGCCATGTAGACCTGCCTCGGCTGGCTGCGACCCGCGGTCGAGACGATCGTCCCGTTGGGGATGAAGATGCTGGCGACGTTGACCGCCTCCTCCAGCAGCCCGCCGCCGTTCTCCCGCAGGTCGAGGATCAGACCGCGGGCTCCGTGGTGAAGCACCTGCTGCACCTGGGCTCGCACCTGATCGCCCGAGCCGTACGTGAAGCTCGTCAGCCCCACGTAGCCGAGCTTGACGCCCTTGTAGTCGAGGATCCGCCCGTCGGCCACGGGGACCGCGATGTCAGCGCGCATGAGCGTGATCGTCCGCCGCTGCCGGCCCGACTGGATCGTGAGCGTGACCTTCGTGCCGGCCCTGCCCTCGATCAGCGCCGTCGCGAACGTTGTCGAGTGGCCGGCCAGCGGCGTCGGGCCGACAGCCGTGATCACATCGCCTCGCGTGATGCCCGCGCGGGCGGCCGGAGTGCCCTCGAACACGTCGACGACGCGCAGCCCCTGGGGCGTGGGCTGCGGATCGATGTCGACCCCGATCCCCTGCAGATGGGGGTTGTCCTCGTTCTCGAAGGTCTGATAGTCGGTCGGATCGTAGTAGTGGCTGTAGGGGTCGTCGAGGCTGGCGACGGCCGCTGCGAGGCCCTGGTCGACGAGTTGCGTCCGGTTGACTGGCCGGTAGTAGTCCTTGGTCAGCAGGCCGAGCACCTGGTCGATGAGCTTGTCGTTGGAGCTCTGGGAGACGAACGTGTTGCGAACCGGGCCTGGCAGCCAGCTCGGGTGCCCGCCGAACCACACGCCGACGAGCAGGATCACGACCGCGCCCAGCACGGCCCACAGCCAGGGGAAGCGCTGTTGTCGGCGCGCGTACATGTGCGCGCTTCAGGGTAGCTGGGCGGCCAGCTCGGGCCAGTCGCATAACGGGGGCCGGCCCCCGCGCAGCCGGGCGGTGGGGGCGGTGGGTGGCCCGGCTAAACGCGCAGGAAGCGGCGCAGCGACAGCCCCGAGCCCATCGCCGAAACGAGCACCCCGGCGCCGACCAGCACGGCCATCAGCGCGGTGAAGGGGATCGTCTTCGGCGAGGAGATCAGCGTCCAGTTATCGGCCAGGGGATCGAGCAGCGCGACCTTGGTGACCCCGAGCACGGCGATCGCCAGCAGCGCGCCTGAGGCTCCCACGATCACGCCCTCGATCACGAACGGCCACCGGATGAACCAGTCGGTGGCCCCGACCAGCTTCATGACCTCCACCTCCCGGCGGCGCGAGTACAGCGACAGCCGGATCGTGTTGGCGATCAGCAGGACCGAGGCGATCGTCAACAGGATCGTGAGCGCGGCGGCGGTGATCGTCACGAGATTGGTGACCTCGAGGATCTTCTTGGTGTCGTCGCGCTTGTCGGAGACGGTCTGGATCGAGGGGTCGATCATCGTCGGCTGCCCGTCGGCTCCCAACGGGGTGAGCGAGCTGCGGACCGTGAGCACGTTGGCCGGATTGTCGGGGATCACGTGGAAGGTGTCGGGCAGCGGGTTTGACCCCAGCAGCTGGTAGGCCTGCGGGTCGAGCCTGGACTGCTGCGCGAAGGCCGTCTGCTTGGATACGAACTGCACCGTCTTGACGTTCGGCACCGCGAGCAGCTCGCGCCGCACACGCGCCTCGTCCGCGGCGGTCGCGTCGGTCTTCATGTAGACATCGACCTCCACCCGGCTGCGTACGGTGTCGGCGGCGCCGTTGGTGGCCTGCACGATCGGAATGAATACGCCGAGCACGAGCAGCGTGACGAGCACGGTGGCCAGCGCCGCGAAGCTCGGCGCCGCGCTGCGGCGCATCGACCGCGTCGCCTCGCGCAGGAAGAAACCGAGTCGCACCGCTACAGGCCCGGCGGCCGCGTCGACGGAGCGCGCAGCCGGCGGGCCAGATCCCGTGTGGTTTCGTCGGCCGTGTAGAAGCCGGCGGCCTCGTCGCGCACGACACGGCCACGAGCGAGCTCCAGGACGCGGCGGCGCATCTTGTCGACCATCGCCTGGTCGTGAGTCGCGACCAGGACCGTGGTGCCCGTGCGGTTGATCCGGTACAGCAGGCGCATGATGTCGATGCTCGTCTCGGGATCGAGGTGGCCCGTGGGCTCGTCGGCCAGCAGTAGTGGCGGATGGTTGACGAATGCCCGCGCGATCGAGACGCGCTGCTGCTCTCCGCCCGACAGCTGGGTCGGATAGTTGTGCAGCTTGGTCGAGAGGCCGGTCAGGCGCAGGATGTCGGGGACCTTGCCGCGGATCTCCCGACGGGAGCCGCCGGTGACCTGCAGGGCGTAGGCGACGTTGTCGTAGACCGTACGGTTGGGCAGCAGCTTGAAGTCCTGGAAGACGACTCCGAGGTTGCGCCGAAAGTAGGGGACGCGCTTGCGCGTGACCTCGTCGAGATCGTGGCCGGCCACGCGGATCGTGCCGCTCGTCGGCTCGAGTTCCTTGATCAGCAGGCGCATGACCGTCGATTTGCCCGAACCGGTCGACCCGACGAGGAACACGAACTCGCCGCGCTGGATCGAAAAGGTCGCCTGATCGAGCCCCACATCGCCCGCGTAGAGCTTGGAAACGCCCCGGAACTCGATCACCGGCTGCCCGGCCGCGGGATCGCGCGGGGCGGTCCGCGGGTGCTTGGCGGATTCCAGGAGCGCGCGCTTACGGGTGCGCCGCGAGAGTTTGGATGGTGTAGCCATGGGGTGGCCGCAATGTAGCGAGCACCCGCGGCCGCAGTCCTCTCTCACAGCCCCTTGCAACGCGATTTGCAGGCAGGAGCACTAAAGACAGGCTTAAGCGAGGACTTCGCCGCGCCGAGCGCTACCGTTGTGCGACCGATGGCGCCGATCACGATCTCCACCCTGACCAACGGGCTGCGCGTGCACCGGATCCCGGTGTCTGGCACCCGTGCCGTCACGATCCTGGCGGCCTTCGACGCCGGAGCCCGGACCGAGCGCCCGGAGGAGAACGGGATGGCCCATTTCCTGGAGCACCTCGTGTTCAAGGGTGGGGAGAAGTACCCGACCTACCGGGACGTCAACGAGGCCGCCGAGGGCATCGGAGCGGTCCTCAACGCCTACACGAGCCACGATCTCGTCGCCTTCCACATCACCGCACGCGCCCAGCGGGGACTCGAGGCGGCCGATCTGCTGACCGACTTCGTCGCGCGGCCGCGCATCGATGCGCAAGAGCTCGATCGTGAGCGCGGCGTCGTCATCCAGGAGATCGCGCGCGCCGACGACCAGCCGGCGATGATCGCCGAGCATCTGATCGACGAGGCCGTGTTCGGCGGGCACCCGCTCGGCCGACCGGTGCTCGGGACCACCGAGCACCTGCGCGACACCTTCACCCGGGACGCGATCGTCGCCTTCCGCTCGCGCCGCTGGTCCCCGGCGCGGGGCGCTGCGTTCGCGGTCGGCAACCTGGAGGCGCTGGGCGACAGCGACGGCGCGCTCGACGAGCTGTTCGGGCGGTTCGCGCAGACGCCCAGGCCCCCGCCCTTCGAGCCGGCTCCGCCGATGACCCCGCGCGTGCTCGTGCATGAGCGCGACTCCAACCAGTCGCACCTGCGGATGTCCTACCGCCCTGCGGTCGATGTCTCGTCGCCCAGCCAGCGGGCCGCGCTCGTGATCTACGCGACGCTGCTCGGAGGCTCGATGGGGTCGCGGCTGTTCGACGAGATTCGAGAGCAGCGCGGGCTTGCCTACTCGGTCAGCGCGTACCCGCACGCCTACGCCGACGTGCCGGTGCTCCAGCTGTCCGCCGGCCTGGACTCGGCCAAGTGCCTCGAGGCCTACCGCCGGATGCGGGACATCGTCACCGAGCTGCGCGAGCACGGTCCGACCCGCTCCGAGGTCGCCCGCGCCCAGGCCTACGCGGCCGGCGCGCGCGCGATCGCGTTCGAGAACAGCGGTGCGGTTGCGCGCTACGCCGCGCAGCAGACGGTGGTATTCGGCGAGGACCCGGACCCGGACGCCGCGATCGCGATGCTCGATCAGGTGAGCTTCGAGGACGTCCGCGCGGTCGCCGTCGACGTTGCCGATGAGCTGTCGATCGCATGCGTCGGACCACACACGGTTCAACAGCTCGAAGCCGCCTGAGACTCCGGCTCGCCGCGGCCTCGGTGGTGATCCTGGCAGTCGCGGCGACCGGGTTCGCGATGGCGCGCTCGTCAGGCGACTCCGGCCATCCAAAGGCCCGGCCGGCCTCCGGTAACAGGCGCCTGGACCGCGCCTCCAGGTCGGCCTCGGCAGCGCGGGCCCACGCCGTCACGGGCAGGCCCGCACTGCGGTACGGGCGGCCGCGCGCATCCCCGGCCGAGGCGCGCCTGCGGGCGGTGATGAGCCGCGCGATGCAGTCCGCCGGGCCCGCCAGTGGTGCGCTCGTCTACGACCTCGGCACCGGCGACGAGCTGTTTGCAGCCCGCGCGTCGGTCAAGCGACCGCCCGCGTCGGTGGAGAAGCTGTGGACGACGACCGCGCTCATGATCAAGCTCGGTCCCAATGCGCGCCTGCACACGGCAGTGCTCGGAACGGGCCGGCTGCACGACGGCGTCTGGCGCGGCAACCTCTACCTGCGCGGCGGGGGCGATCCCACGTTCGGCGATCCGACGTTCAACCATATCTGGAACGGCGGGCGGGGCCCGACCGCCGAGCAGTTGGTGGCACAGCTCGCGCGGCGCGGGATCCACCGCGTGACCGGCTGGGTGTTCGCCGACGAGTCACTGTTCGACCGGCGGCGCGGCGGCCTGCTGACCGACTACGCACCGGACCTGCCCGACCTCGGCGGCGAGCTCAGCGCGCTGACCTACGACCATGGGTCGACCGGGCCCCATCTGTCGCCGGCGACGTTCGCCGCCCACGAGCTGGTGCTCGTGATGCGCTCCTCGCAGATCGCCGCCCGCGCGTCCATGCGGTCGGCCACGACCCCCGCCGGCGCGCACCTGCTGGCGATCGTCAGCTCGCCCCCGATGTCGGCGATGGCGCGCCTGATGGACGTGCCCTCCGACGATCTGTTCGCCGAGCTGTTCACCAAGCAGCTCGGCGTGCTGTTCGGGACCGGCGGGACGATCTCGGCCGGCGCGCACGTCATCTCGCAGACGATCGCCGCGACCTATGATCTGCACCCGACGGTCCTGGACGGCTCCGGACTCTCCCGTGACGACGGCTCGTCGCCGCTGGAGGTCGTCGACCTGCTGCGAGAGCTGTGGGGAACCCCGGCCGGCCGGGATCTGATCGACTCGCTGCCGACGGTGGGCGTCGACGGGACGGTGCAGTCGATCGCCGTCAACACCCCGGCCCGCGGACGCTGTATGGCCAAGACGGGAACGCTCGACGACGTCACCAACCTGGTGGGGTACTGCGCCGGCCGCGGTCATCAGACGCTGGCCTTCGCGCTGTTCATCGACGGGCCGCCGAACTGGACGGCGCTGGTGCTGGAGGGGCAGATGGTCGGGGCGATCGCCGGCTACTGAACCCGGGCGCCGGACGCGATGGTTGACGTCCGGCCGGGGTAAGCTCCACAATCGCAGGCGTGGAGCTCAAGACGGCTCTCAACCTCGGCGAGCTACAGCGATACCTCGGCCGGATCGGCGATCGCTGGCCGCTCCAGGTGGTGATGATCGGGGGGGCGCGGGTCGACGACGTGCGCGGCGCACCCGAGCAGCGCGAGCGCGGACCGGAATATGTCGTCATGCTGGTCTCATCGGCGTTCGAGGGCATGCCGTGGCTGGAGCGCGTCTACCAGGCCGCCTCACTGTGGGACGCCATGGAGATGGGCGATCCCGCCGACGTCCACTGCTACACGAGTGAGGAGTTCATGCGCAAGCGCGTGACGACGCCCGCGGTGCGGGCGGTGGTGGAGCGCGGGCTGCTGCTGTTCGAGGACCAGGGCCGCGCGCCGCTGCCGGGCTAGCGACCGCGGGCCCTGAGGGCCCGCGGCCCTCAGCCGATCGCCACCATGCGCTCGATCGGCAGCCGGGCCCGATCGGCGATCTCGGGCGCCACCTTGACCTCGTGGACCTCGTCGCGCAGGGCGTTTCGCAGCTTGGGCAGGGTGATCATCTTCATGAAGCGACAGGACGCCGCCTCGTTGGCGGCGATGAAGGACACGTCGGGAGCAGCTCGCCGCAACGGATGCAGCATGCCTGTCTCGGTGGCCACGATCGCCTCGACCCCGGAATCTGACCCGCGCGCCGAGGCCTCGAGCTCGCGCGCGTAACGCAGCATCCCGCCGGTGGAGAGCATGTGCACCCCCTGGGCGGAGACGTCGCCCGCGGCGACGTACTCCATCACGCTGGTCGAGCATCCGCACTCGGGGTGGATCAGGAACTCGGCGTCGGGATGGGCGGCCCGCACGGCGGTGATGTCGGACGGCTTGATGCCGGCGTGGACGTGGCATTCACCGTCCCACACGTGCAGCGAGCGTCCGAGGGTCTTCTCGACGTAGGCCCCCAGGAACATGTCGGGCCCGAACAGGATCTCGGCGTCCTGACCGTGCTCGCGCAGGATGTGGGCGACGACGTCGACCGCGTTGGCCGAGGTGCAGCAGTAATCGGTCTCGGCCTTGACCTCAGCGGTCGTGTTGACATACATCACCACGATCGCGCGCGGATGCTCCGCCCTCCAGCGCCGCAGCTGCTCGGCGGTGATCGAGTCCGCGAGCGAGCATCCGGCGTCGAGATCAGGGATCAGCACCCGCTTGCCGGGGCACAGGATCGACGCCGTCTCGGCCATGAAGTGCACGCCGCAGAACGCGATCGTGTCGGCTTCGGTTGCTGCCGCCTGCTGGGACAGGCCGAGCGAGTCGCCGACATAGTCGGCGACGTCCTGGATCTCGGGCAGCTGGTAGTTGTGGGCGAGGATCACGGCGCCGCGCAGGGCCGCAAGCTCGCGCACCTCCGACTGGAGGGCGGGGATGTTCTCCAGCATCAGGGGCGCCTCGGGGGCGCCCAGCATCGGAAGTTTGATCACAGACGGGAGAGGATCAGGGAGAGGTCGAGCGCCGGCGCGCTGTGGGTCAGCGCACCAACCGATATGAAGTCTACGCCGGTCCCCGCGATCTCCCTGAGCGTCTGGAGCGTGACACCGCCGCTGGCCTCCAGCTCCGCGCGCCCGCCGACGTGGGCGACCGCCATGCGCAGCTGCTCGACGCTCATGTTGTCCAGCAGCAGCCGGGGAGCTCCGGCGTGCAGCGCCTCGTCGACCTCGGCCAGGTTGCGGCACTCCACCTCCAGCAGCAGCGACGGCGCCGTCTCGCGCGCCCGCCGCACGGCCTCGCCGATCCCGCCGGCGAGCGCCGCGTGGTTCTCCTTGATGAGAACCGCGTCGTAGAGGCCGGCGCGGTGGTTGGTGGCCCCGCCGGCGGCCACCGCGGCCTTCTCCAGCGCACGCAGTCCCGGGGTCGTCTTGCGGGTGTCGAGGATCACGGGTGGGCGAGCTCCGATTCCCTCTACCGCCTGCACGCACCGGGCGGCGAGCGTCGCGACCCCCGACAGCCGCGCCAGGAAGTTGAGCGCACTCCGCTCCCCGGTCAGCAGCGCCCGCGCCCGCCCCTGCACCGCCAGCACCGCTCCGCTCTCGCGCCACACGCCCTCGGCGACCAGGCGCTCGAAGCGCGCGTCGGGATCCAGCGAGCGGAACGTCGCCTCGGCGGCGTCGAGTCCGAAGATCACGCCGGGCGCCTTTTGGGTGATCAGCGCCTGCGCCTGTGCCTGTGCATCGACCGTCGCCGCGGTCGTCACGTCGCCGGGGCCGACGTCCTCGGCCAGGGCCCGCGCGACGACCTTCTCCAACGGGGTTTTCGTCACCTCCGCGAGCATAGGACGCGGACGGTGGCGAACGTCGGGTCCGTGGCGCCGTGCAGCCGGGCCCCGGCCGAGGTCAGCGCCCGTAGATAGTCCACGACCTCGGCGGTGACCCGCTCGCCGGGCAGCAGCGCGGGCACGCCAGGCGGATAGCCGGCGATCGACTCGCACGAGATCCGGCCGATCGCGTCGTCGACGGCCACCGCCTCGCCCTCGCCGAGGAACGCCTCGCGGATCGGCACGACCGCCTCGTGGTCGAGCGACCCCGGGGGCTGCGCGATCTTCGGACCCTCGCCGGGCTGCGCCAGCCGGCGCACCACCTCGGCGAAGTCGTGGGCAAAGCGCTCCAGTGGCTCGACGGGTTGACTCATCCCGAGCACGAGGACGAGCGTCGCGTGGGTCGCCAGCTCCACGTAGATGTCATAGGAGGCGCGCAGCTCGGCGGCCAGCTCGTAGCCGGTGGAGCCGGTGCCGCGGACGTCGATCACGATCCGCAGCGGATCCCAGCCGGCGATCCCGGGCCGTCCGACCATCCCACCGGCGACCACCGAGCAGCCGAAGATCTCATCGATCGCGGTCCGGGCCCGGGCTGCGGCCGCGAGCGTGCGGTCCAGCAGCGCCTCGCCGTGGGCCGCCAGTTGCCGGCGTGAGCTGTCCAGCGACGCCAGCAGCAGCGAGCTCGGGCTCGTGGAGCGCACCAGCCGCACGCAGCGCGCGATCTCGTCGGGGTCGACGGCGCCGTCGTGGGCGACGTGGAGCATCGCCGACTGGGTCAGGCTGCCGACGATCTTGTGCGTGGAGGCGAGCATCGCGTCGGCTCCCTGGGCCAGTGGCGACTCGGGCAACGCCGGGTGAAAGCCGAAGTGCGACCCCCAGGCGCAGTCGACGACGAGGACAGCCCCGTGGGCGCGGGCGACCTCGGCGCAGCCGCGGATGTCGGCGGCCATGCCGTAGTACGTCGGCGAGACGATGAACGCGGCGCTGATGTCGGGCTCGCGCTCGAGCGCCTGATCGAGCGCCGCTGGGGTGACGCCGTGCGCCATCCCCAGCTCGGCGTCGTATTCGGGCGCCACGAAGCTCGCCATGCCGCCGCTGAGCACAAGCCCGTCGACGACGCTGGCGTGCGAATTGCGCTGCACGAGTACATGGGTGCCGGGCTTGGCCAGCGCCAGGCACAGGGCGTGGTTGCCCTGGGATGCGCCATTTGTGAGAAACCACGTCCGCCGGGCGCCGTAGGCGATTGCGGCGAGCTCCTCGGCGCGCTCGTAGGGGGTCGGTGAGGGGCCGACGTCGATGCCCTCGATGTCCTGGCAGATGTCGAGCGCGAGCGCGCGCTCGCCGATCGCGCTGCGCAGCCCGGGGTCGGCGCCGGCGCCGCCCTTGTGACCCGGGACGTGGAAGCGGACCGAGCCCCGGAAGCCGTAGGAGACGATTGCCTCCAGGTACGGCGCGGTCGGGAGCTCGCGGGGATGACGGCGGTCGCCGCGGTCGGCGGTCATCGGCCCGCCCGGCGGATCATCATCGGGCCGCCCGGCCGATCATCATCGGGCCGCCCAGCGGATCATCATCGGGCCGCCCGGCGGATCATCATCGGGCCGCCCAGCGGATCATCATCGGGCCGCCTTCAGCAGGTATGCCCGCACGAAGCCGTCGAGATCGCCGTCGAGCGCGCGGTTCGTGTCTCCCATCTCGTGCCCGGTGCGGTGGTCCTTGACCATCGTGTACGGATGCAGCACGTAGGAGCGGATCTGGGAGCCGAAGTTGACATCCTGGGCCTCCCCCTTCTCGCGGGCGATCTCCTCCCGGCGCTGGCGCTCCTGGAGCTCGAGCAACTTGGAGCGCAGCATCGCCATCGCCTCGGCTTTGTTGGAGGACTGGGAGCGCTCGTTCTGGCACTGGACGACGATCCCGGTCGGCCGGTGGGTGATCCGCACCGCGGAGTCGGTCTTATTGACGTGCTGGCCGCCGGCGCCGCTGGCGCGGTAGGTATCGATCTGCAGGTCATCGTCGTCGATCTCGACAGCGCCGGTGTCCTGGACGACCGGCGACACCTCGACACCGGCGAAGCTCGTCTGGCGGCGGTTGGCCGAGTCGAACGGCGACAGGCGCACGAGCCGGTGAACCCCCTTCTCGCTGCCGTACAGGCCGTAGGCGTTCTCGCCCCGGACGCGAAAGGTCGCGGACTTGATCCCGGCCTCCTCCCCCGGCGAGACCTCGAGCAGCTCGACGTCGAAGCCGCGCTTCTCCGCCCAGCGCATCTCCATCCGCAGCACCATCTCGGCCCAGTCCTGGGCGTCGGTCCCTCCGGCACCGGCGTTGACGGTCACGAGCGCATCCCCGCCGTCGTAGCGACCGGAGAACAGGCGCTGCTCCTCCAATGCCTCGAGTCGCTGCTGCACCGAGCTGACCTGCTCCTCGAGCTCGGCGGCCATGTCGGGATCCTCCTCGGCCAACTCGGCCAGCGGCTCCAGATCCTCGGCGTCGGCCTCCAGCTCCCGAAACATGCTGAGCTTACGGGTGGCGCGGGAATGCTCGGCACTGACCTTGGCGGCGTGCTCCTGGTCGTCCCAGAAGCCGGGCTCACCCATCTCGTGTTCGAGCGCCTGTGCGCGCTGCTCGAGCTCAGCGGGGTCAAAGATAGTCCGCGAGCAGCTTGAGCTGCGCACGGATTGCAGCGAGGCGCTGGGAAAGCGGCTCTGAGGATGCGGTGGCCATCGGAAACTACCCTAGCAACCCGGTTCGGGGCAGCGTATCGTCTCGCCCATGGCCTCACTCAACGATGACGCGGTGCGCGCACTCCTGGAGGCGCCGAACTGCGCGGTGATATCGACGCTCAACGCGGACGGCTCGGTGCACTCGGCCGTCGCCTGGATCAGCCTGGAAGACGGGGAGCTGGCGGTCAACAGCGCCGAGGGGCGCCGCTGGCCAAGCAACATGGACCGTGACCCCCACGTCACGGCGGCCGTCTATGACCCGGCAAACCCCTACGAATACGTCGAGATTCGCGGGAGCGCCACCGGCACCAGGGAGGATGCCGACGACCACATCAACCGGCTGGCCAAGAAGTACATCGGCCAGGACGAGTACCCCTTCCGCACCTCCGGCGAGGTGCGGCGCAAGTACGTGATCACCCCGGAGCGGGTGCGCTACCAGAAGCAGGGCTAGGGGGAGCCGCGGCGGCGCGTCAGGCGCCGTGGCACTTCTTGAACTTCTTGCCAGAGCCGCACCAGCACGGATCGTTGCGGCCGAGCTGGTCGGCGCCGTCCACCCGGCGCTGTTGGACGACCGCGGGCGGCTCGCTCTCGACCTGTTCGGCATCGGGACGGCTGCCGGCTCCGGCGACGCCGCCCGCCGCCGCGGCCATCGCGACCGCGCTCGGGGCGATGCCGCCGCCCGAGTAGCTCACGCGGCCGCCGCCGGTCGCCGAGCTCGAGGCTGGGCTGGGTCGCCGCCGCGGGGGAGGTGGCCCGACCGGCGCGCCGTTCTCGTCCTGGACGGTCACCTGTACGTGGAAGATGAGGCGCGCGAAGTCGTTCCAGACGCTGTGCATCAGCTCCTCGAACAGCGTGAAGGCCTCGTTCTTGTAGGCCACCAGCGGCTCGATCTGGGCGAACCCGCGGAGATGGATCCCCTCCCGCAGGTAGTCCATGTCGTAGAGATGCTCCTGCCAGCGCTGATCGATGATCTCGAGCAGCAGGAAGCGCTCCACGTTGCGCATCAGCTCTCCGCCGAGCTCCCGCTCGCGCCGGTCGTACTGCGCGAGCGCCTCCTCCTGGAGGCGGACGGCGATGTCGGCGCGATCAAGCGTCGACAGATCCAGGGCGTAGAACGTGTCGCTGGGGGTGAAGATCTCCTCCACGCGGCGCATCAGTCCCTCGACGTCCCAGTCCTCGACGAAGTCCCCGACGGTGTACTCCTCGGCGAGACGGTCGATCAGGCTGACGATCTCCTCACGCGCCGCGCCGCTCATGTCGCGCCCATCCAGCACCTCGTCGCGGTAGGTGTAGACGACCTCACGCTGCTGGTTGAGCACGTCGTCGTACTCGAGCGTGTGCTTGCGCGCGAGGTAGTGCTGCTCCTCGACCTTCCTCTGCGCCTTCTCGATCTGCTTGGAGAGCATCCCGGCCTCGATCGGCTCCTCGTTGCCCTCCTCGTCGACGCTCCCCAGGCGGTCCAGGATCTTGTAGATGCGGTCGCCGGCGAACAGACGCACGAGGTCGTCCTCGGCGGAGAGGAAGAAGCGCGACTCGCCCGGATCCCCCTGGCGGCCGGAGCGGCCTCGGAGCTGGTTGTCGATTCGGCGCGACTCGTGCCGCTCGGTACCGAGGATGAACAGGCCGCCCGCCGCGAGCACGACCTCGCGCTCCTGCGCGACGCGCTCCTGCAGGGTGGGGTGGACGCGCGCGTAATGCTCGTCGTAGTCGGGCATCCCGGGCGCCAGCCCGAGCTTCGCCATCTCGATCTGCGTGAGGTGCTCGGGGTTGCCGCCGAGCTTGATGTCGACGCCGCGGCCCGCCATGTTGGTGGCGATCGTGACCGCACCGGGCGCGCCCGCCTCGGCGACGATGTCGGCCTCGCGCGCAGCGTGCTCCGGCTTGGCGTTGAGCACCGCGTGCCTGATTCCCCTGCGCGTCAGCTGCCCTGAGAGCAGCTCGGAGACCTCGACCGAGATCGTGCCGACCAGCACCGGCTGCTGATTGTTGTGGCGCTCCTCGATCTCGCGCGAGACGGCCGACCATTTGCCGTCCTTCGTCTTGTACACCTGATCGTTGCGGTCCTTGCGGACCATCGGCGCGTTCGTCGGGACCTGGACGACCGGAAGGTTGTAGATCTTCATGAACTCGGTCGCCTCGGTGAGCGCCGTGCCCGTCATCCCCGCCAATTTGTCGTACATGCGGAAGTAGTTCTGCAGGGTGATCGTCGCGAGCGTCTGGTTCTCCTCCTGAACGCGCACACCCTCCTTGGCCTCGACCGCCTGGTGCAGCCCCTCCGACCAGCGCCGGCCCTCGAGGATTCGGCCGGTGAACTCGTCGATGATCTTCACCTCGTCGTCGATCACGGCGTAGTCGACGTCGCGCTTGTACAGCGACTGGGCCTTGAGTGACTGGATCAGATGGTTGACGAGGTGACCGTTCTCGGCGCGGTACAGGTGGTCGATGCCGAGGAACCGCTCGGCCTTGGCGACGCCGCGCTCGGTGACTGCAACGGTCTTGAACTTCTCGTCGAACTCGTAGTCGAACTCCGCGATGAACTCCTTCTTCATCCGCGGGTCCATCCCCTCCGGTGTCTTGCCCGGGGTCAGCCTCGGCGCGAGCCTGGCGAACTGGGCGTAGAGGTCGGCGGCCTGCTCGGGCGCGCCCGAGATGATCAGCGGCGTGCGCGCCTCGTCGATCAGGATGTTGTCGACCTCGTCGACGATCGCGTAGGTGTGGTACGGCGACTCGCCGGCTTCGGGCTTCGGGCGCCCCCCGTGCTGCACCTTCTCCTCCAGCGAGGTGGCCATGTTGTCACGCAGGTAGTCGAACCCGAACTCGGAGTTCGTCCCGTAGGTGACGTCGGCTGCGTAGGCGTCGCGCTTCTCCTCGTAGGGCTGCATGTTCTGCAGGATCCCGATGCTCACGCCGAGCATGTCGTAGATCGGCTTCATCCACAGTGCGTCGCGCCGAGCGAGGTAGTCGTTGACGGTCACGACGTGGACGCCGCGTCCCGCGAGCGAGTTGAGCACGACGGCGGCGGTGGCGGTGAGCGTCTTACCCTCGCCGGTCTTCATCTCGGCGATCGCGCCGCCGTGCAGCACCATGCCGCCGATCAGCTGCACGTCGAAATGGCGCATGCCCATCGTGCGCCTGCCGGCCTCGCGCACCAGCGCGAAGCACTCAGGCAGCAGGACGTCGAGGCTCTCACCGTTCCGCGCGCGCTCGCGGAGCTCGTCCGCGTTCTCGCGCAGCTCCGAGTCAGTCGAGCTCTCCATCTCGGGCTCGAACCCGTTGATCCGGCCCACGCGCTGCTCGTAGGCCTTGAACTTCTTCGCTTCGCCCATCCGGAGCGCGCGGTCGAGAAAGGACATGGACTTAGCGTACCAACGGGTCTGGGGCCCGAGCCGTTCGATCTGGAGCTGTATGCGCCGAACCTCGCTAAAGGTGTTGCGCGGGAAAACCGACTGTCTAATAGAAATGGCGCACGCGGCGACAGACACGGTCCGGGCGTCCTCCACGGCATCGGCAGCCAAGCGCCGGCTGCGGCTGCTCGCGGCAATGCTGTCCGTCGGCCTGCTGGTGGGGCTTGGCCTGTCGGCCGGCAGCGCCCTGATGTGGCGCTCGAGCGTGCGCAGGCAGGAGCGCCAAGCGTTTGAGACGGTGGCGTCAGGCGTGACGGCGACGCTCGGCACGTTGCTGCGCCGTGACGTTGACTTCGTCGAGACGCTACGCGCAGTGTTGACGATGCAGTCACACGTGACCGCGACCGGCTTCGAGACCTGGTATCGGACGCTGAATGGCAGCCAGCGGCAGGTCGAAGGCATCGGTAGCGCGGTGGTGTCGCTGATCCCCGCCGGTCAACTTGAAGCATTTCAGGCGCGCCGGGACGCGGATCCCGCGTTCCGGGCGCTGCTTGGCCGCTGGCTTGCACCGGTGGCGCGCAGGGGCGAGTCGCGTTACTGCCTGCTGTCGGCGGGCGGCGAGCTCGTCAGGTTGACCAGCTTCACGGCGGGCATCGTGCAGGAGGACTGGTGCCTGCCGTACTCCGAGGTCGGGCTGGTCGAGGCGCCCCTCTTGCAGAGCACCACCGCCACCGGCAAGGTCCTGGTGCTCACGCTCGACGTGCCATCCGTTCACACCAGCCTGCTCGAGGCCGCGTTCTACCGTCGCGGCGTGCCCGCCGGGAGCGTCGAGCAGCGCCGCGCCGCGGTCGCGGGGTGGGTCGTGAGCTCCTTTGACATGCCGGCGCTGATCAGCTCCGCGATCGGCCACAACCGAGGTCTGTCCGTCGCCCTGTATCACAGCAATCCCGGCGACTCCGCTGAGCTGGTGGGAGCGGTCGGGTCTGCCGGCCAGCCGGACCAGCTCAGCCGCAGCCGCGCGGAGTTGATCGACGGCCTCTGGAGAGTGACCGTGAAAGGGTCGCCGATCGTGGTCGGAATGGGGGCCGACGAGCAGGCGGCACTGGTGTTCGCCGCCGGAGCGATCATGAGCGCGCTGCTGCTGGTGCTGTTGCTGGTGCTGGCGCGCTCACGCGATCGCGCGCTGCGGATGGTCGCCGAGAAGACGGCCCAGTTGCGCTATCAGGCGCTGCACGACGCGCTTACCGGGCTGCCCAACCGCCGCGCGCTGACCAACGATCTCCAAACCCAGCTCGCTCAGGCCGGCCCGGGCCGCGAGATGACGCTCACGCTGTTCGATCTCGATGGCTTCAAGGATTACAACGACACGTTCGGTCATCCCTCCGGCGACGCGCTGCTCGCCCGCCTCGGCGATCGCCTGGCGCGTGCGCTGAAAGGGAACGAGACCGCCTACCGGATGGGCGGCGATGAGTTCTGCGTGCTTGCCGAGTCCGACGAGCAGGGCGGCGCGCAGATCGCGCAGACCGCGGCGCTCGCCCTGAGCGAGACGGGCGAGGCGTTCACGATCGGCTGCTCATACGGCATCGCGCTGATCCCCCGTGATGCGCGCACCCCCGAGGACGCGCTGCGTATCGCCGACGATCGCATGTACGAGCACAAGACCTCACGCGTCTCCGCAGCCCGCCAGAGCACCGACGTGCTCCTCAGAGCACTGGGCGAGCGCAGCCCGGACCTGCCGGAGCACCTCAGCGACGTTGCCGCCCTCGCGACCGCAACCGCCCAGCACCTCGGGCTGGGCGAGCCCGAGATCAAGCGGATCCGGATCGCAGCCGAGCTGCACGATGTCGGAAAGGTGGCGATCCCCGACAGCATTCTGGACAAGGCGGGCCCGCTCGACGACGAGGAGTGGCAGTTCGTGCGCCGCCATACCGAGATCGGAGAACGGATCATCAACGCCGCCCCCTCGCTCGCCCATGCCGCCCCGCTCGTCCGCTCGAGCCACGAGCGCTACGACGGACGCGGCTACCCGGACCGCCTCGGCGGCGAGCAGATCCCGCTCGGCGCGAGCATCATCGCCGTCTGCGACGCCTTCGACGCGATGACCTCGCAACGGCCCTACAGCGCCGCGATCACGATCGCCGAGGCGCTCGTCGAATTGCAGCGCTGCTCCGGATCACAATTCGCCCCCTCGATCGTGCGCGCCTTCTGCGAGCTCGTCGAATCCCCTAGGAGACCAGACGTGCGCGTGGCTCACGAGATCGGCGCTGAAGCCTGACCGGAACCCCCAGCGCCAGCAGGTGCGCCCGGAACCCAGCCCCATAGGCAGTCGGCGCGCCGTCGTAGGAGCTGATCAGCGACGGCCCGGAGCGACAGCTCCACCCGCCCGGCGAGGTCGCATCCCAAGCCCAGGCGAGGTAGCCGATCCCATGCGCGTCGGCGAAGCCCATCATCGCCTCGATGTAGCCCGAACCGCAGTCGGTCTCGCCGAGCTCGCCGAACAGGACGGGCACGTGCCGGTGCGTGGCGAGGATCGCCTCCTCGCAGACGAGATCGCAGGGCCTGAGGCCGCCGTAGTTGTGGTCGGAGGCGATCAGCTGGTGCAGCGGGTCAGACGGCTCATGCGCGAGCCAGCCCGACATGTCGAGCGCCCACTGGATGCCGCCGAGCAGCAGTGGCTGCGTGGCGCCGGTCGAGCGCACGGCATCGACGAGCTGCTGCATCCCCGCCGCGCGATAGGCGGGCACCGACCCCGAGGCGGGGATCTCGCAGCCGTGCAGCCAGCACGACCAGCCGATCCCGAACGGCTCGTTGTAGAGGTCGAAGATCAGGTCGTCGTCGTGCGCGAAGGTGCGCGCCACCGAGCGCCAGAACGCAGGCGCGTGGTCGGCGTCGGCCATCGGCAGCTGGCGGTTGGCCGGCGTCCGCCCGGGCGCGGCCCAGTGCAGGTCGAGGATCACGAACAGCCCAGCGGCGTTCAGCGCATGCACGTAGCGGCGCACGATCCGGCGATACGGCGCGCCGCTGTATTCGCGCGGCGCGTTGACGCCCAGCCAGCAGTCCTCGTTCAGTGGCACGCGGACGATGTCGATGTCCCAGCCGAGCATCGCGTCGATCATCGCCGGCGTGTCGATCGTCTGTGGGTGCGAGCTGTCGAAGAAGCCCCAGCCCTGGATGCAGGCGTACTCGAGCCCGGAGCGATCGACCCCGCGCGGCTGGAGCACAGTTCCGGCGCCCGGGCCGAACACGAGCTGGTTCCCCACGACGCGCAGGCCGCTCGCCGGCGCCGCCCTGGCGGGGGCGGCGCCGGTCACGACGAGGATCAGCAGGATCCCCGCGAGCGCGAGAGCTCGCGGCGGGCCGCCCGCGATCTCAGCCGGCACGCGTGTGCTCGCCCGGGCGCAGCCGCGAGGCTCAGGCCGCAGGCGTGATGTCGCCCGGTACGGGAACCACATCCGTCTGCAGCCGCGAGGCTCAGGCCGCAGGCGTGATGTCGCCCGGTACGGGAACCACATCCGTCTCGGGCAGCGGTGGCGGCATCGCCGCGCCGGCGCGGGCCTCGCGGTAGCCACGCCGCTTGTCGAGGTGACGCTTGACCTGGACGGCGATCTCGTCGCTGACGTCGATCACCGCATTTCGCAGATCGCGCGAGGCGCTGCGCGCACGGAGCGTCGCGCCCTTCAGGTACAGCGTCGCTTCGGCCACCTTCGACTCGGGATTGGCCGGGTTGCGCTCCTCGTAGACCTCCAACTCGAGGTGCGCAAGCTCCGAAACCTGCTTCGCGACCAGTCGGAAGCGCTTGACGACCTGTTCCCTCAAGTCGTCCGAGACGGGCAGATTGCGGCCCTTGACCTCAATACGCATAGGACTTCCTCAATGCGTGACGGATGGATCGGATGAAGCTGACAGGATGACCGATCACGCGGCATCTGTCGATGGGAGAATCCGGCATATGTCACCGCCGATCACCTGGACCTTCGAGCCAAGTGTACTCGTCGGCATGCTCGCGCTCGCGCTTGCCTACGGCTACGCGTGGCAGGCGGCGAGGGCTCCGGGGCAGCCCCATCCGCCCGGCTTCGGGCGCCTCGCGCTGTTCTGCGCCGGCGAGCTCATGATCGCCGTGGCGCTGCTCTCGCCGGTCGACAACCTCGCGCGCTACCTGCTCGTGCTCCACATGACGCAGCACGTGCTGCTGCTCGACATCGTTCCGATCCTGCTGATCCTAAGCCTCACGAAGGGGATCCTGCGGCCGGTGGCGCGCCAGATCAAGACGCTCGAGGAGCGCGCCGGCTTCCTCGCCCACCCGGCGTTCGCGGTCGTCCTCTACGTCGGCGTCATGTACTTCTGGCACATCCCGTCGGTCTACGACACGGCGCTGCGCTACAACAACATCCACATCCTGGAGCACCTGTGCTTCTCGGTCGCTGGCACGCTCTACTGGTGGCATCTGATCTCGCCGATCCGCAGCCACTGGCGCTTCGGCGGGACGGGGCCGGTCGTCTACATGGTCGTGACGAAGCTGCTCGTCGGCATGCTCGGGGTGGGGCTCGCGTTCTCCCCGCACGTCTACTACCCGTGGTATCAGAACGTCCCCCACTATTGGAATCTCACGCCGGTCGAGGATCAGAACCTCGCCGGGCTCGTGATGGCGCTCGAGCAGTCGATCGTGATGGGGATCGCGCTCGCCTACCTGTTCGTACGGATGCTCGTCGAGAGCGAGCGCGAGGCCAAGCGCCGCGAGCGCTACGAAGCGATCGTGTGAAACACGCCCGGCCGGATGCCCGGCCGTGGTGACCGCCGGCCGAGCCGAGCGGTCTCCCCTCAACCCGACCCGGTTCCGGCGCGGCCCCGCAGGGCCGCGCCGGGAGTGCGGTTCAGATGCTCAGCAGCTCGGGCTGCCGGTAACCGATGCGGTCTGCCTGACGGTGCCGTTCGTGAACGAGTAGACAACCGTGTACGGACGCTTGCCGGCCTTGCAGCCGACCGAGGAGACGAGCGCGACGGTCTTGCCGGCGACCCTCGTCGTCAGCTTCGACCACACGAGGTGCTCGTAGATCAGCGAGCCGTAGACGCCGGGCAGGTTGGCGGCCTCCGTCGAGACGTCGGCGGGCAGCGGCGTGTCCTGCACGAGGTTGGGCCCGACCTGCTTGATCGTGCCAACGTATGGGGCGGTCTTGCCGGTCAGAACGCCACCGCAGACGGTGGCGTTCTTGGAGATGAAGAAGAACGTCACCTTGCCGCCACCGCTGTTCCAGACGTGCAGGATCGGGGTGCAGGGTGTGCCGGCCCCCTGCAGGTTGCTCGATCCGAGCTGAGCCCTGATGCTGCCGGATGCGACCATCGCCTTCGGGTTGCAAGCCGAGTCGTACAGCGGCTTCTTGTCGATCGTCGCCGGGCTGCAGGTGGCGAAGTCCTTCGTGTCGACCTTCAGGCCGTAGATCGTCAGCTTGATGTCGGTCAGCGGAGCGGCCCGCAGGCCGGACTGGGCGCTCTGGACCTCGAGCGTCTGCGTGAAGCCCGTCGGTACGGGAGCCGACGAGCTGCCGGCCGTGCCGGGCGTAAACGCCAAGCTCGTGCCGGTGAAGGTGTCGAGCGTGGCGCCGGCGGCGTACGCCGCGCCCGCGGCAACCAGCAGCGCCACAGCGACCGTCGCAATGATGATCCGTCGCAAGTGTGTACCTCCTGATGGATGAGTTGTGTATGCGTGCTGAGATGTGAGCCGTGCTCACGGCAGCGGTTGAAGGTTGGGATAGAGCTCGGACACGCCGGTGATCGTCTGGCCGAGCGGAGTCTGTGCCCGGCACGGAGGACCGCCGGGGTCATCGGTGTAGTAGACAGAACGCAGTACGGACGCGAGAGTTGCGGGGATTGTCGGACCAATTGTTGGTAGTGCGTTATTCGTGCAGAGGTAGCTTCCGAACACGGGCAGGCCCTTCAGCAGATCGAGATAGCCGCCGGGTTGCAGGTACGCATTTGACCGGTTGCTATAGGGCCGGTGAGCGTACGCGGTCAGCGTCTCCGGGTTGACCGGCAACGAGACCCGCAGGTTGTGAACATAGGTCGTCCCGCCGTTGAGGCTCTCCGCCGTGCCCTCCGCTGACGCCGCCCCATTGGCGAAGAACGCGGCAAGCTCACGCCGGTATGCCTCGACGTAGTCGATGACGGGCACGACGCTGCCGAGATAGGGCGTCAAGCGAGTCAACCACGGCACGCTGTCGTTGAGGAATTGCTCGATCGCCGGCTCGCCGTCACGTGAGGCGCTCGTCAACGGGCCGATGCCGACGAGCACGTCGCGCAGGTAGGGCGCCAGGATGGCGATCGACTGCAGTGCCGGGCTCAGCTTCACGGCGGCGGGCCGCAGCTCGTCGACGAGCGGCTTCGTCGAGACCGAGAACGCGCTCAGCCGATCGACGGTCTGCTTCGTCGCGACGAGGAACGCGGGGAACGCGCGCACCGCCGCCGCCAGCGAGTCATCCTGCGCCGCCGTCGCCGCGAACACGGTGTTGGCATTGCTGATCAATCCCTGCAGCTGCGCCGGCGAGGCGCTGATCGCATCGAGCACCTGCGCGCCGTCGGCGAGCAGCACACGCGTGGCGGCGCTGTCGCGTCGCAACACCGTCAACACAGACTCGACGTTGGTCGCGAACGGGTACAGCTCGGCGAGCGCGGCGTTGAAATCCTCGCCGCGGTTCGTGAACGCGATCCCATCCTGCTGCATCCAGGTCTCGAACGCCTGCCGCGTCTGCGGATCGAAGGTGGACAGGATCTGGTCCAGCTGGACCGTTGGCGCCACCTGCGCCTGTGGCAGCCGGCCGCCGTCGGGCAGCTTGCGCCCGTGCGGGCTGCCGAACGACAGCTGCACGTAGGTTTCACCGAGCAGCGTCTTCTGGCGCAGGATCGCGCGCGTGTCGGCGGGCCGCGGCGCGTACTGAGGGTCGATCTGGATGACAGCGCGGGTGAGGCCGGTGTGGCGATCGAGCCCGACGCTCACGACCTTGCCGACGCTGACGCCCGCGATCTGCACGTCCGCCTGCGTGCCGAGCTCGACGGCCTGGTCGAACTCGACGCTGAAGCGGTAACCCTGTGGCTGCAGCGGGATCGAGCCGCCGAACGACAGCCACAGGAACAGGAGCAGGCCGACGCACGAGGCCGCGAACGCGACCATCGTCACGATCAGGATGCGCTTCGGAGCCTTCGTGTTCACAGGGCCGCCGGACAGAAGGGGGAGTTGATCCTCGTGTAGTCGGGCGCGTTCAGCAGGTCGATCAGCGGACCGAGCGCCGGGTTACCCGGCTGCAGCGTGTTCTCCAGCAGGTTCAACTGCCCGCAGCTCGCCATGAACAGGCCCTGGATGAGCGGTCCGTTCGCGTCCTGCATGCTGGTCAGGCTGGCGAGGATGTGACTCAACCAGGCCCCCCAGTAGAGGTAGCCCTGCCGGCCCTTCGGCTGGTAGGCGAGCGTGTTCAGCAGCGTGTTGAGCACGCCGACGCTGCGTGAGAGTGCCGGCGTCGCCTGCGCGAGCGAGGACGCAGCCGGACGCAGCGTGCGTACCAGCGGCTGCACGGCGACCGCGAACGGGCGCAGCTGGTGCTCGATCGGCCCGGTCGTGTCGCGCAGCAACGGCTGGACGGCTGCGAGCGCGGGCGCGAGCTCGCGCGCGAACGGCTCCAGGTGCGCGAGCGCCGGACCGGTGGCCGCCGCAAACGTCTGGACCTTTCCGAGCGTCTCGCTCGTCTGCTGCAGCGTGGCGGGCAGTTGCGTGAGGCCCGACTGCAGCGCCGCGTCCTGAGAGGAGATCGCCGTGAAGTTGGTGTCGGAGGCGTCGATCAGGCTCGCGAGCGAGGCGTCGACGTCCCCGAGCGAGGTGGTGAGGGCCCGTAGGTTGTGGATCGCGTCGCGGATGTTCTGCGCACGGGTCGCGAGCAGCCGGGAGAAGGCGAGCGTGTCGCGATCGAGCGGCGCGAAGCGCTTGAAGATCCCGCGCAGGTCGGCGACCGTCTGCGGGCTCGGCTGCGAGCCGGTGGCACCTGGTCCGTCGAAGCCCTGTGCTCCGCCCGCGAGCGCCAGCAGCAGGTAGCTGCGGGTGTCGGCGTCGAGCGAGGAGAGGATCTGGTCGACGTCGATGTCGGGCTCGGTGCTGGCGGCGCTCAGCTCGCCCCCGTCCGGGATCGCGCCGGTGCTCCTGGTTCCCGGGTCGAGCGCGAGGTACATATCCTTGAGTGGCGTCCGGGGCCGAAGCAGTACGGTCGCGTTGCGGTAGATCGGCGCGTACTGCCGGTCGATGTCCATCGTCACCACGGCGCGGCCGTGCTCCAGCGACACGCTACCGACGAGTCCGACCGCGACGCCCGCGATCGTCACCGGCTGGCCTTGGCCGGCCGTGACCGCGGCGGCCGTCTGGAACTCTGCCCTGACGGTGTAGTAGCTCTTGCCGAACGTGAACGCCGGCTGGTGCTCGAGGATGTAGCCGACGACGGCGATCGCGAGCACGACGAGGGTCACGATCGCGATGAAGTCGAGCCGGTGGATTCTGATCGCGCGCTTCACGGACCCGCTCCGGTGGAGGTGTTGTTCACGTTCGGGGCCGCGTTCTTGACGCATGCGACGCTCGATTGCAGAGGCGGCGCGGTGGATGGGAACAGCGGTCGGGTGCCGAGCGGCGCAAGCACCGCGTTTCCGTACAGCGGGCCGCTCACCGCCAGGCTCTTGGTCTGCACCAGATCGGAGCCGCCGGCGACGCTCGAGCGGACGTAGCGGCCGTTGCCGTCGAAGTTCTGGGAGGCGCCCGCGAGCCCGACGGCTCCCTGAAACAGCTCCTGGTAAACCTGCAGCCCGCTCGTGGCCGGCGGATCCTGGATCTCCTCGTTGCCGACGGGGATCACGTTGTGCACGAGGCACCGCGCCAGCTGATCGGCGCCGTTCAGCAGCGCGGTCGCCGACGGGATCGTCCGGGCGGTGTCCTGAACCGCCGGCGTCAGCTCGTCGATCAGATCGCCGAGCTCAGCCGGTGAGACGAGCGCGTTCACCTGCGCGATCCAGGGCAGCGCGAGGCCGATCGTCGGATCGAGCTTGGGCAGCGCCGGCAGGATCGCGCGGGCAAACGCCTGGGTCGGTCCGAATGAGGCGTCGAGCGCGGTGTCCGCGGCCTGCGTGTTGCGCAGCAGCGCCGGCAGCAGCGCGATGCTGGCGCTCAGCTCGCTCTGGCGCGAGGCGAGTGTCGTCATGGTCGCGTCGAACCCGTCGATCAGGCTCTGCAGCTGCGTGTGGCTGGCGGCCAGGGCGCTCAGCACCTCCCGGCTGCCCGAGACGGCGCCGGCGAGGTCGCCCGGCCGCGTTCCGAGCAGCGCCTCGTTGACGATCGCCGATGCCTGAAACGCCGCGGCGGAGTACCTGAGCGCGGCGTTGAGCGCCTGTCCGCCGGTGAGGCCGCGGACGCTTGGATCCTGGGAGGCGTCCTGTGCAGCGCTCGGCCGCGCGTCCAGCGCCGCCCCGAGGCCCTGCACGAGCTTTTGGAGGTTGCTGCGCGCGTCGGCGGTCAGCGAGGACAGGATCGTGTTGAGCTGCACCGGTCCGGCGGTGTTGGCCGACGGCAGCGTTGCGCCCGACGAGAGGACCGGTGCGCTCGGGCTGCCCGGTTGGAGGTCGATGTACACGTTGCCCTCGAGGAAGATCCGCTCGCGGATGGCCGCTGTTGCGTCGGCGTGGATCGGCAGGCCATCCTGGTCGATGTCCATCGTCACGACGCCGGCGTCGCTGCCGTTCGCGAGCCGCCTGACCGACGTCACCTCGCCGATGTCGACGCCGGCGATCCGCACCGGCGATGGGATGTGGATCTGGGTATTGCTCGTGAACACGGCGTGCAGGACAAACGGGCTGCCGCTGAACGGCACCGACCCGCCGAACACCAGATAGACGGCGGCGGCGATCACGACGATCGCGGCGATCGCCGCCTGCAGAGCGCTCACGCGGGACCGGTGGCGTCTCATGCGCCGCTCGCCGTGGTGGTGTGGGTGTGCAGGCCGACGTTGCCGGGTGGGTTGCCAATCAGCGCGTGCGCGCCGGAGTACGGCTCGTTGCCGGCGGCGCACTCGGGTGTCTGGCCGGGGGCGTCGGTGTTGGGGTAGGGGTTGACGTGCAAGGGCCCGTGGCCGGCGCCGGGGGTTCCAGGCACGACATCGGGGCTCTGAGGCGTCAGGTAGGGAGTGCTCGAGGGGACGGCCTCACCGCCGAGCACGTCGTCGATGGCGATGATCGTGATGCTGAGCACGCTGCCGGTCCCGACGTTGTCCGAGAGCGCGCTCGCGGCGTTGCGAAGCAACAGCGTCATGTAGTTGCACGACGTCTGGGCGGGCGTCAGGAACGAGAGCGGCGGCGTCAGGCTGTCCGCGGTCAGCGTCAGGCGATCCAGCCCCTGCTGCACGCTGGGGTTCTCGCCGTATCGCTGCAGCGTCCTCGAAAGGCTCACGAGCTGCGCGTCGAGCTGTGCCGTTCCCGGAAGGTTACGGGTGCCCGCCGCGAACGCGTCGGCCAGCACCGGAGCGCTCACGGGAAGCGTCTCGAAACCGGGGCGCAGCTCTCGCAGCAGCTCCGTCGTGTCCTCGAGGAACGCCTCGATCCCGGGTGCGCCGCTGATCACCGATTGAAACGCCGGCGGCGTGTTTGAGATCAGGTCCTGCAGGTACGGGACGGCAACGCCCGCGAGCGCTCGGAAGGTCGTGTCGAGGTTGACGAACAGGGATGCCTGGGTGCCGGCCACCGGCGCCAGCGAGCCCGCGAGCGCACCGAGCGCGCGGATGAAGCCACCGAGGTCGGTCTGGGGAGAGGCTAGGTTGCGCATCACCGGGCCCAGGTCGGTGACGAGCGGGACGAACGCGTTGATCGCGCTGTTGACATCGGTGCCGCGGCCGGCGAGCGCGTCGCTGAAGCCGGTCGTGGATGCGACGATGCCGGCGCGCGTCGGCGGCGTGAACATCGACAGCACCTGGTCGAGATCTACCTCCGCGCCGGTCTGGGTGAGCGGCACGGTTGCGCCGCTGCGCCAGGTTCGGCGGGCGTGCCCGAGCGTGACGTCGAGGTACTTCTCGCCGATTGCTCCTTTCAGCCTGATTGTGAAGCGCGAGTCGACGGGCAGCGGCTCCACGCTCGTGCTCAGCTGCACGTCGACAATCGCGATCGGCTGACCGTCCGCACCGCGGGCCGGCCGCACGTCGCTGACGCTGCCGATCAGGGAGCCGCCCATGTGCACCTCGTTGCCGCGCGTGAGCTCCTCAGCGTTCGCGACCCGCACGTGCAGCGTGTAGCGGGGGACGAAGGGCAGCCCGTTGTTCGCCTGGAACGCGATGATCACCGCGACGACCGTGATCAGGACCGTCAGCGATCCGATCAGCACCGGGCTCAGCAGCGAGCTTTCGCGGCGGCGGTTCACCGCGCGCCTCCGATCAGGTACTGCAGCAGGCCGGCGAGCGGCGAGGACCGCGGCGGTGGGCTCAGCGCGAGCGCCTCGCGGACGACTGCGGCGACCGCGGCGGGGTCCTGCGCGAGCTTCGTGGGCTGCTCGGACGCTCCGGATGGCGCCGCCTGGGCGAGGCCCGCAGCTCCGGAGGCGCCACCGGCACCCTGGCCGGCGGCGCCCGGGGTTGTCGATCGACCGGCGGAGCGGGCGCCCGCTCGGTTCGGGGTTGGCGGACCGGCGGCGCTCGCGACGTCCGCCGCGGCGGCGCCTGGCCCGAAGTTCGACGAGCAGCCCGGCTGCGGGCTCAGCGCGTAGGCGGTGCAGTTACCGAAGATCGCGCTGGTGCGGAGATAGTGCCCGTTGGCGTCGAACCCGTTGGATGCCCCGGTGCCGTAGAACAGCAGACGCATGAGCTGGTTGATCGCCCCGCTCTTGTCGAGGCTCGCGGTCAGCTGGTCCAGGAGCGCGGAGGATGGCACGGCGGCGGCGCCGAGCTTGCTCAGACGCGTCGCGAGCGATTCGCTGGCCACTAGCGGGGCCTGCGACTGCTGCGCGGCGTTGCCGAGGTCGATCAGCGCTGTGCGGGCGGCCGACGCGAACGGCACCAGCTCCGCGAACTGACGATCGAGCGCAGAGGCGCTCTCGTCCAGCGAGCTCACCACCGGCGTCCCCTGATCGGCCAGCGCGCCGAGATCGGCCATCAGCGGTCTCAGCCTGCTGAGGAAGCTGGGAAGCAGCTGGATCGAGCGCGCGATGTCGGAGCTGCGCTGCGCGCTCGCGACGGCGGTCGTGTTCGCCGCCGTCACGAAACCGGCGATCTGGGCACGCGCGCGGGCAAGCGGTGCCAGCACCGTGTCGGAGTCGGTGGCGAGCTGCGCGAGCACCTCGTTCTGCTGAGCGAGGATCTGGAACACCTGATCGGTGTATCCGAGCGCCGGGTCGGCCCGGCGGATCACCGCGTTGAGGTCCGCGCCGCGCGCCGCGAGCCCGGTGCCGAGCTCGTCGAGGATGACCGACAGGCGCTGCCGGATGGGCTCCTGTGAGATGTCCTGGACGATGTCGACGTCGATCGGAGAGCTCGTCTGAGTCACGGGGAGCAGGTAGCTGCCCGCGCCCGGACCGCGCCGGATCAGCTGTAGGGGCGGTGCGGCCGACGTACCGGGATTGCAATCGACGAACCGCTCGGCGATCAGCGACTGAGGACGGATCGCGCAGGTCGCGTTTGCGTGGAACGGGATGAACCCGGCGTTGGCGATCGTCAGCGTCACCGCTGCCTGATTGGTCGAGGTGACGCTCAGCGAGGTGATCGACCCTGCCGGCGCGCCGGCGATGCGGACGTCCTCGCCGGACACCGCGAACGCCGCGTTGTCGAAGATCGCCTGCACCTGATAGGGGCCGTTCCCGTACGGTCCGGCACTGCGCGAGGAGCCCGTTGCGAGCAACACCGCCACGCCCGCGGCGAGCAGCAGCACGGCCGCGATCGGGGCTGCGCGCCTCATCCCGCCGGACTCGCGGACGGGTTGCAGCCGGGAACATGCTCGGGCGCCGAACCGTCCGGCGCGGCCTGCGCCGCGCCGCCCGGGCAGCGGCCGCTGACCACGCTCAGGCCGTCGTAGCGTTCCGACGGTGGCCGCTCCACCAGCTCGTTTGATGCGTCGAGGCCGAATGCGCCGAAGAACGGCTGCGCGCGAACGTAGTGGCCGTTGGCGTCGTAATAGCCGCTCGCCTGTCCGAGGTTGGTCAGTGCCGCGACGACGTCGGGCGTGTATTCGCGAAGGTAGTCGAGCTGCGCCTGCGAGTCGTTCATCGCTGCGATCAGGGCCGGGAAGGCGCGCTTCGCGGCCTGCGCCAGCGCCGGCGTCTGTTGCAGCAGCGTCGTCAGGTCGCCGCCGGAGGGGTTGCTGATCAGCTGCGCGAGAGCGGAGACGGTTGGAATCGAATTCTGCGCGAGCGTGCCGAGCGCGGCCGCGAACTGCGGCAGCCGGCGCACCGCCGGCTTCGCCTCCGCCACGAGAGGATCGAGCGCGTCGAGCGTGGCTCGCAGACCGGCGAACGTGCTCGTGGAGTGCGTGAGCGTCGCCGGCAGCAGCGACAGCGTGCTCTCCAGCGCCTGCGACTCGCCTGCCACCGCGCCGGTGACGGTGTTGGCGTTGGCGATCAACTGCGTCAGCTCCTCGCTGCGCGCGGCGAGCGCCTGCATCGTCACGGCGCCCGAGACCAGGAGGCCGTCGAAGGCGGGCTCGTCGCCGGCCAGCTGCTGCGTGAGCTGGCCGGTGGACGCGAGCGCCGGCGCGAGGTAGTGGATCGTCGCGTTCGCCTGCGCCGCCCGCCCCTGGATCGCCGCCGCCTGCCCGCGGATCAGGCCCCGGATGCCGGCGCGCGTGAGCGGGTCAAGCGTGTCGAACAGCTCATCCAGGCTGACCTCGGAGTACGCGTCGCGTGCGGGGATCGAGCCGCCCGACGGGATCTGCGGCGCGCCGGCCGACCCAGGGAACAGGACGATGTAGTTGCTGGCGATCGCGGCGAGGCCGGTGTCCTGAATCCGGGCCACGGTCCCCTGGTGCACAGGGGCGACGTCGCCGTCCAGCTCGATCACGACCTCGGCCCGTCCGTCGCCGGTGAGCGAGACCGACTGCACCGTGCCGACCTGCGCAGGACCGATCAGCACCTCGTCGCCGCTCACCAGCCCGCTCGCGTTCTGGAAGGTCAGATGCAGCGTGTAGCTCGAGCTCGAGCTGCGAACGACGAGGGCCACCGCCACGGCCGCGCACAGCACCGCACCGACCGCGACCACTCGCGTGATCGTGCTCGCCATGGGTCGCTGACGCTGGCCGCCGGGTGGTTGACGGGAACCTCGCGTCCCCATTTCGACGGTGGCATTCGTGCCTATCTGTTCTCCCTCCTCGACACAGGTCCTGCGACGCCCGCCCATCCTGCCACATGAAGGCCGGGCAGGATGCCCGGTCGCACAAAGGGCCCGGCCGGATGCCGGGCCGTGGTGGTCGCCGGCCGAGCGGAGCGGTCTCCCGTCAGCCCAAGAGCGACGCGAGGCCGGCCCCCAAGCCGGATGCGCTTTCCCGAGCCCGGACGCTCTCTAGGTCCAGTTCTCTCTGTAGTCGGCCTGCTCGCGTGTCGGCTCGTCGATGCTCACGCCGAGCGCCGCCAGCTTCAGGCGCCCGACCTCGTGATCGATCGCCTCGGGCACGGGATGCACGCCAGGGCGCAGCGTGCCCGCCGAACGTACGAGCGACTCGACGCACAGCGCCTGGAGCGCAAACGACACGTCCATCACCGCGGCGGGGTGGCCGTCGGCGGCGGCGAGGTTCACGACCCGTCCGCTGGCCAGCAGGTTCAGGCGGCGACCGTCGCGCAGCGTGTACTGCGTCACGAGCGGGCGCACCGCCCGCGGCGGTCCGTCCGCGAGCTCGGCGAGCTCGCGCAGGTCGAGCTCGACGTCGAAGTGCCCGGCGTTGGCCAGCAGCGCCCCGTCCTTCATCAGCGAGAAGTGCTCACGGCGCAGCACACGCCGCGATCCCGTGACGGTGACGAACACGTCACCGCGAGATGCCGCCTGCAGCGCGGGCATCACCTCGTAGCCGGCCATGCGCGCCTCGAGCGCGCGGAGCGGATCGACCTCGCAGACGATCACCGCCGCGCCGGCGCCCCGCGCGCGCTCGGCCACCCCCTGTCCCGCCCAGCCGTAGCCGACGACGACCATGGTGTGCCCGGCGAGCAGCACGTTGGTGGCGCGTACGATCCCGTCGAGCGCGGACTGACCGGTCCCGTGACGATCGTTCAGCGCCCGCTCGGTACGCGCCTCGTTGACCGCCAGCACCGGGCAGCGCAGCTTGCCGCGCTCGTGCAGCCGCCGCAGCCGGACGAGGCCCGTCGTCGTCTCCTCGGTGCCGCCGAGCAGGCCGGCGAGCGCGCGCTCACCCGCGCCGTGGGCGCTCATCAGCAGATCGGCGCCGTCGTCGAGCGTGATCTGGGGCAGACCGTCCACGAGGGCGGCGATGTGACGCTGATAGGTGGCGAGATCCTCGCCATGGACCGCGCGTACCTCGATCCCGCGCTCGACGACGAGCGACGCCGCGACGTCATCCTGCGTCGAGAGCGGGTTGGCGGAGCACAGCGCCACGGTCGCGCCGCCGGCCCTCAGCGCGTCGATCAGGTTCGCGGTCTCGGCGGTGACGTGTAGGCAGGCGGCGATCCGCACGTCCTCGAGCGGACGTTGCTGCGCGAAGCGGGCCCGCACCTGGGCGAGCACCGGCATCTGATCCGCCGCCCACGCGATCCGCTCCGCGCCGGCTGGCGCGAGCGTGAGGTCGGCGACCTCGTGTGGCGCCAGCGCGATCAGTATCGGTAGTGGTCGGCTTTGTAGGGCCCGTCGACGGGCACGCCGAGATAGGCCGACTGCTGCTCGCTGAGCGTCGTCAGCTTCGCTCCGAGCGCGTCGAGATGCAGCCGTGCGACCTTCTCGTCGAGGTGCTTGGGAAGCGTGTACACGCGACGCTCGTACACCTCGCCGTGCCCGAACAGCTCCATCTGGGCGATCACCTGGTTGGTGAACGAGTTCGACATCACGAAGCTCGGATGGCCGGTCGCGTTGCCGAGGTTGAGCAGGCGCCCCTCGGAGAGCACGATGATCGCGTGCCCGTCAGGGAAGCGCCATTCGTCGACCTGGGGCTTGATCGTGATCCGCTCCACCCCCGGCACCTTCGCCAGGCCGGCCATGTCGATCTCGTTGTCGAAATGCCCGATGTTGCCGACGATCGCCTGATGCTTCATCGACTTCATCTGCCTGGCGGTGATCACGTCGCGGTTGCCGGTGGCGGTCACGAAGATGTCGGCGCTGGCGACGACGTCCTCGAGCGTCGCCACCTGATAGCCGTCCATCGCGGCCTGCAACGCACAGATCGGGTCGATCTCGGTGACGATCACGCGCGCGCCCTGTCCGCGGAGGGACTCCGAGCAGCCCTTGCCGACGTCGCCGTAGCCGCAGACCACCGCGACCTTGCCGCCGATCAGAACGTCGGTCGCCCGATTGATGCCGTCGATCAGCGAGTGCCGGCAGCCGTACTTGTTGTCGAACTTCGACTTCGTGACCGAATCGTTGACGTTGATCGCCGGGAACAGGAGCGTCCCCTCGGAGGCGAACTGGTAGAGGCGGTGCACGCCCGTCGTCGTCTCCTCGGTGACGCCCCTGATCCCGGCTGCGATCCGCGTCCAGCGCCTGGGATCCTCGGCGAGCGAGCGCTGCAGCAGCGCCAGGATGATCGCGAGCTCCTCGGACTCGGCGCCGGAGGGATCCGGCACCGCGCCCGCGAGCTCGTACTCGTGTCCGCGGTGCACGAACAGCGTCGCGTCGCCACCGTCGTCGAGGATCATGTTCGGACCGGCGCCGTCGGGCCAGCGCAGCGCCTGCTCGGTGCAGGACCAATACTCCTCGAGCGTCTCGCCCTTCCATGCGAACACGGGGACGCCGCGCGGATCATCAGGCGTCCCGTCGGCTCCGACCGCGATCGCGGCGGCGGCGTGATCCTGTGTGGAGAAGATGTTGCACGAGGCCCAGCGGACCTCGGCGCCGAGCGCGACGAGCGTCTCGATCAGCACCGCCGTCTGGATCGTCATGTGCAACGAGCCGGTGATTCTCGCGCCGCGCAGCGGCTGGCTCGGCGCGTACTCCTCTCGCACCGCCATCAGCCCCGGCATCTCGTGCTCGGCCAGCTGGATTTCCTTGCGTCCGAACGTGGCGAGCGAAAGGTCGGCAACCTGGAACGGAAGCTGATCGGCGGACATGGGTTTCTCCCTTAGTTCTTTTTCGGCCGAACGAAGCGTGGTGGCCCCTACCGATCACACGGTACGGGAGCCTGGGTCGTCGCCGCACTCGCAGGGGCACATTCTTGACGTGAAATTGTTAGAATCGGTATTCATGCGCATCACGGAGGCCGCCCGGCGGCTCGGCACGTCGGCTCGCATGCTTCGCTACCGCGAGGATCTCGGGCTGCTCCCCCACGTCCGAGACTATCCGGTCGCTTCCGGGCGGGGGCCAGCTTCCGGGCGGGGACCGGTTTCCGGGGCGGTTTCCGGGGCCGTTTCGGGGCGCGGGACGGCTTCTGGGCGGGGGGCGACTTCTGGGCGGGGCGCGGCGCACCGGGTGTTCACCGAGGAGGACGTCGAGGCCGTGGCCGCGGCGCTCGAGCTGGAGCGCCGCTACGACGTCAGCCCCGCAGCACTCGCGTTCGGCGTGCGCGTGCTGGCCGAGCCTGGGGTGCGAGCCGCGGTGGCCGACCTGGGCCGGCGGCTAGGCCGCATTCCGGCTCCGGCCAGCCGGGCCCTGGACTTCGAGAAGGAACGCGCGCTGCGCCTGCTGTCCCGCGGCTGAGCCCCGGGTTGTGGCGCCTGCCCTCGTCCCACAGTTCGCATCTACCCCTTCCGTACCGTTTTGCGTGGTTGATCCGGGCTTCGTGGTGGTTTGGTGGGCACCCAGCACCAGCAAACAACCGCGGAGCGTGAATCCACCACGATATTGCGACGCGTGTTGCCGGTGAGGCTAGGGCAGAGTCCAGACGGTGGTGCGCTTGACGTCGCGGTCCTCGAGGGCGGCCAGGCCGGGGACGTCGTAGCTGGCCAGGGGGGCGAGACGGGCGCGGGGCAGGTACCGGCGGCCGAAGTCGCCGGCTAGGACGGCGGTGCCGCGGGCGTGGCTTCGGTCCAGGAACGCGAGCACCTGGCCGGCCAGGTCCTGCTCGTAGAAGGCGTCGGCCACCAGGACCAGGTCGGTGCCGGGGGCGGGCAGGCCGTCCTGGCTCAGCACGTCGGCGCACACGGCCCGGATCACGACGCCGTTGGCGGCGGCGTTGAGGGCGATGGCCGCGGCGGCCAGCGGGTCGATGTCGTAGGCGGTGACGGTCGCGGCCCCGGCCAGGGCGGCCGCGATGGCCACCAGGCCCGAGCCGGAGGCGACGTCGATCACCTGCCGGCCCGCGACCACCTCGGGGTGGTCGAGCAGGTAGCGGGCCAGGGCCTGGCCGCCCGCCCAGGCGAAGGCCCAGAACGGCGGGTCCAGGCCGGTACGCCCGGTGGCCCGCTCGGTGTGCTGCCAGACGCTCATCGGCTCGCTGGCCTGGTAGAGGCGGATCTCGGGCACCAGGGGAACGGAGCCAAGCCGGGTGCTGCCTTGGATGATCCCGGCCGCGGACGGCCCGGTCACTGCTGGTCTTCGGCGTGATCCCGGCGCGGGGGACGGGACGTGCGGCCACGCTGCGCGGAGCGGATCGAGGGATCGGTGTGGTCTTCCCGGGACGGGCGGTAGATGTCCGGTTCCAGGTAGATCGTCTCGGCGATCGGGACGGCGGCGCGGACCCGCCGCTCCGCGGCGTCGATGCCCGCCGCGATCTGGGCTGCGGAATCGGTGGGGCGGACCCCGATCTTGGCCGCGACCAGGATCGAGTCCGGGCTGATGTGCACGGTCCGCACGTGGATGACCCGGCTCACCTCGGGCCCGTCCTCGAGCGCAGCGACGACCAACCGCTGCACCTCGGTGCTGGCCGACTCGCCGATCAGCAGGCTCTTCATCTCCACGGCCAGGATCGCCGCCGCGGTCGCGAGCAGCAGACCGATGGCCAGCGAGCCCGCGCCGTCCCACCGGCCGTTGCTGGTGAGCCAGGACAGGGTCACCCCGGTGAACGCGAATCCCAGCCCGATCAGGGCGGCCAGGTCCTCGAGCAGGACCACGGGCAGTTCCGGCGCCTTGCTCCGCCGGATGAAGGTGCCCCAGTTCCGGTCGCCGCGCACCTTGTTAGCCTCCCCGATCCCGGTACGCAGCGAGAAGCCTTCCAGCACGGCGGACAGGGCCAAGACGATGAGGGCCACTTGGGGTGAGCGGATCGCCTGCGGGTTCACGATCTTGTGTATGCCGTCGTAGACCGAGAAGGCCCCGCCGACCGTGAACAGCATCACCGACACGACGAACCCGTAGAAGTACCGCTCGCGCCCGAAGCCGAACGGGTGCTCATCCGACGCCGGCCGGAGGGACCGGCCGCGCCCGACCAGCAGCAGCACCTCGTTGCCGGTGTCGGCGACCGAGTGCACCGACTCGGCCAGCATGGAGGCCGATCCGGTGAACAGGAACGCGATGAATTTCGTCACCGCGATGCCGAGATTGGCGCCGAGGGCGGCGAACACCGCCCTCATCTCGCGAAACGAAACCCGCACCCGCCCTACTCGATCCGGGCCTGAAGGTCGGTGATGGCGGCGGTCTGGCTGGGGTCGATCCCGGAGGCGATGGCCAGGTACACGCTCGCGTAGTCGGTCAGCTGGACCACCCCGGCCAGCCGTACCAGCGGATGCTCGCCGTCCATGGCCAGCTCGGACAGCCCGATCCCGCGCTGGCCGGCGAGTTCGGTGACGGCGCGCTGCTGGGCCGCGACCCGCGGGTCCTGGTCCGGATCGACGATCAGCACCAGCCGCACGGGGGTGAACCCGCTGACCGGGCCTCGCGAGTCCTCGTAGTCCAGGCTCCAGTCGGACAGGTCCGACAGGTCCGACAGGCCGGACAGCCCCCCGCCTACCTCCCCGGCCCCCTCCAGCCCGGACTCCTCCATGGCGGTCTCCGGCGGCGGAAGCGGCTCGCCGGTCAGGCCCGGCGCGGGGTTCGCCGCCGGGGCGAACGGCCCGTCGAACGCCGCGATCTGGTTGTGGGCCGCCTCCGGCAGCAGGCCCACCATCGCCGGGTACTTGGCGTTGTCGCTGAGCTGGGAGGCGAACCGCCGGGCGGCGACCGCGCTCAGGGCCGACGTCCCCCACACCACCGGCAGCGCGCCGACCAGATCCAGGGCCAGCGACTTGCCCGGGTTGACGAACGACTCGCTGGCCGGCCGGCACTGATGCGAGACTTCCTCGAGCCGGCTGGCCGCCTGTTCGTAGACCTCCGTCCCGATCCGGGCCACGCCCAGGCGTTCGGCGATGACCAGCAGCGGGATGGCCAGCCCCCACAGCATCGAGCGCGGCAGCAGCGACCCCGGCGGGCCGGCCACGACGACCGGGATGAACGGGGCCCGGGCCTGCTCGGCGATGCGCTGCAGGGCCGAGTCCCCGGCGCCGA
>JBKQIR010000062.1:0-8990 GCA_052148275.1 Solirubrobacteraceae bacterium
GCTGCTTGCCGCTTTCCCGCCCGCCGCGACTCCTCAAGCTCGACCGACAGCCGCGTGTTCTCCGCCCGTAGCCGTGCGTTCTCCGTCCTCAACCCACCACTCCACACACCCCCGTCCGCGTCCGCGCACACGCCGAACTCGCACTCCACCACCAACACGAGAATCCCTGCAACACGGCCGCCGATCCATACACCTGCAACATTCGCTGCAGCACGCCGCACCCCTTCCCGGCGCGTCAGGAACCCGCTAACTCATTACGCCTGGCCTTGACGGCGTCTGCGCGATCGCGGCCCATCGTCCAGTGGGAACTCGAGTCCTCAGACCTTGCCCACCGCTAGCGCGCGCCTGGCGGCCGCCTCGAACACCAGCGATTGGGCGTTCAACCCTCGGCGGGAGACCAGAGGCGGCCGCTTCGGATCTGTCTGCAGCACTCCGCGGCCATCGCGCAGGAGCGGTGCGGGGTCCAGGTTTACGGGAGAAACATCATCCCTTGGGCCTCTGGCGCCGGCCCGACTAGCGTCACCGGACTGATCACGCCGGTCCACGGATCGAGCTCTGCGAGGAAGTTCGGCGGATACTCGGGCGCCGGGCAGGTGGCCGGCGCGCTGTTCTCGTCGCACGGTGTGTCGGCGACGAACACCTGACCGGGCCTGAACGGACCGGTGATGGCGTAGATCGAGTTGTCGGAGTTGTCGGTCGTGTAGATTGTCCCGTTACGGTCCGACGGCCAAGCGGTGTCGTCGACCGAACTGGTGAGCGACAGGACCGAGAGCCGCTGCCACAGGGTGCCCGCGTTCTGCACGAAGATCTGCTCCTGATCGCCCTGGCTCGTGAGCATGAAGTCGCCGGCGTAGTTCGGCACGTCCTCGTTGGAGTCCGGATCGGTCAGCCCCAGAGCAACGCTCTGTCCGTAGTCGGACGCGTTGACGTTGGCGACCGTGGCGTCATCCTCGTCGTAGAACAGCGGGGTGAGATACGCGATGCGTGCGCCCGGGTCGAACGTCGCGTCATAGACCGCCGGGAACGTCGGCTGCGGTGCCGACTCGGTTCCGGTCGTCCCCGGCGCCGATGCGCTGATCAGAACCATTCCGTGGTAGATCGAGATCGCGTCCGTGCCGCCGTTATGGGGGAGCGGCTCGCTGTACTGGTAGTGGGTCGCGCCACCGTCGGGGTTGATCAGGTACACGCTGGAGTTCGCGTCCTCATTCACGGTCGCGATCAGGCGGTCCAGTCGCGGATCGATGGCGCCGTGATCCCCCAACCATCGATCTTCATCGGCGGCGAGCCCGACGCGAGCACCGATTGGATGCGCGGCGCGATTGACGCGCACGCTCGGACTGAGCTGCCCTGCCTCGTCTCCTCGCACGTCCTCGCCGGTCGCGGCCATTGGATACAGCAGCAGGCCGCGGAGGAGGTCAGCGGCCTGCGCATCGATTGGCTGCGATCCAGGTTCGCTGTCGGCCGACTGAGGCGGCCGACCACCCGGCGCGGCCGGTCAGAGCAAATCTCGCTTTGAGCGCCGCTGCGGCGGCGCTCAAGGCGCGTTTAGACTCGCCGCCATGGACTTCGGAATCGGTTACTTCCCGACGCACGACGCGCTGGCGCCCGGCGACATCGCCCGCCTTGTCGAGCAGCGCGGCCACGAGTCGCTGTTCTTTGCCGAACACACGCACATCCCCGCCAGCCGCGAGACGCCCTGGCCCGGCGGGCCGGTCCTGCCACCCAAGTACTGGCACTCCTACGACCTGTTCGTCGCGCTGACCGCCGCCGCCGAGGCGACCTCGCGCCTGCGGGTTGGCAGCGGCGTCTGTCTCGTCATCCAGCGTGACCCGATCATCACGGCCAAGCAGGTCGCGTCGATCGATCACCTGTCGGGCGGCCGTCTCGAGTTCGGCGTCGGCGCAGGTTGGAATCGCGAGGAAATGCGCAATCACGGCACGGACCCTCGCGTACGCATGGCGGTCATGCGCGAGCGGGTCGAGGCAATGAAAGCGATCTGGACCGAGGAAGTGGCCAGCTATCACGGCGCGCACGTCGAGTTCGAACGGATCTGGTCCTACCCGAAGCCGGCTCAACGACCGCACCCACCCGTGCTCGTTGGCGGGAGCGGGCCCGGGGTGCTTGACAGGGTGCTCGCGTTCGGCGACGCGTGGATTCCGCTCTACACTGGCGAGGTCGTGCTCGAGCGGTGGGCCGAGCTCCGCGCGCGGGCGGAGCGTCCGGTCGAGTTCATGGTAATGAGCGCGCCGAGCGACGCCGCCGTGCTCGAACGGCTCCAGCAGGCGGGCTGCCGGCGGGCCGTCCACTGGGTTCCCTCCGCAGGCCCGGGAGTCGTCGAGGCTGCACTGCAGCAGTGGGAGGCCGCGATCGCCCAGTTCCGCGGCGAGGCGTGACCGCACGAGGCCCGCGTGCCATTTGCGAGCTCGCGGGCGCACGGCTCGCGACCGCGCCCCCAACGGGCGAGCACGCCTACCCCCTCTGACGGCTAACGGAGGCGTTGCGAACTCGACAGCCGCCTCCTGAGCTAACTTCACTGACCAGCCGCTTGACGGAATCGACGCGCCCTGCACTATCGCTTCCGCGGACAGACGCCTCGTCGGTGCGCGAGCGCTCCGGCGACGAGGGAGTCGCTGGCTCGGTTTGAAGCGCCGGACGCGCGCCTGAAGTTCCGCTTGAGTTTCTCGCCCGGCCGGCGGCAGATAGGCCGCGCCTCAGGCGCGGGCCATGTGGTCGGATTGCGCCACGAGCGACGACGTCGGCTCCGGGCTCGAGGTCGCTCGCCGCGTGCTTGCGCCGAACGGCATCGCGGCTAGCGATTCGCTCGCGTCCAGACCGCGCGAGCGAAGAACGGTATGGCGCTAAGTCGCGCCCCCCCGCCCCCCTGATCGCCGAAACCGGGGCTCGCGAGGAGGTGTGCAGGATCGACCGTTTGCATATGCAAACGCGGTACGGCCGCGCCGGCGCCGGTAACCTCGCCGAGCCACCTCGCGGGTCCTTGATCCAGGGCGATTGGAATGTCGGCTGCGTGCGTGCGGCCGTCGTGGGCAGGATCGTCGTGGCTGCTAGATGCCCAAAGTGGCCAGGCCAGCGCGCCGACTGCTCCGCGGGCGTGTGGTTGAGATTGCTGGTGCGGAACGAAGCAGGAAGGGCGCGAGGCAGCCGACTGCTCCGATTCGATCGATCCGGTAGCTGGCGTTAGATTTGTCCGTCGTGAGTCGAGTTCGCAAACGACGCGGGTCGGATCGTGGCGGTTCTCGTCGGCGAGCGGCACGGGGCTTGCCCGAGCCGCGTGATCCGCTCGAGGACCTCTTCGAATCCGGCGGTGAGCTGTTTCTCGCGGTCGGCTACGCGCCGGGGGGCGCGCCGTTTGGCCCTCGTGTAGAGATCGTGGGTGGCGAGTTCGTGTTTCCCGATGATCCGCTCGTAGACATCGACTCGATCGTCGGACCGGAAGACGAGGATTCTCCTCACTGGGATCCACTGCCGCCGCGGCGCGACAGCCCCTTCTGAGCTGAGCGGCGACCGGGCGCATAACGGCCATGGGCGTGGACTTCTGGTTGTCGATCAAACCACCAGTCTTGGTGAGCACTCGGGACGCATGCGAGCGGCCGTGGCGTTGCTCGCTCGAACCCGCATCCCGTCAGTGTGGGAGTCCTAGTGGCGGCGCGCCGCACGCGGTTAGGGCCTGCTTGTATGCCGGGGACTACAGGTTGATCGTGGTCGGGAACAGCAGGATCGCTCCGTCGAAATTGCTGATCTCCTGGATGCCGGTCGGGTTGGCCGGGACGGAGGTCCTGGGGTCGGGGAACTGGGGGACGCGGTGCTGGCGCATGCACACCGCGATCCTGAGCAGTTTCGTCAGTGTCTGTGCGGAGGGTGGGGGCCCCGCGTCGGGGCGGTCGCCGTCTGGCAGAAGCTTCTGGCACTTCGCCCGTGCCGACCTGAACGCGGGCGCGGCGGGATTGGCTCCGGCAGGTATTTCGAAGAGCTGTCCGCCTCCGGGTTGCGGGTCTGGGAAGTTGGGCACGCCGTTGGCGCGCACGCAGTTCGCGAATGCGAGCGCCCCCGAGCCGCTGCTCGGCGAGGACGGGCCCGAGCTGGTCGCGGCCGTGCTGGTGGTCGACCGAGCGCTCGTTGTGGCGGCGGTATGAATGCTGTTCGCCACGTCTTCAGCCTGTCCCACGCTGCGAGGAGCAGGGTGGTCTCGCGGTCGACCTCGGGTAGCCCGGCGAGGGTAACCTGGAACTCCCTCGGGGGCTGCCCTTCGGCCGGCGCGGTCGACTGGGCGGTGGGCAGTTCCGCCGCGAGCCGCTCGACGAGTGCGTCGGCGACGCGAGCGGTGAAGGGGCGGTGCGTAGACCCAACGGGTGATGGCCGCTGAGCAGCACCAGCGCACCGCCCCCGACAGCCAGCGCGACGAGCACGCAGGCCATCGCAACCACCGCGCCGAAGGTGGGGAGCCGTCTCGCACGGTGCGGCGGCCGAAACGGCAGATCGCGTGGTTGGTCGGCCGCGGCACGCTCGCGTAAGCAGTCGATCAGGTCGCTTCTCGGCTGGAGTGTCGCCAAGCCGGACCGCAGCCCGTCGATCAGTTCCTCGTCGCTAAGCATGGCGAACCTCCGATCGTGCGCCGCCCGTCGTAATCTCTCCCCCGCCAAGCAACTCGCGCATCCGCGCGAGCGCACGCGCCGTATGCGACTTCACGGTCCCGTCGGCAAGCCCCAGCGTCCGGGCGGTCTGGGCTACGTCCAAGTCCAACACGAACCGGCACGCAAGAACCTCACGCTGAACGCGGGAAAGCCGACTAACGGCAGCGACAATCGCGTCACGCTCGACCACTCGCTCAAGCTCATCGACGGCGGGCACTGCCAGCACGTCGCGTTCAGGCGCGCGGGAGGGCCGCCGCTGCTGCGCCCGCCAATGGTCGTGAGAAAGGTTGACCATCACACGGAACGCATAGCCGACCGGCGAGGATCCGATCGAGGACCAATGACGCAACGTCCGCAGGAGCGCGTTCTGCAGAAGATCGTCCGCGTCGGCGTGATCGCCTGTCAGGACGTACGCACTGCGGAGCAACATCGGCGCAGAGTCCGCCACGAACCGCTCAAACGCAGCGTCGACCGATTCGCCCCGGACAGAGTCGCTGTTTCCGCTCACACCCATAAAGACGCTCCAGCATGCCGAACGGTTGCAGCAATCACTCGCTTCCGCTCCGGGCTAAACGCGACAGTCCTGCGCTTACGGACGACGAGGCCGATACTCTCGCCACTGGCCACCCGCGCCGTCGAACCGCGATGCTTTCATCTTCGATCCGCCTCTCGGGCCGCGAGTGCAACGGCGACAAAACCGCTCGTCCGAATCGAACCCGAGCTGCGCCCCGGGCACACGATTGGTTTCGACGGGGATCCGGTCGCTGACGCCCGCCTGGCCGAGCGCGCCGTCTTACACGAAGCGATCGTCGGGCTCGATGAGGGGCTACGAGCGCGTTCCGTCGAGGCTGGCCGGCTTGTGAATCCCGTCGGTGCATGAGCCAGTCCGAGCATTCGAAGGCGGGCCACCGTTGTGGTGGGCCCGGTGAGCATGCTCGGATGTCAGGTGTGGCTGGCGGACTCTCGGGACGGAGGGACGATATGGGCCGCCGGGAGGAGCCTCCCAGAGATGAGTCTGGCTTTCGCGCTCATGGCAGCAATCAACGGTTCCACAGGCTCCAGCGCCAAGCTGTCGCACGGGTTCAAACATCCGCACCAAGCCTTACCGACGTCTATCCGGCGGCCGTCCCAGATTCTCGTTCCTCAGAGGTGGCGGCGCAAGCCGCCCGTGAAGCTGTCGCACAAACCCGACGGACCAGTTTCTTGTTGTGCAGAGCGCACAAACGCCTCATCCGAGCGGGCAGAATCAACTGCACAAGTCCACCCCGGGCCGTCAGACGGCCTCACATGACGCCGCTCGAGACGTAGGGAATCGGTGGTTGTTAGTCCCCAACATGGCGATTCATTTGTGCGACAGCCTCCGTCCGTCGATTCGCGAGCGTGCGGCGCGGGCTCCGCAGACTGCTCCTTCTGGGCGGAAGCAGGCGCCCTGCTGGGGGTCCGCGTGCAGCAGTCGCCCGGGTTCCGAGCGCCGGCGCCCCCGCGTTCGTGCAGCCCACGAGTCTCAGTGACGGGCGGTTTCCGTCGAGCGGCTCTGGTAGCTTGCCCGCAACATATTCGAGCCGAGTCGCCTGGACATCCGTGCCTGGGTGAGCGGGGGACCCAACGCGATCGACTGAGATCGCCGGGGCGAATCGCCGTAGGAATGCGGTGTAGCGCAGAGCGCGAGCCCGTCAGCTAACTCCGCAGGCTCCCGTTTCGTTTCGCAAGAGAGGTTTGTGATCGTGCGTGACCTTGCGTATGTCGAGCCGTGGCGGGAATCGCTCGAGCGTTCGCGGGCGCGTCGGGGCAAGCCGATGCCGTCGCCGATCGAGCTGAACCGGTGGAGAGTCGAGCGCGACTTCGATCGTGATGAGAAACGGGTGCGCGAGTTCGCGGGCTGTTGGCGAGGGCTCCGGCGGGCCATCGCTAAGCGCCCGATGATGCTGCTCGCGAGCCCCGCGGGCATCCTTGCGATCGCGCTGCTGGCGGCCGTGTTGCCCAATGCGTCCGACGGCCTCGGACCGCAAGCCTCGGCGCGAGCGGCGAAGGGCTCCCGGGCGGTGGCGGTCTCGTCCCTCGCGGCATCCCGGCGGGCAGCACCCGGTTCCCAAGCCGCGGGGCTGAGAACGCCGCCAAACTGCGAGCTGGTGGGCCTGGTGGGCCAGCCCAATGGCTACGTCAACCCGCTCGCTGGCGCGGCCGTGACGCCCAAGCGGATCGACCAGGGCGTCGACTACACGGCCGGGTCCGGGACACTAACGGCAATCGGCGCCGCGAGGGTCACAGTCGTGGCCACGTCTGATACTGGTTGGCCCGGCGCGTTCATTGAGTACCAGCTCGCCGATGGTCCCGGGGCTCGCTGTTACGTGTATTACGCCGAGGGTGTGAGCCCGGCGACGGATCTCCACGTCGGGGAACCGGTTCACGCCGGCCAGCCGATCGCGACCATCATCCCCGGCTACTCCAGCGGGATCGAGATCGGATGGGGCGCCGGCATCGGTACCGAGACGTACGCTGCGGAGATGGGCGAATGGAGCGCGACGTCCGATGCCGACAGCATCCCGACCGAGGCCGGCATGAGCTTCTCCTCGCTGATTGCGTCCTTCGGCGGGCCGCCTGGGAAGATCGAGGGTAGCCGGCTCGTGCCCGGGGACCGAGCGGCGATGCCGACCGCGCTCTCCCTTCCAGCGCGTAGCACGCGATAGACGGTCGGGCGGCGCCTCCTCGCCAGCCTCGTTCGCGCCTCCTTTCGCCCAGAAGGAGCAGTCCGGAGACTCCGCGCGGCACGATCTCATTCGATGGCGCGCGATCGTCCGCCGCCACGTCGGCGTGATCCGTTGCAACGAATCCGATCGTCCGCGGGGTGCCGGTTGGTGGCCCGGCGCGGTACCCCCGGTAGCAAGGAAGCAGGAGCTCGCCGCCGCGACGGTGCGCCGTCCTGGTCGCCAATCTCGGGTCGACCGCGCCGAAGCTTGCCTACGCATCGGCACGATCCTGCACGCCTCCAAACGAGCCCCCGAATTCGGCGATTTGCGGGGCCGGACTCGCCGACGGGGCTGTGCTGCGTCATCGCATGGACGACGCAGCTATCGACCGGCGTAGCGCCGAGCGCCAAGAGACGTGCGGTTTCCGCCCGCCCCGCACGCGGGACCGCATGGCCGACGAGTTCGAACGCGAAGTCGTCGACGTCTCGGTCGCGCCGAGTCGTTGGATTGCGCCAATTCCAACGACGCGTCGGATCGGCGCGAGACCGTTGCTTCCGATCCACGGGCTTGCTGAAGCGCTGCAAGACGTCTTGGAGCGGGCGTGGGAGCTGGTGCGCGCCAACAAGGGCGCGGCCGGCATCGACCGACAGACGATCGCCGAGGTTGAGGAGTACGGCCCTGCCAAGCTCCTTGATCAGCTGGCTGCGGATCTCAAGGACGGCAGGTGGCGGCCGCTGGCGGCTCGCCGGGTATTCATCCGGAAGCCCGGCAGTCCGACCGAGACGTCGTCGACTTTGCGTTCGAACTCGTCGGCCAGGCACGCCCGCGTAGGCGCAGATGCTGAGGCGTTCAGAAACCGCCCGCCTTTTGGCGTTTCAAGTCGACCGATAATCGACGCCAAACGCGGCCCCCGCCACTATAACTACTCTTAGACAGCGCCCCGGCCCCTCTGAGAGCGTCGGACGGCTTGAGGCGTTGAGTGGTCGATGAGCGTCTGTTGAGGGCTTGGTCTCATGGTTCCTGGCGTCATTCAATGCCTCAAGGGAGGGACTCATGACTAAATCCTGTCAGACCGCCGCTGAGCGACTCGTGGACTTCGCGACGTTCGTGCTGTCAATCAAGGGAACCCACGCCCGACGCCAGATCCGCGTCCAGCCGCCGTTCGCGGCCCTTGCACGCTCCCAAAAGCTCGCTGCTGAGGGCGCATCCAAAGCCGACCGGTGGGCTATGACCTCGCGCCGCCACTCGCCGGTCGCGCCCGAACACGGCGCCCAGTGCGCTCGGCGAAGCATGGCGCCTGAGCTGCATCGCGACGCGTCGACGCAGCCGCCGGCAAGGCGATCGAGCATGCTGCAACGTGGACGGCTGCTGCTGGCGGTAGTCGCGGCGGCCGGCGGGATGACCCTCGCCAACGCCGCGACGGCCAGCGCGGACGGCGGTTGCTCCCCCGCCAACGCGCCCGTGATCGCAGCCGGTATCGCCCAGAGCAGCGACGGGATCGCGTGCTCAGGTGCTCAGTATTGGGCGATCAGCCTTCAGATCGGTGACACGCTGAACCTGCCAGGCGTGCCGGGCCAGCCCGCCGGCTACCTGAGCCTCGACGTCTACGGCCCGAACGTGCAAACGATCGGGCAATCACTCTGCAGCGCCGATG
>JBKQIR010000063.1:0-27845 GCA_052148275.1 Solirubrobacteraceae bacterium
CTCTGGGCTCTCACGCAGCGTGATGTGCCACCAGCCGGCATCGTCGGGTGCCCGGTGCGGCTCTCGCACCCGATGCCCGTCTGAGTAGCGAGACAGGCCGACCTGATTTAGATGGAGACCCCCCTTAGCGCAAAAGGGGGTCTCTATCGACGGGCTATCCGCCATGCAGAGCGCGCCGGGCACGAGCGGATCGCCGTCGTGTGCGGAGCGTGGCACGCCCCGGCGCTCCGCCGGGACGCATTCCCGCCGGCCAGTCGGGACGACTTCGTGTTGCGGGGATTGCCGAAGGTCAAGGTCGCCAGCACCTGGATCCCGTGGACGAACGACCGCCTGGCGTTCGCTAGTGGCTACGGCGCCGGAGTGACATCGCCGGGTTGGTACCAGCACCTGTTCACCGTGCCCGACGAGCCGGTCGCACGCTGGCTTGCGCGGGTCGCGAGCCTGCTGCGGGCTGAAGGGCTCGACGCATCTCCAGCATCGGTCGTCGAGGCTGTCCGGCTAAGCGAGGTGCTGGGCGCCGTTCGCGGCCGGCCGTGTCCGGGCCTTCCAGAAGTTCGGGATGCTTCGCTGACGGTGCTCTGCCAGGGCGATGAGCTCCGTCTTGCCTTGATCGAGCGGCGGCTCGTGGTGGGTGAGGTACTCGGATCGATTCCCGATACGACGCCGATGGTCCCACTCGCTGGGGACCTCAGCCGGCTGCAGCGCTCCCTGCGCCTGGAGGCCACCGCGGTGTCGGTGGAGCGCGAGTTCGATCTGCGCAGACCGCTCGACCTCGAACGGTCGCGGCTGCTGCATCGGCTGCGTTTGCTCGGGGTGCCGTGGGGCACGCCTATCCGCACGGCCGGACGAACGCTCGGCACGTTCAAGGAGTCGTGGCGACTGGCGTGGCGACCGGAGCTGTCAGTTCGTTTGGTCGAAGCCAGCCGCTACGGCGCCACGGTCGAGGCGGCCGCCGACGGATTCGCCAGCGCCCGTGCGACAGCGTCCGAACAGCTCCCGGAGCTGACCGCGCTGGTCGAGGTCTGCCTGCTCGCCGGGATCAATGGTGCCCTGGCAGTGGTGATCCGAGCACTCGCTGACCGGGCGGCGCGGGACGCGGACATCGGCCGCTTGATGGATGCCGTCGTCCCGCTCGGGCGGGTGCACCGCTACGGCAATGTCCGTGGCAACGATGCCCAAATCGTCGGCCTCGTGCTCGAAGGTCTGCTCACGCGAGTTTGCGTCGGACTTTCGTTGACACTCCGCGGACTCGACGATGAAGCCGCCACCGAGCTCGTGAAGCGAATCGAGGGCGTTGCCGGCGCGGTGCTGTTGCTCGACCATGCCGATCTGCGCGAACAGTGGACAAACGCGCTGGTAGCGGTGTCCGGCGACCCCGATGCCCACGGACTGGTGGCCGGGCGCACGACGCGGTTGCTGCTCGACGGCGACGTCGTCGACCCAGCCGAGGCGCATCGCCGGATGGAGCTCGAGCTCTCGCGAGCGGCGGACGCCGAACGCGGCGCGGCGTGGCTCGAGGGATTCCTGACCGGAACAGGGCTGCTCTTGCTTCACGACCAAGCGCTGCTCGCAGTCATCGACCGTTGGATCACCTTGGTCTCGAACGGCCGCTTCGACGACCTGCTTCCGGTCCTGCGCCGAACCTTCGCAGGCTTCACGACCGGTGAGCGACGCCAGATCGGCGTAGCGGTCCGCAGGAGCCCAAGCGCACTCGCGCCGAGCGCCGGCTCCAGCGACCGCGCGGGCGACGAGCAGGGCTTCAACAGCGAACTTGCCAACGCCGCGCTGGCGACCGTGATGGAGTTGCTCGGGTGAGCGAGAGCGAACGCTCTAGACGCTGGCGGCTCGTGCTCGGCGAGCCCGACGAGACCGCGCCCGCCCTGGCGGGCATCGACCTCGAGCGCGACCGCGTCCTCGCGGCGCTCTACGAACAGGGCGGCGGCCTCGGGGGCGACGACCAGCCAGACCAGCGGCGCGGCGGACTCGAGCGCTCCGCGCCGCGAGCAGCCCGATGGCTCGGAGACGTGCGCAAGTACTTCCCTACCGGCGTGGTCCGCGTAATGCAACGCGACGCAGTTCAGCGCCTCGGACTCGGCCGGCTGTTGCTCGAACCCGAACTGCTCGAGGTCGCGGAGCCGGACATCAACCTGGTCGCGACGCTCATGTCGCTCCGCGGGGTCATACCAGAGCATTCGCGCGCCACCGCTCGGATCGTCGTGCGCAAGGTGGTCGATGACCTCGAGCGCCGCCTCAGTCAACCAACCCGCACGACGATCACGGGAGCTGTCAATCGAGCCGCGCGTACGCGCCGGCCGCGACGCCCATCGGAGATCGACTGGGATCGCACGATCCGCGCGAATCTCCGTCACTACCAATCCGACTACCGGACAGTGATCCCCGAAACCCTGATCGGGTTCGCGCGCCGAACCCGATCAGTAGCGCGCCACGTAATCCTCCTGATCGATCAGAGCGGCTCGATGGCCAGCTCAGTCGTCTACGCCAGCGTCTTCGGAGCGGTGCTCGCATCGATGCGAACCCTCGAAACGCGTCTAATCGCCTTCGACACCGCGGTCGTCGACCTGACCGAAGAGCTCGGCGACCCGGTCGACGTCATCTTCGGCGTGCAACTCGGCGGCGGCACGGACATCAACCGGGCGCTCGCCCACGCCCAAGAGCTCATCACCCGCCCGAACCAAACCGTCGTGATCCTGATCTCGGACCTGATCGAAGGCGGCGTTCGAGACCAGATGCTCTCCCGCTGCCAGACAATCGTCGCTTCCGGCGCCCAAATGATCGCGCTGCTCGCCCTGTCAGACAGTGGCACACCGGCTTACGACCACGACAACGCTGCCGCGCTAACCGAGCTCGGAGTCCCCGTCGCATGCACGCCGGACCTATTCGGAGAGCTCATGGCGGCAGCAATCGAGCAACGCGACATCCGCACCTGGGCCGCCGACAGAGGCCTCGGCCGTTAAGTGGCGCAATCGGATTTGCTTTGCAGGAGAAAGATTCGCGGTAGCTCCACGGGCAGCCCTCGCCGTGTCGTCGGCGCGGGGGTTCCGGTGCATGCAAGGCCTCAGCAAGCACGACCGTGCTTTTGAGCCGCTTCTCCGACGACTGGGATCGCTCCGGCTTGAACGAGCCGACGATCGGGTTCACGCGCGAGCTGAGATTGCCGCTCTGGCCGTGAACAGCCGCTGGTGTCGGGCTTTGACACCGACCCTCGGTGAGCGTAAGTTTGATCTGCGTCGGTCCGTACCCGCGAGCCGCGCGCAACAAGGACTGCCTGCATGGACGCGCCCGTGTTGTGAGGAGGTGTTGTGATGGCCACCTTGACGGCCTGGAAGTTTCCGTCCGCGAAGGGCGCGGACTCCGCACTCGCCACGATCCAGGATCTCGAGCGCCGGGAACTGATCGAGGTTCTCGACGCAGTCGTGGTGCGCTGGGGCGAGGACGCCGCCAAGCCCGAGACCGAGCCCGAGACGCATCATCTGCGTCCCGAGCCAAACCCGGATGACGAGGAGGGCTCCGAGCTCGGGCTCGCGCTCGGCGCCGAATACTTCCGAACGCTCACCGCCAACGTCAGCCCCGGCACCTCGGCGCTGTTCGCGCTGACCTCCGAGCCGCGCATGCACGAGGTCGCCGAAGCTTTCCGTGGCACCGATGCCGAGCTTCTCGCCACCAACCTCACCCCCGAGCAGGAGGAGCGGCTGCTCGGCGCGTTCGGGCTCACCGGCGCCACCGCCTGACGCATCCACGCTCCAAATAGTGGACCAGCCGGAGCGGTGCAGGCACGTCGCGGCCGAGTCCGACCGCCGCGGCGGCCACCCTCCGGCGGGGCGAGCCGCGACCGCGCGGGCGCACGATTGGTGCCTGTGGACATCCCGTTTCGACGTGGAGCACTGGGCGCCGTAAGCGCCCAGCAGCTGTTGCGTTCGACACGGAAAGGCCGCGAACTGCCCGTCCTAGAACCCAAAAGCGAGCGTCAAGTAGGGGATCTGCGGTGCTGAGTTACCGCTTTGCAGGCTCTGCGCGCGCCGGCGCTCGGCCGAGCGGCGCGCATCCTCGCAGCCGCCGACTCCTACCAGGCGATGCGAGAGCCGCGCCCGCACCGGCCCGCGCTCGACGCCGCGGGCGCCAAGACCGAACTGCTGCGCGACGCTCGCGAAGGCCGACTGTGCCTCGGCGTCGACGCCGTGCTCGCCGCGGCCGGACACCGCGTCACCAAACGGCCACGCGAGCTGCCCGCCGGCCTGACCGACCGCGAGCTCGAGGTCCTGCTTGCGCTCGCGGTCGGAAAGACCAACAAGCAGATCGCCGACACCCTCGGCATCTCCGCCAAGACAGCGGGCCACCGCTCCAGCACATCTTCGACAAGACCGGCGCTCGAACCCGAACCGCAGCGACGGTCGGGGCGTTCGAACGCCACCTCGTGCCACCCGCCTAACGAACAGTGTGCCCCATCGTCACGGGCGGACCCCTCGAAGTAGATCCCTGCTCGGTCAGGCTGGCCCGGACACAGATCCTGGTTGCCGCCGGTGGCCCTATCGGGAACTGCTGGGGATCGCGACTTCCAGCCTCCTGGTTCACGAGGTCGTTCCTAAATCCGAGCCGCCATTGTCTAGAGCGACGCTACTTCCCGAGCAGCGCACACACCGCCAACGCCTGGACCGAGCGCAGTTGCTGCAGAAGGGCGCCAGTCGGCGCTGCGATATTCAGCGACGTCGTGACCGAGCGACGACCGTTCGCCGTCGCGGCCGCCCACTGCACATACCCGGGAAAGTTGCCGGTGTGGCCATAGACCGTGCCACAACCTGTCTTGTAGCGGAAGATCGCCAGCCCCGCCGAGTTCGCGCCGGGTCCGGGCGGGCTCGACGAGCCGGGCACGAACTGCAGCTGTTCACGCCGCTGTGCCTCGCCGAAGAAGCGCCCGCCGAGGTCCGCACGGATGAACGCGGCGAGGTCGCCCGGTGTGGAGACGATGGCGCCCGACGCCCAGGCGCCACTCGGACCCAGAAGCGTAGTGACGTCTTGCGGCGCCTGACCTTCCTCCACGTCGTAGCCGTGGAGGAAGGGCGCCGGCAACGAGATCCGCCGCGTCGGGAACGACGTCTGCGTCAGCGCCGCCGGCCGGAAGACAAGCGTCGAGAGCAGATGCCCGTACGACTCGCCGGTGACCTGCTGGGCGATCAATCCCACGACGATGTTGTCCGTGTTGGAGTACTCGTAGCGCGAGCCCGGCGTGAAAACCAGCCCGTCCGTGCGCACCCAGTCGATGATCTCCGTCGGCGAGACGTACCCGCGCGGGTTCGTCATAGCCTGCTCACGGAACCCGGCTGACTGCGTGTAGTCGGGCAGCCCGCTCGTGTGGTTGAGCATCTCACGCACCGTGACCGCCGACCACTCCGGTGGCATCAGGCCGGGGAGCCGCTCGCCAATCGTGTCATTCAGGCCGAGCAGGCCCTCCTGCACCAGGTGCAGCGCGACCGCCCCACTGAACGCCTTCGCGATGCTTGCGATCCGCATGTGGTCCCCCAAGCGCGGCGCGCCGGGCCGCGTCACGTCGGCCCGCCCCGCCCGCAGGACAATCGTTTGACCGTCGTGGTACAGGGTCGCGATCGCCCCGACCGGCCCGCCCGGTGCAGCCACCAGGCGCTCGAGGCCGCGTTGGACCGCCGCGTCCGTAGTTCCGGTCGCCGCGAGCGCACCGACAGGAAGCAGCAGCGCCACCGCAGCGGCGGTCAGCAACGCGCAGACGGACTCCAAATCCCGGACTGACCAGCTCACAGCGACAACATAGCCGGATCGCGACCCCGACGGCAAATCATGTTGCATGCTCAACATACGTCGGTGCTAGCAAGCAGTCGCGTGCTCGGCCGGCGGCGCCGCTCTCAAAGCGACGGTGCGGCGCCGAGCCGCGGTCGTCGTGCCGGAGTTGCGCAATCGCCCAGAAGCAGCGGTCCCGAGACCTCGCGCCGCACGATCGCAATCGAGGCGGGCACTCGTGCGGCCTGGCTGCTCGGCGCGATCGCAATGCCACGCACCCGAGCGTCAGCCTGGACGAGGCCGGCTCTCGCTGGGCCGTTGGGCCATCTCGGCCGCAAGCCACTCAAGCTTTCGGTGTAACGTGGCGATGGGTGCAGGTGACCTCTCGTCAGTCATCCTTGATCTCCACGGAGCGCCCAGGAGACGGCTCGGAGCGACCCCGACGGCGTCGCGGCTGGCGACCCGCCCGATCGACGCGTGGGGAGCCGTCGGGCGCGGACGGGGCGGCGTAAGCGTGGCTGGCCACCGCCGCGTGCTCGTGTCGCTGGCCGCAAGAGGTCGCTCGATCGCGCAGTTCGGAGCTCCCCTAACACTATGCGTGTTGGCGTTGCTCTGTGTCATAACCGCAAGCGCGATCGCGGCGCGGAATCCGCTTCACCCCCACGGGCTCCCGATCGCGCGCCACCAGCGCCCATTGTCGCCTGCGCAAGCAGCGAGCCTGCGCGCCCTCACCGGGGTTTCCAACCCTCCAGCGTGACGCTCGCCAATGCCTGCAGCGCGCCGGCGCCCGGCCACGCATCTTGCGTGGCGCAGGGGGTGGTCTCGGCTGGCACGGGCAGTCCTTTGAGCGTGCGCCCTCACGCCGGAACGAGGCCAGAGGCGGTCGTTGTCGGGCCCAGTCGGCGGTTTGCGATGAGTCTTGCGGCCGAGACCGCCGCACATCCGCCGCCAACGCCCGGTACGCCCGCCTACTTCCAGCAGGCCTACGACACGACTGCGCTGTCGGCGATTGGTGGGATCGGAGATACCGTCGCGGTCGTCGACGCCTACGACGATCCAACCGCGGAGGCCGATCTCGCCGCGTACCGCTCCTACTTCGGATTGTCGCCGTGCACGACCGCAAACGGCTGCTTCGCCAAGGTTGGTCAGGACGGCAGCAGCGACCTGCCAACCGACACGAATGTCGACTGGGCCACGGAGGTCTCGCTCGACCTGGACGCGGTGTCGGCGATCTGTCCGAACTGCCACATCGTCTTGGTCGAGGCTGACAGCGACAGTGACTCCGACCTGGTCGCCGCCGAGCAAAGTGCAGCGGCGATTCCCGGCGTCGATCAGATCTCCGACTCGTGGATGAGCAATGGCCCCGTCGGAACGCTCACAAACTCCGATTTCAGCTACCCAGGGATCGCAACGCTGGCCGCGGCCGGCGACAGCGGCTGGGACGGAGGAGCGACGAACACCGCCTGGCCCGCGGCCCTTCCAGGGGTCAACGCGATCGGCGGGACCAGCGTCAGTGACTCTCAGACGTCGCGAGGCTTCACCGAGGTCGCCTGGAGCGACAGCGGCAGCGGCTGCGCCGCCGAGCCCAAGCCCGCGTGGCAAACCGACACCGCCGCCGCGGACTGCAGCGGCCGGTCGTACAACGACATCAGTGCTGTCGCCGACCCCTATACGGGCTTGTACATGTACGACAGCTACTGGGGAGGCTTCAGCCTCTGGGGTGGCACCAGCCTTGCGACGCCGATGACCGCGGCGTACTACGCCGTGGTTGGAAACGATGCCGGAGATGGCGATGCTTCGTGGGACTACGCGAACGCATCGTCGCTGAACGCAGTCGCAAGCGGCAACAACGGCGGCGGCGCGGCCTGTTCGCCCTCGTATATCTGCAACGCTGGACCCGGATACAGCGGGCCTGCGGGCAACGGCTCGATCAGCGGCGACGCCGCGGTCGGCGCGCCTGGTATCGGCGGCCCCGATACAGCCGACGGATATGTGCAGAGTTGGACCTCGACCACGGCGACGCTGACCGCGGGGATCTATTCGAACGGCGAGTCCACCAGCTACTACGTCGAGTATGGCCCCACCACGGCCTACGGCAGGCAAACCCCGACTGTAACGATACCCGCCGCGGCGGGCGTCACCGCAGTCAGCGTCGAGCTCTCGGGCTTGCAAACGGGGGCCAACGAGCAATACCGGTTCGTGGCCTCGAACGCCTCGGGCACCATCTATGGCTACAACTACGATCTGGCAGGATCGGCTCCGCAAGCGCCCACGGTCGACGGGATCGGAACGGCGAATCTGACCCTCGGCACGACGACGGCGACCGTACAAGCTGCGATCGACCCCAACGGTTGGGCGACCACCTACCACTTCGCCCTCGGCACCTCGACGAGCGCTCTGAGCACCGACTCCCCCTCCACCGATGCCGCCGTCGGGTCGCAGGCGAGCGATCAGACCGTCAGCCAGGAGCTGACAGGCCTGTCCCCGGACACCACCTACTACGTCGAGGTCGTGGCCACGAACGCGGCCGGAACGACCACGAGCCTGTATGCGTCATTCACGACCGCGGCCCAAGACCAAGCGGAGGTCAGCTCGAGGCTCCTAGCGCTGGCGAGGAGCGCGAGGCCTCGGTTGGGCACCGTCGCTTCGCCTTTGGGGATCTCCGCACTTGCGCCCTCCGCGGCTGAGGCGACGAGCCTCACCGACCTTACCGGGCTCGCTGACGCCTCAGCGATCGCTGCAGTTGACGACGTCTGCGGCAGTCCTACCCTCGGACAGGCCGCGTGCATGGCTCAGCTCCTGGTCAACGGAAGCACCGGCGAGGCACTGCCGGCTCGCGTGCGGATTGACGATGCCTCCTCCTGCAACGGAATCGATTCCGAGCGTGCAGTGCTAGGCACCCCGCAGTACTTCCAGCAGGCCTACGATCTGGGCTCGCTGGCGTCGACCGACGGAGCAAGCTCGACCGTGGCGATCGTCGACGCCTTCGGGTACGCGGATGCGGCGGCTGACCTCGCGACCTACCGCAACTGCTTCGGCCTACCAGCCGCGAACCTGGACGTCGTCAACCAGGACGGCAGCAGTGATGACCTCCCAGCAGATCCCACCGGCGATGAGACCGGATGGGAGCTGGAGCAGGCGCTGGACCTCGACGCCGTCAGCTCCGTATGTCCGCTCTGCCACATCATCCTGGTGCAAGCCAACTCCAACGATGACGGGGATCTTCTCGCCGGCGAGCACACCGCAGCCTCCCTCGGGGCAACTGTCATCTCCAACAGCTGGTCGGGCGGCGGTCGAATCGGCAGCGATAGCGACTTCGCCTATCCGGGCGTGGCGACGACAGCCGCCGCCGGCGATTTTGGATACCTGCCCAACCCGCCGTACGTGGATTACCCCGCGGCCTATCCAGACGTCACTGCCGTTGGGGGGACCGACCTGTTCGCGGCGACCACCCCGAATCCGCGAGGCATCAACGAGGTGGTGGCGGCTGAGGACTCGAGCGGCTGCTCGTCGGAGTCCAAGCCGTCGTGGCAGACGGATACCGGCTGCCCCGGCAGGGTCTACAACGACATCTCGGCCGATGGCTCGACGGCAACCGGAATCTTCTTCTACGACCCGGGCCTATACGGCTCCCTCGGCTCCTACGACGCCGGAGGCAGCAGCCTTTCCACGGCTCTGGTCGCTGGCTACTATGGGCTCTTGCAGGGCGCCGGTCTCAGCGACGGAGAGGGCAACCCGTCGTGGGCCTACAACGACCGTGCGGCTCTCAACCCGGTGACGAGCGGCAGCAACGACAACGTCAACGGCTCGTGCTCGGCGCCGATCCTCTACGTCTGCACCGCCGGCTCCGGCTACAACGGGCCCAGCGGCAACGGCACGATCAGCGGCGATGTCGTCGTCGGCGCGCCGGGTATCGCGGGCCCGGCGCGTTCGAACCCGAACCAGATCGACAACATCGGCAGCTATGTCGCCTCAACAACGCCGACAACTGTAACGCTCGACGGTGGCGTCTATCCGAATCAGCTGGACACAACCTACTGGGTGCAATATGGGGCCACGTCGGCCTACGGGCAGAACACGACTCCGGTCGATGTCGGCTCTGGCTCGGGTGCTGTCGCGGTTACGAGCGCGATCACGGGCCTGGTCAGCGGCGACACCTATCACTACCGCCTCGTGGCCGAGAATTCCGACGGAACCAGCTATGGGTACGACTACACGATGTCTCCACTGGCCGCCGTTGCGCCGACGTTCAACGGCTATGGCGCCTTCAACCTTGGCGTCGCCTCAGACAGCGCTACGCCAACGGTCAGCGTCAACTCCAATCAGTTCGACACCACCGTCGCCTACGAGTACGGAACCTCGCCAAGCGATCTGAGCTTGCGCTCCGCATCCGTGGACAGCGGCGCCAGCGCGACCGCGATCGTGGTCGGCGTCACGCTCACAGGCCTGACGCCGAACACCACATATTACGTGCGCGCGCTGGCCACAAACAGCGCGGGGACGACAGTCGCGCCGCTTTGGGAAAGCTTCACCACCGCGCCGCCGCCGGCCGGCACCGCACCCGTGAACTCCTCCCTCCCAGTCATCTCCGGGAACCTTCAAGAGGGCGACGCCCTGGAGGTCACCGCGGGTGCCTGGAGCGGGACCCCGGCGCCGACCTTCACCTATCGATGGCAGGACTGCGACCACTCGGGCCAGGAGTGCGTGAACATCCCTGCGGCAGGGACCGGGAGCTCGTACACGACCGCGCCCACGGACGTCGGCTCGACCGTCGACGTCGTCGTGACGGCGAGCAACAGCGCCGGTGTTGCAACTGCCACCTCCGCGGCCACCGCGCCCGTGAACAGTCCTCCGTCGATGGACAGCGCTCCGGCCATCTCCGGATCGGCACTGGTCGGGGGAACGCTGAGCACCACCGACGGAACCTGGCTCGCCTACCCGAGTCCCGGCCTTACCTACCAGTGGCAGCTCTGCGATGCCGCAGGCACCCCGGGGAGCTGCACTGACATCTCCCGGGCCACGACCTCCGACTACACGCTCATAACGGCTGACGCTGGCCTCACAGTCCGGGCGATCGTGACCGCGACCAACGCCGTCGGAGACGCGCACACGGCGTCGAACGTTAGCTCGACAATCGGAGCCCTGCCGGCGAACGTCGGTCTCCCGAGCGTGGCCGGCTCGACGATCGTGGGCAATGTCCTGTCGGCGGCTCCCGGCACATGGACTGGATTCCCGACGCCCACCTACGTCTACCAGTGGCAACACTCAACCGATGACGGCGTCACGTTCACCAACATCCCCGACGCGGACGCCAACAACTACACGCTCGGCGCTGATGACGTCGGGGCGCTGGTCCGAGTGCAGGTCACAGCCAGCAACGACGACGGATCCACCGCCGCCGAGAGCGATCTGACCGGCCCGATCGGGTCAGGCGCGCCCGCAAGCACGACCGCGCCGCAGATCACCGGCACGCCAACCCGTGGCGACACCCTGACCGCGTCCGCCGGCGAATGGTCCCCGGCCCCCCACACCTACGCCTACCAGTGGGAGCGCTCGCGCGACCACGGGCTGACCTGGACGCAGATCGAAGGCGCGACCGGCACGACCTACACGCCGGACGTCGCCGACGAGCACGCGATCTTGCGCATCGTTGTTTCGATCCCGGGGTTCGCCGGTGTCAACGCGCCCAGCGAGCCGACCGCGCCGGTTCACGAAAACCCGCCCGTGAACATCGCGCCGCCCACGGCGAAGATGCTGGCCGCCAACGCTCAGATCGCGCTCACCGCCTCCCCCGGGAGATGGGACGGCGCCGGCGACACCTTCCTCTACCGCTGGCAGACCTCTCAGAACCGGGGTCGCACATGGCGCAACATTCCGGGCGCCGACTCCCAGCGGTGCCCGATTCCCGCCAGCGCCGCGAGACAGTGGCTTCGGGTGATCGTGACGGCGCGCAACCCCGACGGTCGAGCAGTCGCAACCAGCGCGAGAGCATGATGATTGAGGCAGCTGCTTGGCTTGGTCGCGCCCGTAGCGGCTCGGCGGATCCAAGCGACTGTTACGACAGGAGCTCCGCGGGGCGTTCTTTGGGTTTGAAGAACCCAAAGCGTTTGCGGTCGTCGTTGAGCTGGTCGGCAGAACGGGCGCGTCCAACCGGCCGCGCATCCGGGATCCCACGTGCTGACCGAGGGGTACGAGAAGTCCCGCGAGGCCGTCGTCGGACGGCTCCTTTCTAGCGCAGACCGCGGCAGTGTGGCGCATTCCTTCAACGGGATGAAAGCCCTGCGTGGACTTCGCTGCACGTCTGCTTTCCGTCGGCGATCGGGCGCGGTGGTTGAGGAGTTAGCAGCCGATCCAACGGCGGAAACCGCGGCGGCGTGCGTCGCGCTCAGGTCTGCGCCAGGCGCCAGAGAGCGCCTTCGCGAACAATCGCGCCCGCCGTCTCGAGCACGCGCAGCCAATCGTTGACCGACTTGCTCGTGGCGTTCAGCAGCTTGGCGAGCTCGCTCGCTGTGTAGCTCGCCGAGGAGAGCTGGTTCAGCACGCCTTCTGCGGTTGTCTCCACCCTCCGCGTCCGGCGAGATCGTCGGAGAGCCGCCGCCCACTGCTCGACACCCGTCGCTGTCGGCTCGACGTCCGGCTGGGGTACATCCGGTCCCCTCGGCGCCGCGGCGGCCGGCTCGAGCGCCTCCGTTTCCGTCGTCTCGCTGACCGAGCGTGTGCGACGCGCGCCCGCGTCGGCATGCACCGTTCTTCGACCTCGACGCCGTCCAGGTGGCGTCTGAGCGGCAGCGAGCGCGTGCGGCCTGGGCCCGCCGACAACGCGCCGCGTACGCGTCGGCGCCGGCGACGCGGGCACGGCGCCGTCGCCGAGCGCATCAAGCGCCTTGCGAAGACCCACGATATCTGCCTCGATCTCGGCGATCCTTACCGTGATCCGCTGTGCGATCGCGTCGGCGTCCATCACAACCCACCTCGGTGTTCGCTGAGCGTCACGACACCTACGCTACCAAGCGAGACGGTGGACGATTCGCCGTCGCGCTCCGCTGGTCGGCTGGCCGCGGGCACGCTGGTGTTGAGCGGCGAGGTGTCGGCGTCTTTGCTGGCGAATTGCGGTCTGCTCATGTTCTTGCGGCTGTGGTCGATACCGCAGGTATGAACCTGAATCGGCGCCTGGGAATGGCGGCCTGTCCTGGTCCGAAGCGCCCGGATGGATCGACCCGAATGAGAAGATCGATCAGGACCATTGCCGCGACGAGCGCGGTGCTGACTTCGGGCTTGCTGCCCGCCCAAGCGCTCGGCGGCTCTCCCAGCGCGCACTGGAAGCTCCCGAGCGGCGTGATCGCGTGCCGCCGCGCAAACGTCCCAACGACACCGCCGCAGGTGGTCACCTTTTCGCTCTCAACACAAGAAGCCACTGTGCTGTACGTCGGCCGGGAATGCATGACGCTGCTGATCGCAGGCGGTCCTCAAAACCCGACGATTGGCGGGGACCTCGGTACTTACTACAACGTTGCACTTACACCATCCACCGCGTATCTCGTTGGCAGCAGGCGCGTGTCGTTCGCCCACCTGTTCACCAGCCCCCAGTCCTTGACGCAGAACGCTGGACCGATCCAGAGCATCACGTTGATCGGCCGCTTCGACCGCAACTACGCGCCGCTACGCGCTGCGCAAGTCGTGTTCTTGCCCAGAGGACAGAGACTGCCCAAGTAGCAGCGCCCCTCCACAGAACGCGCGACCGCACGCACTCTCGCGTGATGGCGGTTCGCACTCGCCGCGGCGGCGCCCGGGCCGTAGCCATGCCACCCGGCAAACGCAATCACGCGCTCAGCGCGTCTGTCAACGACGCTCGCGGCATGAAAGCACGCGCGCACCTCAGCGCCGGACGCGCTGTTCGGCGCGATCGCCCGCTCGCCATCGATTAGCATTAGCGATCTCGCCTGCCGCTCATCCGTGCACAAGACGGCGAGCATCAGCTTACCGCCTCCGGTGGCAAGAAACGACGAGTCTTGAGGCACGGTTGTCATCGACTGTTGAGCAATGCCTCTGTGAGCACCCGGCGTAACTCGGCGTTAGCGGCAGCAGCCCGGTCAAGCTGCGCGCTGGAGAGCGAGCCTGTTCGGGTGCGTGTTGCCTCCTCGAGGACCCCAGCCAGGATCGCCCACTGACTACGTAGGTTCTGGATCCAGGTCGGGTTTGAGAGTGGTGCTAGTTCGACGATGACGGAGCTGACATCGTGCGTCAGCGAGGCGAGGCCGGTTCCGCCGGCGTCGTACTCGTCGAGAGCGGCGCACAGACCTTCGATCAGATCGCTGCGGTTGGCGTCGCCGTCGAGGTCAAGTGCGTGACCTGCGATGTCCCAGTGGTGGCGGACGTGCGGCGCGAGCTCGGCGGCCCGCTCCTGCGGGAAGAACAGCTTGCCGCCGGCGATCTCGAGCACCTTGAGCGCCGACGGAATCGTGCCCTGTAACCAGTAGGCCCATTTGAGATCGAAGAACTGATCGTTGGTGCCCCATATGATCATGGTCGGGACCCCGAGGTTGCGCAGGGCGGGTTCGGCAGCGAGCAGGTCAGTGGGTCCGAGTCCGGCGATCAGCTCCTGGAATCGCTCGGCCGTCGCGGGGGTGCCGATCACCGGTTCGAGGAACGCACGCACCAGCTCAGGGCTCAGGAACTCCGGGTCCTCGTAGCCAACGGCGAAGAACGCCCGCGAAGAGGCGGTGTCGGCGAGAATCGCGGGGGCGGCGGCGGCGAGCTCGCCGCTGCGCGCGAGCTGTACTGTTGCGGCCATGGCGGCTGGGGGGATGTTGTCCTGGGTCTCGCAGTTCGTGAGCGTCAGTGTCCGCAGCAGCTCGGGGTGGCGGGCGGCGAGCACTTGCGCGATCGCTCCGCCTGTGTCGTGAGCCACGAGATCTAGCGCCGTGAGGTCAAGCTGCTCGCAGAACCCGGCGAGCAGGTCCGCGAATGCGCCGATCGTAAGCTCCTGCCCGGGTGATACGGGGCTGTGACCGTGTGCCGGTGGTCGTCGAACCCGGCGATAAGCATTGTGGCCCCCTCGAGGAGTAGCTAGTGGGTAGGCGTTTCGAGAGCAAGGAGCGCTTGGTCGAAGCCGTGGTCGAGAGCGTCCACACTAGGGTCGGCGAGGCCACCCTCGAAGCCGCAGCCTCCGTCGGCGATGTTGATCCCGGGACGCTGCTCCGGACCGGCTACCTGGCGTGGGTTCGACTCGCGGGTGAGCCGGTCGTGCGCAGGATCCTGCTGATCGACGCGCCGACCGTGCTTGGGTGGCGGCGATGGCGGGCAATGGAGGAGCAGTACGGTCTCGGGATGCTCAAGGACGTGCTGCAAACCGCGGTCGATCAGGGCCGTCTGGCGCAGGGGCTGGTCGAGCCGTTCTCGCACATGCTGCTCGCGACGGGGAATGAGCTTGCGTTGATGATCGCGCTCGCCGAGGACGTGCCCGCCGCGCAGGCGTCCGCGGAGGCCGCGTTTGACGAGTTCGTCACACGCCTCTTGCGACCTCCCGTCGTCCACCCATCCGGCCTGTAGCGGATCTCGCGGCCAGCCCGAGCGGATCGTGGCAATCCTGACCTAGATCCTCCTCGGCGACCACTGCGCTGAATGAACTAAACACGAACGCCTCGGAACTGATCAGCTATGCGAACAAGCAACGGGGCAAGGCCCGATGTCGTCGTCTACTGCGCGGGGACCACGCCGACATCCTGATTGGTACCCTTCCGCGCGGCTTCCGCGACTGCAGGCACGAGCTGGGAAAGGGGCTGTCTCGATCCAGCTGGCGATACTGCCGCAAAGCCCTGCACGAGCCATCATGCGAGATGACTGCATTCGCCGGTGCCGAGCTCGAAGGACGCGTCCACCGTAAGGCAAGCGCCGGTCAGCGACGATGCGGCTTTCTGATCGTGCCCGCTCTGCGTGGGCGTGGAGTGTAGCCGTCCCGTCGTCTGGGCTTACGTTCCGTCGGCGCCCGGGGAGCGGCGCTCGCGCTTGCGCTCGGATTGGCGGAGCTTCGCCTGCATCCGGCGCAGCACGGACGCTCTCGTTGGACGGGTCGGGGTGCGCGGCGTGGGAACGTTTAGCGCGGACTGCAGCCGGTCGCGCAGGCGCACGAGCGCAAGCTCGCGATTCTGGGCCTGCGCGCGCGTGTCCTGCGCGACAGCCGCCACCCGCGGGCCACAGCGCGAGATGATCCGCAGCTTCTGCTCGTCGGTCAGGGTCGATGAAGCCTCGACGTCGAACACCGCCTCGATCCGCGACGCGGTCACGTTCGCGTGCTGGCCGCCAGGGCCCGACGAGCGAGACGCTCGCACCACGATCTCACGCAGCGGGATCTCTACCCCGCGTCCCACCCTCATTGGGTCATCCATCTCGCCGGGAAGCGTACGTTGCCCCGGCGCCCGGTCCGCTGCCGCAGTGCGGGCTGGCACCAGACGCCTGCTCCTGGGGCGTCGACCCGAAAAACTGCCGTGCCGGCCCCGCCGCTCCTCGCGCGGCGATACAGCCACGCGCGAACGTCGAGGTCGACCGCTTCTTCCGTCCAGTGCGAGCGCAAACTCGAGGTCGCGGCAAGCCGCGCCTCGACCCAGTGTTTGCAGGTGGCCGCAAGCGCCCGGTGCCCGGTTTGGTCGGCGAGTGGCTTCAGGCGCGACTGGTGGCCCCAGGCCCGCTCCTCGCCGAATTCAGGGCCGACGAGCCGGCCGGGAAAAGCGGCGCAATACTTATGCACGCCGGTTCGTGACCAGGAGCCGCCGCATCTTGGCCGGGCCATCGAGTTGTCGCTTAGTCAGTCGTGGGCTGTCGGGATACTCGAGCGGCGGACACTTTGGCAACGCCGAAATGCACCGTGCTCATGCGGTCGCCCTTGCGAGGTATGCACATCGTTACGCGGCGCCATCGCCGGCACCACCGCCCCGGCCCGCCGGACTGTCGTCGCTCTCGAGCTTGGCCATCCAACCCTCGTTCTGGATCGAGATGACCTGCTCGGCCTTCTGCACCAGCTCCTTGTCGCTCAGCTGCGCCGCGGAGCCGCGGCGGTCGCGCAGTCGCTCCAGCTCGGCGGCTGTGCGCAGGTACTCGACCAGCTGATACTCCCACCGTTCCGCCGCGGCGTGCGCGGTGACGGCGGTGAGGACGGTGGTGACGACCGGAACCCAGATCCCCAGCGAGTTCGTGCCTGTGGCGGCCGCTGACGCGGCCAGAAGCGCGCCGAGCAGGCCGAGGCCGATCTCCAGGCGACGGAAGAGCGTGATGCGGCTGTCGAGCTCCAGTGCGCGCGGCCGGTAGTAGCCCTCGATCTGGCGCTGGATCCGCTCGCGGATGTAGGACTCCACGTCGTTGACGGTCGGTAGCGGTCGCTGGACCGGCGTGACTCGGTCTCGGTACCGCACGAGGTCGGCCGCCCCGGCGACGATCGCGTCGATCCGGTCGACAAAGGCTGTGTCGCGGTCTGGCGCGTCGCGATCAACCTGGCTGATGAACGTGTAGACCTCGGACTTGATCCCCTCTGAGACCGACCGCGCCCGCGTCCAGTTCCGGATCGCATCCTTGCCGGTGGTCGCACGCACGACCCCGCCGGCCGCCACAGCGAAGGCGCTCAATCCAGCCAGCGCGCGTCCGGCTGTCGTGGTGAGCGCGGCCAGCACCGCTGCCGCCGACGCGATCGCGCCGATGATCGTCAGGCCGAGCATGAGCAGGCGCCTCTGCTCGAGTGTGTGCTTGAACTGATTGGCAACCTGTGACCACCGGCTCTGCTCGGCCCAGACACGTTCAAGCTGGTTCACGGGGCGGGCCTCCGGTAGCGGGCCCTCCAGGAGTCGAAATCCCACGTCTCGAAGAACTGCCGGGCGGCGGCGCGGCCGGATTCTCCGATCGCAGCTGCTCGATCTACCATCAGGTCGAAATCGGTCGCAGCGACCCCGAGCGGGGAGATCTTGATCGTGCGCGCGTCGTCCGCGTCGCTCAGGTCCAACTGGTCGTGACCCTCGATCAGGATCTCGGCCAGCGCACGCGCAAATCCCAGGTCGCTCGAGAGGTCCGGAGCGTCCGTGAGCGGGGAGAAGAGCGGCTTGGATTGTTCCCGGGTCGCGGTGAGCAGCCCGAAGGTGGGGAACTCCTGCGTCGGCCAGGAGCGGTCGAAGACCGAGACCGGGAAACGCGAGCACAGGCTCCCGTCGGCGAGCAGGTGCTCGACGCCGCTCGCGTCACGAATCTGCACGGGCTCGAACAGAACGGGGATCGACATGCTCATGCGGACGACATCGGCAACCTCCAGCGCGTCGGGATCGAGACCCAATCGGGATGCATCCTGCGGCAGGATCAACAGCGTCTGCTCGCTCAGGTCGGACACCGCCAGCTGGAGGCGGTATCGGCGGTTTGGTTCTTGGGCGACGGGGTCGCGTAGGTCTGCGAACGTTCTGATCCCCTTCGCAGCCAGCTGCTCGCGCACCCAACCGAGCAGGTTGTCGCCGCTGTGCAACCCGAGCTTCGAGAGGAATTGGGTGGCCTCACCTGCGCGCCCCAGACGGCTGAGGAAGCTGGAGTCCAGGAAGCGGCCGAAAGGAACGGTCATGACCGTCTGCTCGATCTCGCCGGCTGTGTATCCGGCGGCCAGGAGGGCCGCGACGATCGCGCCGCCGGAGCAGCCGTAGATGCACGCCGGGCTGTAGCCACGCGCTTCGATCTCGGAGACCGCGCCGACGAGGGCCAGCAGTTTGATGCCCGGCGCCTCGAGTGCGAGGTCGACCTGGAGGCTGACGGGCGAGGACGGCTGCTCGCGCCGCCTCGGGAACGGGATCTCGTAGACCTCGCCCAGCAGGTTCCGCACTCGGAGCGATTCGGTGCGCAGCCCGATCCGCTGCTCGTAGGCGGCCGGCAACGTGACCTTCACCGTCCGCTCACCGAGGTCCGGATCGGAGGCGATGATCGCCACCACGATCGGATCGGTGTCGGGTATCGGGATGGCGATCGGGTCATCTGGCGTCGTTGCGCCGAGCACGAGCGTTGCCACGTCGCGCCAGACCGGCAGCTCGGCCCGCGGGTGCTCGGAGAGGAACGGCGCCAGATCCAGCTCGGCGACACCTTCGGGCGCCTCGAAGCCGGGCGGCGGGGCCGGCCGCAGGGCCGGCGGGACCGCCTGACGCAGGAGCCAGGCGGCGGGCAGCTGCTTGACCTCAGCGGGGAGCCGGCGCCAGGCGTCGCTCGCCCAGCCGGCGAGGCCGGGGCGCCGGCCGGTCGCGATCGCCTTGAGCGCCTCGTTGAGCGCCTGCTCGATGTCCTCGGCGGGCGCCTGGATGATCGACAGCCAGGCGACACGCTCCTCCAGGGCGATCGCCGGCGACAGGTGGCGATGGCGACTGCGGATCACCTCCCAGGCACGATCGAGCAGTGGCCGATCTTCGGGATCCGCGTAACGGTCGCACAGCTCCGACCGCAGGACCTCGGCGACCCTCGGGGCGAGCGTGATCCCGTCGGGGGACCGCGACGAGACGAGCGGCCCGAGCCACAGCTCGGCCTCGGCGCTGACCGGGACGTGAGAGAGCACGTCGAGCCGCAACGAGCGCAGCAGCTCCGCCTCGATGAACACCGCCGGAGCGGCCAGTCGGGCCAGCGCGACGGCGGCCGGGTGCCGGTCACGTTCGAGCTCCAGCACCGAGCTCCGTGCGGTCACCGCGCGCATGCCGTGAGCTGCCGAACCGCTTTCGTGATCTCTGCCACGCGCGTCGTCCGGTCCCACGTGATCACCGGAAACGCCCGGCGCAGGCGTGCCGGTGTTCGCTGCGCCGGATGCGGAACGAGCGCGATGAAGCTGGAGCCGCGGGACTTCAGCAGCGAGGCGACCGCGATCCACTCCCCCACGCGCCGTTCCGTTGACGGCCCCCTCCTCGGCGACGCCGCCCCCAGGCTCGTGACAGCCAGCACGGTCGCGCCCGGTGCCGGAGGAACGTATGGCTGCCACGTCCAGACGGGTCCCGGTCCGCTCGCGCGCAGCGGCAGATCCCGGAACTGGATCGCCGTCACCCGCGTCTCGCCGAGCACCTGCGCCAGCCGCACCAGCAGCGCCGAGCGGTCGTGTGCAAAGGGCTCCATCGCCGCGCCCAGGTCCACCAGCGCCTGCACCTCCCGGGCCAGGTGGCGTCGCGGCAGCTGCGGAATCGCTCGCACGGCGGCACCGTGGGAGACGTCCTTCACAAGGGTGGCGGTGTCGATCTCGCCGTCGAATCGAAACTCGGCGGCCAGGGCGATCAGAAGCTGGCGCTCGAGGGTCGGGGCGAACAGGCTGCGGTGAGGCAGGGGGCCGGCGTCCTGCGGCAAGGTCGACAGCTCGCTGGCCTGCTCCCACGGGCGAGCGCCACCGCTCGCCGTCTCGACCGGCGTGAGGAGCCGGGGGGGCACGCTGTCGGTCAACGGCGCGGCGGGCGTCGTCGGCTCGCTGACGACCGTGGCCGGGGACGGTTCGAGCGGCTCCGGGGCCGGGCTCGGATCCTCCATCTGCAGGCCCCGATCCGCCGCCGTAACGCGAAACCCCAACGCGCGGGCGATCGCCTGTCCGGTGAACGGGTCGGCCGGCTTCAGGGCGTCGATTGCGCGGACGAGGTCACCGAGCCAGACTTCGGTCTCACCAGGCATCGGGCTCCTCCTGTCCCGCCTCCTTCAACCACGTCGCGGATTCCACGGCCTGCCAGGTGGGCGACTCGGGGTCCGGCCAGATGTTCAACCGGCGGCACGCCTCGACGGCATCGAGGTACTCGGCGGTGCTGGGCTTGCGCCGCGCGCCGCGATCTGGCTCGTCGCGGAGGGTCGCGAGCCTGGCGGCGAGCGCGACGCACAGCTCCTCCATCTGCGGGTCGAGGCGGCCCTCAAGGCCGCCGAAATGGAGTCTGGCGATCTGCACGAGTTGCGTGTCGCCGGGGTGCCTCAGCTCGTGCACGATGCAGCGCCGCATGAACGCCGGCGGCAGCTCGCGCTCCTGGTTGGTCGTGATCACGATCAGGTGCTGGGCGTCGGCCGGCACCCCGGCCTGGTCAGGCTGCTCAGGCGCGCTCACGAGCACGCCCGTCTCCTCGACGCGGAAGCTGAACGACGCCAGTGGCTCGAGCAGGCCGTTGGGGACGTCTGGGTCAGCCTTGTCGATCTCGTCGATCAGCACGACCGCGTGCTCGGGCGCGCGTTGCGCGTTGAGATCGGCATTTGGTTCCTCCGCGAAGCTCACGCCCGAGCCGAGTCCGGCGCCGCGCGTGCGCGCGGAGTCGCGGTTGAAGGCCCACCAGAGAATCCCGGGCTCGACGTACTGAGCATCTGGTCTGGACTTCTTGATCTGCGCGTCAGCGAGACGCCGGACCGCATCCCATCGCCACAGCACGTCGCGGACGCGGGTCTCGGACGTGAAGGTCTGCTCGTAGTAGCGCCAGTTCCGGTTGCGCGCGATGAACGCGGCGAGCGAGGATTTGCCCGAGCCCGGCTCGCCCCGCACGAGCAGCGGGCGACCTGTCGCCAGCGCGATCTCCACCGAGAGCCTCAGCCAGTCGTCGAACGCGTAGACGCTGCCGTCCCGGCGGTCGGGCGCCGTGGCGCGGTCGTCCTGCGCGACCGGGGCCTGAACCAGCGTCAGCTGACTGTTGTATTGCGGTGTGGGTTCGACGCTCGTCAATGCATCCCCGCCCACGCCGACTCGCGGGTCACCAGTGCGAGCTCGGCCTCTTCCGGCTCGAGCGGTGGCGTGACGATCGCCGCCCAGGGTCCCGGGGCCTCCGTCACAGGTTCGGCGGCGAGCAGAACGAGACTGACCCTGCCGCCGAACTCGGCGCGCAGCGCCCTGATCACGTCCTCGCGCGCGGCTCCGGGCCCCAGCAGCAAGTAGAACCGCTTCCTGTCGAGGAAGAGGCGCAGATTCTGTTTGGTGATGGCGGGGCGGGCGATCCGCTCGAGCAGGGCGTTCTGCACGCGGCGGACCGCCTCGTCGGGGTGCTCGCCGATCTTGGCGCACGACACGACGAAGAACGCGTCCACCTGGCAGCACTGCGCTCGCAGTATGTAGTCAATGCCGAGCTCGTCGTAGTGAACGCACAGCAACGGGGCAGGAGGCATCTCGGTCGTCCCCGCTACGGCCGCCTCCGATGGCTCTTGTCCGTGGAGCAGAACGTAGAGCTCGCGTGCCGACTCCTCGCTCACCCACCCGGGTGTCAGCAGCTCGACGAGCTCCCCTCGCTTCTCCGCATGCAGCCCGCGGCGAAGGTAGGGCAAAGCCTCGCTGCTCACCGCCGGATCTGTGTGCAGCAGGTGGTAGGCGATGTAGAGCGTCCGTTCGGGGAAGTTCGCGTACTCCTCGTCGGAGATCCCGAGCGCGCGCGCGAGGTCTTCGAGGTACTCCTCGGGATCGGTCTGGTCCAGCAGCAATTTGACGTCCCGGACCCAGCGGCGCATGAGCGTCTCATCCTTCGAAGTGGAGGTCAGATCGGCGAACTCGCCGACGACCCTGGCCGCAAGGTCGGCGGGCGTGTCGCCTTCCCGCCAACGCGCGGCCTCGATCTCCTCCAGCTTCAGCGCTCCCAGCCCCGCGGCGGACAGGTCCCTGGATCGGAACCCGGGCAGGAACACCGGCACCAGCTTCAGGCGGGAGCCGAGATCCTTGCGCCAACCGAGGATCGTCGCCTCTTTGCGCACCCACTCAGACCGGGCAGAATCGATGTCGAGCAGGATCACGGCTCCGTCGCAACTGCCGAGCCAGGCGTGCAGCTCCGCCCGCCAGTGGTCGCTCGGCCGCAGCGACGTGATGTCCAGTCGGACCGAATACCCGCGCTCGGTCAGTCCCTGCACGATGTGGTCACGGACCTCACGGGCAACCGCCCGCCGCTCGCGCCGGTCCCGCGCCTCCTCATCATCCCCAGCGGGCCCGGGCTGGAAGTCCTTGCAGGAGTGGCTGATGAAAACGCTGCGCGTGTCTCCGGGCACCCTGGCTAAACCTTATCCGGTGCCCGCCGTACCGGTGTGTTTCCCGGATAGTCTTGCGCTCGGGGCACCCACCGATGATCAACCTCGCAGCCGATCTGTTCTTCGAAGCCGGCGGAGTGAAGGCGCTGGCGCTGGCCGGCGCCTACCGGGAGTTGTCAGACCAGGGTTATGCGCCCGCCTGCGTCGGCGGCTGCTCGGGCGGGGCGATCATCGCTGCGCTCGTCGCGGCGGGCTACGGTGGCGCGGAGCTGGAGCAGGTCGTTCTGAGGACGATGGACTGGCGCCTGTTCGCAGATCAGCGCCCCCGACTGGTGCCTCCCCGGATCGGGGCCTCGGGTGGACTTCACACCGGCGATTACCTGGTTGGCTGGGTACGCGAACGGCTGGCCGCGAAGGGGGTCAGGACGTTCGGAGATCTGCGGGACCCGTCGGCAGAAGACCCGCAACGGGAATACCGCCTCCAGGTTACGGTCTCGGACCTCACCACACGCCGGCTGATCGTTCTGCCCAAGGATGCCGCCGCGCTCGGGCACGACCCCGACCGGCTGGAGGTGGCCGACGCGGTGCGCATGAGCATGTCGATACCGGTCTTCTACGAGCCGGTGCGGGTTTCGGCGGGCCGCGAGGACCACGTCCTCGCCGACGGTTCAGTCCTGTCGAACTTCCCGGTGTGGCTGTTCGATCACCCGCCCGATGTGGCGCCGCTGATCCCGACCTTCGGCGTCAAGACGTTCGCGCGCGTGAGACCGCTCCTCACCCGCGAACCTGACGACACCAGCGCATCCGAAAGCAGCCGGACCGACACATTCCTACGGGCGCTGGGAGCACTGGCCGGCGACCGCTCGGACAGCCTGCGTCTGGACCCGCCGAACGCCGCCCGCACGATCCTCGTAGCGGCGCAGGGCCTGCGAAGCACTCAGTTCGACATGAGCCAGGCTTCATGCCAGAACCTCTTCGGCTCCGGTCAGGCCGCGGCAACGCAGTTCCTCTCAACGTGGGACTTCCAGGAATACATCCAGCGATTCCGCGCCGCTCGCCTGTGAGCACGCCATGAGCGCTTCTTCGGCGCCAGATGCGCCGCGGGCAGCCGCCTGTGCCAGGCAATTCGAGGAATTCGGATCGCTCAGGAGCGGCCAGCGCGGTCGACATCGACGTTCCGAACCCGACGAGGTTGATGAACGTCTTTGCGACCGTCGGGTGATGATCGTGGCGCCGCCCGCTGGCGCCCAATCAAGTTGCACGTCCGTGGCAACGGCGGCAACGAGCGCTTTGACCGACGGGTCGACTCGCGCTCCGCGATCGCCTTGGCGACAAAGTAGCGCTCCCGGTTAGCGGTCGAGTCAGCGTGGCGGCCGGGGCCCAGCCATCGCCCCCACTGAGGGCGGTAGGCGGCGTGCATCCGACTGAATGCGTAGGCAAATCGGCGATGAAACGGCGACCGACGTCAGCCCTCCTATCGGCGAGAGGCGGGCCCAAGCCGGCACGGTCCGAGGATCGCTCGTCGCCATGGCGAGACCATCCCGAAAGACGGCCAGCAAGCTCCGAGCCGGAGTGCGCACGCATAGTTGCGTCGCGAAGCGGAAGTCCGCGAGCTCTTGTTGCAACACGAAAGCAGGCGTCAGGGAGCGGATCCTCCGGCCTGGGTTCCGCGCAGAGCAGGGCGGCGACCTGCGCGGCCGGATGCGTGTGCGCGTGGTGGTCGTTCTGAGCTGATCGCCCGCCTTGCGCCGTTTGGGTGTGGAGTGGCGTATGCCGGTCAGCGGTTGCGCCGGATCCTATTGTTGATGCGATGGATCTCTGCTTGATGATCGAAGGACATGAGGGCGTCACGTGGCCTCAATGGCAGGCGCTCGCGCTCGCCTGTGAACAACACTCGATCCCGGCCCTGTTCCGGTCTGATCACTACCTCGACAGTGTGCACCCTGAGCGTGGAGCGCTTGACGCATGGGGAACGCTCAATGCGCTGGCCGCGGTGACCTCGACGCTGCGGCTCGGGACCATGGTCTCTCCCGTGACATTCCGCCATCCCTCCATACTCTCCAAGCTCGTCACAACGGCCGACCAGATCTCGAGCGGAAGGATTGAGCTCGGACTCGGCGCTGGCTGGAACGAGCACGAGCACGCTGCGTTCGGGTTTTCGTTCCCCAACACCCGGACGCGGATGGATATGCTCGAAGAGCAGCTTCAGATCATCCTCGGTACGTGGTCCCGCGGACCGTTCTCCTTCGCAGGCAACCATTATCGGCTGCACGACCTCGACGCCGAGCCACAGCCATTGCAGCAGCCCCACCCGCCGCTGATCCTCGGCGGGAACGCCGGCCCGCGAAGCTGCGCGCTGGCGGCCCGCTTCGCCGACGAGTACAACACCATCTACCCGACCATCTCGGATGTTCGTGAGCGGCGCGAACACGTCCTGGCAGCCTGCGAGCGCGCTGACCGCGAGCCGATCCCGTTCTCCATCATGACCGCCGTCATCGCGGGCGTCGATCAGAGCGACCTGCGAGCTCGGCTCACCCGGGTAGCCAGAGTGCGCTGGGATGGGCCCGACGCGATGCTGGCTGACCGTCCGCCAGGGTGGGTCATAGGCGTCGTCGAGGAGGTGGCGGAGCAGCTGATTGCGCTCCGCGAAGCCGGCGTGAGTCGCATCATGTGCCAGCACCTCGCCCCCGACGACCTCGACTTCATCGCGCTACTCGGCGGTGAGCTCGCTCAGCTCGTGGCCTGAGCAGGGCGCGGGGACTCTCACAGGTGCTGCAACGGCGAAACGGAGCGGCGGACCTGCCCTTGGGGCCGGGACGCTCGCAAACGTCGCATGGCAGGCGCCCGACGCACATGAGCAGAAGCGCCGACTCCGGCCGGGGATGTGAACCACGCAGTTAGCGTTACCGCCGACAAGCAAACGCATGTGCGGACGGTCTTACCGGGCCTCGCGCGTTGTTCCCGAGTGCCTGGCGGCGAGCCTTGCCAGCTCCTGCCACGACGAGTAGCTCGGCTGACCTTGCAGGAGGTCCACCGACGCTCGCCCATTAGTAATGCGGAGCCAGGTGCCAGGTGATCGTCGCCGAACCAGGGCTCTGGCCGTCCTCGTTCACCTGGATATCCCAGTACTCGCTGCCCCACATGTCCCCGCTGCCGAATAGGTCGCCGATCGTGAGGAAGCCGGTGTTGGGGTTCTCGTTGCCTGTGCCCTGCCCCTCGACGCCGACCAAGGGGATCTCGGCGACGCCGTTGAGATGAAGGTTGGACGGGATATGGCGCAATGGAGCCTCGGCCGTCGCTGACGCACCCCTGTCAGGCGGGCTCGGCCATGACCCTGTGCCGTGGGTCTTGATCTCGTAGCCTATGAAAACGGAGTACTCGCACGAGAGTGGATCGAATCCGATTGACACGTGGCCGTCGAGCGGAGGGCCTGCCGCCATTTGATGCCCGGCTGTTGTAGGAGAGCTCGAGGTGTTCTCGTAGCTATCGTCGACGACGGCCGTGCCCTTGTGCTTACGCAGCGCACCAACAAAACCGAGCAACAGCTTGTGCCTGTGGCCGGGCGGGCCAGCCGTCTCGTAGTGAGGATTGATGGTGCCGGCCGGGAACACGAGCCCAGCATTGCGGCTCAGTGTGACGGTCGCCTTGCCCGTACCACTCGGGCCTGAGGTCGTCGCATCGAATCCAATCGACACCGTCCCCCCGAACGACTTCACGTTGTTCCAGCCCGGGCACGACGCCGCATGCGCCGAGACCAAGGCGACGACGGACGTGGGAAAGAAGGCCGACGTGAGGGCGACCGTAAGACCGGCGAGTATTCCGCCCGCTACCAGCATCCGCGCGCACCGTCCACCGCGACCGGCCAACCGTTTCATCGATCCGCTCCCACCTCGAGGTTTTCTATCCGACGCGTCCCGCCAGTCCTGTCCGGAGCCGGCTCAGAAGATGACGCCAGTTTGATCGATCACCAACGCTGGGTCGACCTCGAACGGCCGGGGTCGCGAAGCCACAAGACTGTGCCGGGGGGATTGACGAAGGTTCTGGGGCCTGCGCCAGTCCGGCGGTCCGTACAGGCCGTCGCAATGCGATCACAATCGGACAAATCGGACCAAGACCACGCGAAACAGTCGCGGGCAGTCCGGCGCTTCCCCGCCGCTGCGGTGGAGGATCGGAAGATCTTCCTGGTAGAAGCATCGACGGGCGGCCGCCGCCCCGGTGAGGCGACCAGCCCAAAACCGGAAGGTAGACATCCCGGCGCTGCCGTCCGTGGCAATGGCGAGTCGCGAGGCTGCCAGCGGAATCGGTGCCAATCCCTGCGTTTGCGCACTGCGGGTGCTACGGCAGCTAGCCGATCCGTTCGTCGATCCGGACGTGGACGGTGTCGCCCGTCTTCTTGCCGATGGTCTTCCGCAGCGCCGCCTTGACCGGGAGCCTGTGCGTCCCGTCGCCCTGCGCCATCAGCGCGCCCGTAAACGGCTCGCCATCGATCACACCGCGGATCTTGACAAGTCCGCGCGTACCGAAGAGCGCGGGCACGTCGTCGATCACCACGCACGTCCATGCACCTGGGTTGTCGCCCTTCTGAAGTTGGGCGTCGAACTCTCTCACCATGACTGCTCAGACTTTCGCACGCACCCGAACTCATCGCCGAGCGGCTGCTCAAGTCGCCTTCGCTTTCGGGCTGCGACGAACATCTCGACGCCGCCGACGAGCGAACCTGCGATGCGCGGCAAGGGGGTCTCTGCCGCCGTTCGCCGCCTCCCGGCCCGGATATCGGAACGCTGACGGTCTCGAGATCCGCGCAAACCGAGACTCCGGATGCGTCGCCAGTGATGCTCATCGAGGAACGGAAGCAGCGCGCCCACCCCCATCGGGCTGAGAGCAGAGGCCGGCTAGAGGGTTGACCACGATCTTGCTGTGGACGTGTCGGTCGGCCTGTAGCGCCGTGGCCTCCCGGATCTGCTCGATCGGGAACCTCGCCGCGATCGGAACCGTGATCTGCCCAGCCACGATCGCGTCGGCGATCCGGGGCAGCGCGCCGGGCTCGGCGTCGGCACCCCAAGCCGCGCGCGCGCCGCCGGGAGGCGTCGGCCCGGCGGCGATCGCGGCGATGCGCTCGGGTGCCACGCCGAGCG
>JBKQIR010000064.1:0-6036 GCA_052148275.1 Solirubrobacteraceae bacterium
CCGGGCGGGCCGCTGTTCTCGACTCGGGGCTTCAACTGCACAGGCCCCATAGGTCCACCGCCACCGCACTCGAAACCACGCTACTACCGTTGCACCCGCGGCCGCGAGGAGTTCGAGTTCCTCGTACGCGGTTTCTCGTAGACACCGCACCCGCAGGCGATCCGGTGACCCGAGAGGCCGCCACGCTTTCGATCAGACGGCTGCTTCTCGCGCGGAGCGGCGCTGGGCGTTTGCTGGAATCGAGCGAGCGCCGGCTCCTCCTGACGCGGTGGCGCAGAGTTCCGGGCTGGTCGGTGAGGCCACGGGTCGGGGGACGCGCCCGGCGAGTCTCGCATCTGGCGAGCAGCAGGTCGCTTGAGTCCTCAGTCGAGATACCTGCTCCGCTGTGGTTGGGCGGCGAACAGTCGCAGAATGCTGCCGGTGCCTGCCTCGCCGCCACGTCCTGGCGGTGTTGACGACTGGCGCGAGCACGCGCTTGGGGGCTGGCAACTGGTCGAACGCGCGGAACCCGCCGGTCGTCGCATCCTGCACCGAGTCGTCGGCCGCTGCTTGCGAACCGGTGGCACCGCCAGACGCATCGGTGCATCGGCCCGGCGCGATTGAAGCCGACGAATCCGATCGTCTCCGTCCGACTGGCTCAGCACGGCAACCAGCCCGGGCGCATCGCTCAGGCTCCCATGACTGCCAACGGCCACGGTAGGTACCATCGCGCCGGTTGGGCTCGTCAGCGCTTCAGTCAAACGAATCGAGGGTCAGGGTGTTGGGAAAGCACAAGCCGCTGCGGGACGGGGCCGAGGCCAAGGCGGTCGTGACGTCGGTCAACCTGTATCAAGAGGGCATGCGCGGGAATTGGGGAACGGGCTTCACCTACGACGTCGGGTTGCGCGTGCACTTCGACGACCACACGACCGAAGATGTCGTCAGGCGCATCGGTGGAATGGCAGGCACCGACCTGAAGTTCACTGTGGGCGACATCGTGCCGGTCCGCTACGACCCGCGGAACCGAGACAAGATCGAACTCGACGAGGACTCGCTCAGAGCCGAGCAACAGCGCGCCCGTGAAGCGGCCCAGCGCAGCGTGGACACGCACAACGAGCGAGCCGTGCGAGATGCGGAGGCCAAGCTTGCCGAGAACCACCGCGGGGAGGGAGCCGGGCTGGCGCCACTGGACCCGGAGCTCCAGGAGCTGATGGATCTGGAAGAAGCCGAGCGGCAGACGGGAGCCGCGCGGGCTGATCAATCGTCCGGCGGTTCGCAGGCTCGTCTCGACCGGCTCCAACAGTTGGCCTACCTGCATGATCAAGGCATCCTGACCGACGCCGAGGTCGCTGTGGAGAAGGCAAGGATCCTGAACGAGAGCTGATCCCGTTCCGGGTCGCGTGGATTGCGGACTTCCCCCACATCACGTCCGGTCCCTCCGATTCGCCAAGCGCATTCAGCCCGGGGCCGTCAACGCCAGACCGAACTGCTGCAATAACGCTCACGCAGCCATCTCGCGTTGTCAGACGAGACCGCGCCTATCGGCGAATAGCCTCACGAGATCCGCGTCGACCGCATCACTGAGTCTATTGAGATGCGACAGCCAGAACGCCCTCGCGCTGCTCGCTCCACGGCGTTCATCCATCGTCGACTGTCCAGAGCGTGAGACTCGCCAACGCCGGCTGCGGGCGCGTTCGCGGACGCTCATGTCCGTCCGCTGATCCTTCCGCGCTGAGACCCGCGGGCATCCGAGCAGGAGCGATCTGGCCGGCGTTCTACTGTTGGGTCGATGTCCCGATCGGCGCCGTTCACCAACGCCCAGCATGCTCCCGAGAACGCGACGGTTGACCCCGGCGAGATCGAGCGGTTTTACGATGGCTGTAGCGTGTTGATGCGCGAGCTGCTGGACGCACTGGCCGCCGCGCCCGACCGGCCGCGAGTCTTCGCCGACATCGAGGACGCGCTGGCGTGGCCGCGCCGGCGAATCGCCAGCGTGCTCGGCGGCGCGTGGCATCTGCGCACGACCGAGTTTGGCGGACGCCGTCCCTACCGCTTCCTCGACGACCGTCGGTCGGGATCTGGCCGTTGGGAGATGTGGATGGACAGCACCCAGGCGCACGCCGTCCGCGCAGCGCAACGCCTGTAGCACGACCTCCGCCGCCCGGGTGGGGCTCCATGCATCGGCGCCACCAACGGTGGCGAGCTAACGCTAACGAGCGTGGCGGCTCTGCGCGATCACGGCACCGACGACCAGAACGATGCCGACGACCAGCCACGGAGCGGGACTGAGGTGCTGATCGCATCCGTTCGCCGTCGCCGTATGCCAGCAAGTGGTACCCGGTCCATCACGCTGGATATACGCGACGAAGAGCGACAAGAGCCCCGCTCCTGCGAACACGCCGAATGCTGATCGAGACGCGGTCCGCTCCGTGACATCGCCACTCCAGCGAGGACTGCGATACCCAATGCGATCGGGCCTAGCGCCGAGATCAACCCAAGGGCTCCCGTGGCGCCCACCGTGGCCCACGCCCAGAACCATCCACACCCCGCAAAGTGCAGGCGTCTGCCCGACGCGGGGATGCCCGAACACGTGTCCGTTCCCGACACCTCGCTATAGACTATAAGCCTCAACGGTGCGAGCGCGCCTGGCGGCGCCAGCAGGCTCGTGAGGAGAATCGCATTAACGGTGCCAGCGCCGGGCCCACGCTTTCATACCGCGACGCCAATCTCGCGATTCTGAGTGCGAGCCCTTCCACGCGCGAAACTCGAGCGTGTCGAAGCCGACGAGCGGCGAGAACGCGTCAGCCGACCGTGAGACGCCCACTTCTGCGCCACACAGGGCGCGTGGAGTCGCGGACGAGATGCCCTTACGACAACGAAGGCAGGTCTGCGTCGTCCGTCGCGGCCGGCCCGAGTATGGCTCCCCGACGCCTCAAGCGGTCACGGCGAGGCCGTCACCGCATCGCTGATGTTCAGGGGTTTGCCGGCGGATCTGGGTCGCCTCCGAAGGCGAGCACGATCTTTGTCAACGAGCGGATGAGCGCGTCTCGTTCATCGACGTCAAGCCCGGCCAGCGCGCGGTCGCTCAGGTGGGCTCGCTCCTGCTCGATGACCGGTTGCAGCCCTCGGCCGTGAGGGGTCAGGCAGAGTCGCACGAGCCGGCCGTCGGTTTCGTGCGGACGGCGCGTCAGCAGCCCGGCTGCCTGCATACGCTCGGCTGAACGGACGACCGTCGGGGTCGCGATCCCGAGCGCGGACGCGAGCTCCCCGGGGGTCTGGCCGTCTCGGATCCAGAGCAGCTCGAGGATCACGTTCTGGCCGACGCGCACTCCGTGTCGCGACATCGCCTCGTCCGCTGCCGCGCGCGTCAGTTTCGATGCTCGGGTGAACAGGAAGAGAAATCGGTCCATAATGTCGTTAGCTGGCTAATGAAGTCTCGTCATAAAAGGAGGTAAGCGCATGTCGATCAGCTTCGGGATCAAGACCAGCCAGATCAACACGTCCTACCACGAGGTGCTGCGCGTCTGGCAGGAGGCCGACGAGATCGACGCCTTCGACAGCGCCTGGCTGTGGGACCACCTCGTGCCGATGCGCGGCGAGGTCACCGCGCCGGCGCTCGAGGCCTGGACCCTCCTGTCGGCGCTGGCAGCGCTCACAACGCGGCTCAGGCTCGGCGTCATCGTCACCTCCAACCGGATCCGTCCACCTGCGGTGCTCGCCAAGATGGCCGCGACCGTTGACCAGATCTCCAACGGACGATTGATCTTCGGGATCGGCGCCGGCTACGCGCGCAGCGCCGATCCGGCGCTCACCGCCATCGCCGAGCGGGAGTACGGCGCCTACGGGATCGATGTCGTGCCCGTCAGGGACGCACTCGACGCCCTCGCGGAAGCGCTCACCATCGCCCGGCGCCTGTGGACCGAGTCCACACCATTCGACTTCGAGGGGGTGCACTATCGGCTGAGCGGCGCCATCTGCGAACCCAAGCCGACCGCTCACCTGCCGATCCTGATCGGGGCTGGCGGCGAGAAGCGCTCACTGCGTCTCGTCGCCGAGCACGCCGACATCTGGAACTGCCCGACGCGCGGGAACATCGACGAGTTCCGCCGAAAGAGCGAGATCCTCGACAAGCACTGCAAGGCCGTCGGCCGCGATCCCCTCGAGATCGGCCGACAGGTCCAAATCCTGGTTTCGACCGATCCCGACGAGGCAAAGGCAACCCGAGAGCAGATCAAGGCGCTGATCGGCGCGGGCGCAACCGAGATCATCCTCACGCCACTGCCACCGTGGCCCGAGAGGCTCCCAACTCGCCTGGCCGAGGACATCATCGCCCGGCTGGACTAAGGGCCCACGAAAAAATTACTGCGGGCTCCGACGGCGTCTGGACGCGCCTGGCCGCTCGCGGGATCACCTCACTAATACTGACGCCCACACGACTCGGCTAGCCAGCTCCCGTCGGCGACTCATCTCGGCGGCCTGCGCCTGCGGACGCCTTCCCGCCTGACACGTCGTCCTCGAGAGGACACCCCCGGCATCGAGGTTCTTTTCAGCTTCCGCGATACTGACGATCAGTCGATACCCGACCGAGGAATGGTTTCTGTGACAGGCGAGAACGAACGGCTAAGCAGGCGATGCCGCACCTGAGCTTCGGGATCGCTACCGCGCCCCAACGGGTCGGCTACGCCGACCTTCTGCGCGTGTGGCGCGAGGCCGACACCGTTCCCGAGATCGAGCACGCCTGGTTGTTTGACCATCTCATGCCGATCGGGGGAGACCGCCTCGGTCCGATATTCGAGGGCTGGACGCTGCTGTCGGCCATCGCGGCGCAGACCAGCCGCCTGCGCCTCGGCTTGCTTGTCACCAGCAACCGCTTCCGCCCGCCGGCCGTGCTGGCCAAGATCGCCACCACCGTCGACGTCGTGTCAAATGGGCGCCTCGAATTCGGCATCGGAGCCGGCTCTCGGACGAGCGTGCTCGAGGCCCGCCGCGAATACGACGCTCACGGCCTGCCCTATATCGATTTCGCAGACTCGGTCGATGCGCTCGCAGAGGCGTGCACCGTGATCAAGCGGCTGTGGACGGAGAGCGAACCGTTCGACTTCGACGGCCGCCACGTCCGCCTCGTCGGCGCGTTCGGCAACCCCAAGCCCGTCCAGCAGCCCCGCCCGCCGATCCTTATCGCCGGACGAACCGCGCGGGTGCTGCGCGTGGTCGCCGAGCACGCCGACGCTTGGAACATCGCCGGCGTCGACATCGGCGAAGCGGTTGCGCGCAGTGCTCTGCTCGACCGCTACTGCGCCGAGATCGGCCGCGAGCCCGCGTCGGTCACCCGCTCGTTTCACGTGTCGGTCTCCTACGACGACCCTGCCACGACGCGGAACTCCGTCGGTGCGGCCATCAACGCTGGCTTCACCCACATCGTCCTCAGCCTGACCACCCCCTACCCGGCCGAGGTCGCCCGCTGGGTGGCCGACGAGATCGTCGCCCCGTCGCAGCGATAAGCGCGCACGCACCAACGACCCGCGACGTCCAGCATCTCGGCAGGCTATCAGTAGAGGATCCGGCACCCCAAGAATCAAGCCTTCCGCTCCGTCGCCAAGCCATCAGCGAGCGCAGCATTGCTGCTTTCCGAGCTCGCTTTCGGCTTGATTCCTGGCCACCCACTCGCGGACGCTGACGCCAACGGCGTCGGGCGCCTGCGCCAGCGTCCGCGGCCGCTCCCATCGGACGTCCTACCATAGGAGGGCTGGGGTGCTCGGCAGCTCTTAGCCTTTCGCGAAGGGGACGGATCAACCAACCTGGCCAGGACCTCCGGCTAGAGGGTGACGACGATCTTGCCGTGGACGTGTCGGTCGGCCTGTAGAGCCGCGGCCTCCCGGATCTGCTCGATCGGGAACCTCGCCGCGACCGGAACCGTGATCTGCCCAGCTACGATCGCGTCGGCGATCCGGGGCAGCGCGCCGGGCTCGGCGTCGGCACCCCAAGCCGCGCGCGCGCCGCCGGGAGGCGTCGGCCCGGCGGCGATCGCGGCGATGCGCTCGGGTGCCACGCCGAGCG
>JBKQIR010000065.1:0-11434 GCA_052148275.1 Solirubrobacteraceae bacterium
CAGCCGCTGGTCGAGTTCGTCGCGGCTGACGACTACGAGCAGACCCACGAGCTCGTCGCCGTAATCCGCGGCAGCGACGGCGGGCGCCGCATGTACAGCGCCGGTGAGACCCTCCCCACGCTCTACAGAGAACGTTTCCGAAGCCAAACCTACAACGACCGGGTCGTCTACCCGGGCGCCTGGAACAAGATCGCTGTGGTCGCGCGCGAAGACGACGACCAGACGATCCTCAACCACGCGCTGATCCAAAGCCGACGACGCCGCCGAACCTAGCGCCGACAGCCCGCCAGCCGCCCAACCGCGGCCCGAAGCCCATGCTTGCTCAGGGCAACCAGCAGAACAATCAGCCCGGTCGACTACCCCGACCGAAGCCTCAACCGCACCAGCACGGCCTTTGGGATCTTCACGATCATCCCGATCGCGATCCTCGCCGCAACGGTAGAAGGCCGAGGTTTCGGGTCCAACGCAGGAGGCGCTGGCGCTCGCTACGCCGGCGGCGGCATCGGAATCATCGTCCTTCCCGTGCTGCTGATGCTGCTGTTCCGCAAGAAGTACCCGCGCTGAGCGGGTGAGCACGAGGACGCGCGAGGACGGTGTTGTTGACGGCTGTGCCGGCGCCGTTGACGGCGGTTGCAGCCACCCGGCGGCGAGCGAGCGGTCCTCGGCGGACGCGACGGGGGCGGGCCACGCAGCCGCACTGCCCGCCCTGCGAGCCGCACTGAGCGCGACCCCGGGCGTCGTCGCGGTCACAAAGCCGCGGATCGCGCCATCTGGCGCCCTCGCGGTCATCCAGGCGTATCCCGACTCCGCCCCTCAGGCGACGCGACCACCAGCGACGCCGCGCGGTGCGCCGAGGAACCCGCTGCAGCTCGGCGCGACCGTCTGGCGCTTCCGCCACGAAAGCCGAGCGACCTCACCGCCAGTCCCAGTCTGGTTACAGAACCTAATTCACCCGCCGCTGTGGGCGCTCGCGAAGTCTGTGGCATACGCCCCTACAACGACCGCTGGGACAGCCGAACCACACCACGATCGGAGCCGACCCCATGAAGATCCACGCCCTCACAACCGGAGCGGTGCGCGTCAAGCAAAGCTTCCTCTACCCCGGCCACGGACCACGCCGACAACTCAACCTGTTCCTGCCCTGTCCCCTGGGCAGACTCGCTGCCGATGCACTGCTGGGCGATCGAACACGACGGAGTGCTCAGACTCGTGGACACCGGTGAGACAGCGGCAGCACGGAACGTCCCATTCGCAAAAATGGAAGTGCCAGGCGAGCAAGAACTTCCAGCAGCCATGGCCGCGGCCGGCGTGGACCCCGGCGACGTCGCAGAGGTAGTCCTCACCCACGGCCACGGCGACCATGTCGATGGACTGGTGCACCTACGCACGCGGGGATTCATAAACGAGGCCGAGTTGCGCGCCCTCGCCACAGCCGCACAACGCCTCATGCGTCGTGTCCTGCGCACGGCACTCCCGCCGGGATTCGCGCCCGAGGCGTTCGCGCTTGACGGCGGCCCGTTCGGAGCGTTCCCGCGAAGCCGCGCGGTCAGTGACGACGGCCGGATCGTGATCGTTGACACCCCCGGACACAGATCACGTGTCCCTGATCTGTGTCGATGACTCAGAACGTCACGTGACGCTCGCCGGCGACACGACCGACTCGCTCGAACAGCTCCAAGCCCTGCGCGTCGACGCAGTCGCACTCGACATCAACGTGCACCTCGCGACGACGAAAACGATCCTCGCTCACTGCGCCCTACACCCAACGACCTACCTGCCCTCGCACGCCCCCGACTCAGCTGCACGGCTCGCGAGCGCGCTCACCTCGACTGAGACGGGCGCCGTCGCGTGAGCCACCGCGACACTGTTCGAGAAGAAAGGGACACCATGCACGCAGCCGTCGTCCACGTCACCGTCAATCACCGAGAGGGCGCCGAACGCGCGCTCAGCGAGCAGCTCGTGCCCCGTGTATCGCAGATTCCATGATTCCTCACCGGAGGCCCAGCCCTCCGCGACGAGTGGCGCTCGCTTCCGCTTTGGTCCAGACCCAAGCTCGGCCTCGCCGGTTGCGTTCGCGCTGTCCCGACGACACTCCTGTGCACGGCTCGGGGCGAGCAGATCAGGGCCTTCAGTCGTTGGTTGAGGACTTTCGCCGGCAACCTCGGCTCGTGGCGACGATCAGGTGTGTCGTCATGCGCGCATCGAGACCTGTATTCGTCCTCGCGCGGGTTTTGGGGGCGGGCACCGCTTCGTGACCGCGTGTGTCCGATTGCAGTTGCATGCGACAGCCTCCGGCGAGGTCGCCAGCGTGCCTGCTTCGGGCCCATAGGGGTAAGCCGTCGCCAGGCCCCAGAATGCCGTCCGCGACGCTGCTTGCGACGCAGACGATGATCGTGGCCATCGCCCACACCAGTCTTGCTTGGGCACACGACCCCGGTGATCGGCGCATTGCAACGAGCCCACCCGGGCCAACGGCCGGTCCTGTTCAACTCTCCCTACGAGGGCGCTGCCTGGTCGATCATCTCCGCTCGGCGGCCAGGGGCTCCGGCCGCACGCGTGCGCACGGCGATCAGTAAGCAGCTGGGGGCGACCTTTCAGCTCGAGGGCGAGACGCTGGACGCGTTTCCGCAACCGGAGCGGCTGCTCGAGCTGCGTAACGACACCCCCGGGTTGAACCCCGAGAAGGTCGAGCGCCTGCGTGGCGTGGCGCGTGCGGCAGCGGAAGGCAAGCTCGATGTTGAGCACTTCCAGGCGATCGGACCGGAACGATCGTATGAGCAGATCCAGCAGCTCGGCGGGATCGGGCCGTTCTACGCCAGTCTCGTTGTGTTGCGCGCGAGCGGGTTCGCCGACGCGATGCTGGAGGTTGCAGAGGCGAAGGGCCTGCGTCACACCGCGCGCTTCTACGGTTTGGAGTCGCCCCCGACGATCGATCAGCTCGCCGAGATGGCCAAGTCTTGGCGACCGTTCCGGACCTGGGCGATTGTTCTGATCCGGCTCGCGGGCGACCGTGGGACCGTGCTCGAACAGCGTTAGTCCGCGCTCGAAACCGCGTTGGCGGGGACGAGCGGACGGCCCGTCCCGTACCGTCCCGGAGGCGCCGACGGTCCGGCGCGGACGCTGCGCTCTACCCGGAGTCTGGGTCGGCCGCCGGATGACATCAGCTCGAGGCGCGCCCGGGGCGACGGCTGCTTCAGCGGCGAAGCGGGTACCTGAGGTGGCCCGTCAGGGGTCGCCGCTTGCGCCTGACAGGGCCAGCTCGAGGGCGGTGCCCGATTCCGCATCAGCCGTTACTGCCAGCCCGCATCTTACGAGCATGAGGGCTCGCGCGCACGCGGATTCCGCGCTGGCTAGGGCTCTCGCCCGTGCCCCCGGGCTGCCCCGCGCGGGCCGTTAGGCAGGACTCTGCCGCTTACGCTCGATCGCGGCCCATGTCGCTCGGCTCGGTGCCGCTCAGCAGATGGACCGCAGCCTTGAGCGCTCACCTGATCCTTGGCGACGAAGCAGCAAGCGAGGATAGGGAAACACACACCTTGGGACTCGCGGCGGGCGCGTCCGTGTTCGCCGTTGGTAGCTGTGCATCCGTTCGGCGTGCGTGCGGTCCGGTTTGCGCGGCAGACTGCGTCTGGAAGTGGTTCTGTGGCCGACGAGCACGGGCTTGGTAAGCACTTTGAGCGCTTCCGCGAGATGCGACGGAACGGTCGAGACCAACCCATCAACATCAACCGACAGCATGTGGTGGCCACGAACGTGACCGCGAACTCGTTCCGCTCTGCGGACCACAACCGATCACCACAGTCAATGACCGGCGGCGCGGATCGCTCGCCGGGTCTCTCTCTCTCTCTCTCCTTTTTTTTCCTTTTTTTTCTCTCTCTCTCTCTCTCTCTCTCTCTCTCTCTCTGAGGCCTTCTCACCGTAGTGCGACATCTGCGATCTGGGAGGGAACTCCGCAGTTCCGGCGTCCAGACGCCGCTGTGCCGATCATGGTCCAAGCTTTGGCCTGGCGGCGGCGCGTATGTCGTCTACGGCCTGTTCACGCCGGAGCCGGCCCCTCGGCACTCGTCCGAACGCTCGTGACTTCGTGGCTCCATCGGCCGGTGAGCCGCTCGACGGCGAAGGCCCCCAGCTCGAACTGGTGGACCACCCCGCGCGTGTAATGTATCGGTGGCCCCGTGGGGCCGCCGACTTTCCAAGTGAGAACACTCAGTCGGCCAAACGAAAAGGCAAGACGATGACAGAAACATCGCTAGATGAACTCGGTCCCGTTGACTACGTGGTGGTCGAGTTCCCGGCGGGCGCCAGCAACTTCACGGGCGAGATGGCGAAGGAGCTGCTCGCGTTGGTTGACTCCGGAACGATCCGCGTGATCGATATCCTGATTCTCACCAAGAACGAGGACGGTACCGTCGAGGCGAGTGAGCTTTCCGATGTCGGCGAGCTCGGTGAGCTGCAGGCACTTGAGACCGAGCTGGCGGAGCTATTGGCCGAGGAGGACGTCGAGCACCTCGCCGCCGCGATGGAGCCCGGAAGCACTGCCGGCGTGCTGATCTGGGAGAACCTGTGGGCTGCGCCATTCGCCTCCGCGGCCAGGCGTTCCGGTGGCCAACTGATCGCCAACGGACGGATCCCGATTCAGGCGATCATCGCCTCGATCGAGGCTGATGAAGCAGCTACGACCAAAGGAGACTGAAATGCCCCTCAGACCCGCACGCGTAGGAAGAGTCGGCGTGATCGGCGCGCCGGTAGCCAAAACCGCGGTGGTGGCGAAGGCCGTCACACCCGGCCCCGCGCCGATCGCCAAAACCGCGGTTGTGGCAGCGGCCGTCACACCAGGGCGTCGTCGGCGAATCTAGCTCCCGATGGCTTTTCATGGCCGGAAGCAGCTGTCGACGATCGGTCACCTCACGGAGTCGCTACGCCGCTCACGCTGCCATAAAGACCGCTGGCTGCTTCGATCCCGGCGCTGACGACAGCAGCCACCTGGCCGGACGACTCCTCGAGGGGCAGGGTAGGCACGTGTAACCGACGCGGCTTTCAGCCAGCAGGAGCCCTCGAGTGGGTCCGACGTTCGTGGCGGCCGGCCACGCAAGTAGCCCATTGCGGAAGCGGAGGCTTAGGCCCGAGCCTCAGTGGGGTCCGCAAGCGGTCGCGGCCGGCTTGAACACCGGCGAAGGTGTGGATCGTTCTCGGGACAGCGAGCACGATCCCGTCACGGTCCTCCGGGATGCTGTTACGGCCGGGTTGGGGTTCGCGGAGCTTCAGCGTCGGGGCGGGAAAGCCGGAAACACCGTGGCGCCACATGCACTTCGATACCTGATAAATCTGCGCCATCGCGTGCGCAGTGCGGTGTTGCACGAATGCGTCGCCGCCTGGCGCCGGCTGGGAAGCCACCTACGGATTATTGGGGCGCACGGAGTTTTGGCGTTGTCTTGGTAGGGCGACCAAGCGCCCACGCGCGGGCCTGGTTCAAATCGAGGCCGAGGTCCTCCACCTTTAATCGGGGCACAGCAGGAGCCCCGCGCGGGCTGACGAGAATCGTGGGGATCTCCACGGGCGCTCACGCCTGTTTACCGCGAGGAGTAGGCGCGCCCGCCTGCTCGATCTGGATGCCCTCACGGTCGCGATTCGGCGCCATCCGGATCTCGCCTAGTACGACGTCGAGGAACTCTCGCTCAATCGCTCCAAGCTGAGATTTGGCCGTCCTGACATACGCGACGATCTCCACATCTGGGCGTCAGTCCGAGTCCCGTGGGTGCTTCTCGGGAACGATAACTCGGCGCCAGCCGATGGACCGGAGCGCCGATTCACCGGCGGTTCTGCGAGGGTTCTGGAAGGATGGCCAGCGACACTGGTTGGTTGAACCACGAGTTGGAGCTATTGTGCTGAGCTTGGCGATCGTGGTGGTGGCGATCGCGCTGCCTGATAGCCTCAACCCCTCGCTGATCGCCGCGGATCTGTTCCTCGCCTCCGAGCAGAATCCGCGGCGACGGACGATCGCGTTCGCGCTCGCTGTGTGGACGGTCACGTTCGTGTTCGGCTTGGCGCTCGCGCTCGGACTCGGCGACCTGATCCTTTCGCTCATACCGAAACCTGGTGCAAGGCTCAAGTACGAGCTGATCACGGCCGCTGGCCTCGTGCTCGTCGCCGGCGGCATAGTGGTGTTGGCCCGGCGCAAGGCGCTGGCGAGCACCGGGCGCTCGCCTGGCGCCGTCTCCGACAACGCGCAAGGGTCACCGGTGCTGCTCGGTGCCGGTATCGGCGGGCTGGAGCTGTTGACCGCTTTTCCCTACTTCGCGGCGATCGCGATGATCGTTGGCTCGAGCGTCTCATCGGCCTACAAGGTCTTCTTGCTGGTCCTCTACTGCGTCGTGTACACGCTGCCGCTGATCGGAATCGCGGCTGTGTGCTTCGTGATGGGCCAGCGCGCCGCGAGCGTCCTGAGGCCGGTGATGGAGTTCGTTGGTCGTTTTTGGCCGATCGTCGTGGGTCCGCTCGCCGCCGCGGTCGGGATCGGTGTCGCCGCGTTCGGGATCGCGCGGCTCAGCTCGATCTAGCTGAATCGCATCGGCGCAGCTTCGTCGTTGCCTGACGCTGGACTGGACCTCTCTCGGTCGCGCGAGCGCACCGGCTCCAGCTCGATGAGCTCGTCCGATGGTGTCCCCGTTAGCGGCCACTCCAGGAACGTCCGGCCGCAGCAACATCCTTCGAGCGCTTTCCGCGAATGGTCCTCAGAATCGCCCGCCGGTGGGCGGACAAGCGTTCGCGGCAAGGCCGTGGCGAGCGGGCGAGGCGCGGAGGGCCTGACCAACCGCGATGCGGTCGATCACCCGGATCGGGTGAACCCCCCGTTCTTGAGGCGGGGTAGCATCGCGCTCCGTCGAGTTTTCCTGTAAGCCCGCGACCAACGCCGAGGATGATCAATGGCTTCGTCTGATCTGCCGCGCACGACTCTCCCGATTCCTGAGCGACAGCACGTCGGGCTGATTACGTACGATGCGAAGGATCCAGACGCGTCGTTTGCTCCGATCAAGCCGTTGCGGCCGCCGGCGGGAGCTCCGAACGTGCTTGTAGTGATGCTTGATGATGCGGGGTTTGGGTCCTCGAGCGCGTTCGGCGGCCCGTGCAGCACGCCGACGTTCGAGCGGCTTGCGGGCGAGGGGTTGCGGTTCAACCGGTTCCACACGACCGCGTTGTGCTCGCCGACGCGACAGGCGCTGCTGACGGGGCGCAATCATCACGCGGTCGGGATGGGCGGGATCACGGAGATCGCGACGTCCGCTCCGGGGTACAACTCGATCCGGCCGGACAACGCGGCGCCGCTGGCGGAGACGATGAAGCTCAACGGGTACAGTACGGCCCAGATCGGCAAGTGCCACGAGGTGCCGGTGTGGGAGACGAGCCCGATGGGGCCGTTCAATCAGTGGCCGGTCGGGAGCGGCTTCGAGTACTTCTACGGGTTCATCGGCGGCGAGACTAATCAGTGGTACCCGGCACTGTATGAGGGGATCACGCCGGTCGAGCCGCCCAAGACCCCTGCGGAGGGGTATCACCTCACCGAGGACTTGGCCGACAAGGCGATCACGTGGGTGAGCCAGCAGAAGTCGCTGATGCCTGACAAGCCGTTCTTCATGTACTTCGCGCCGGGCGCAACACACGCGCCTCACCATGTCGCCAAGGAGTGGAGCGACAAGTACAAGGGTCGCTTCGATCAGGGCTGGGATGCATTGCGCGTTGAGACGCTGGCCCGCCAGAAGGCGATCGGCGTGGTTCCCGCCGATGCAGAGTTGACCGCGCGCCACGAGGAGATCTCCGCGTGGGAGGACGTGCCGGAGGACCTCAAGCCGGTGCTCGCCCGGCAGATGGAGATCTACGCGGGGTTTCTCGAGCATACTGACCACCAGATCGGCCGGCTGATCGACACGCTCGCGGAGCTCGGCATCCTGGACGACACGCTGATCTTCGTGATCACCGGAGACAACGGTGCGAGCGCCGAGGGCACGCCGAATGGAACCTTCAACGAGATCATCTCGCTGAACGGTGCAGCCCAATTCGAGACCACCGAGTTCATGGCGGCACACGTCGACGCGTTCGGGACGCCGGCCGCGTACAACCACTACGCGGTCGGGTGGGCGCACGCGATGGACACGCCATACCAGTGGACCAAGCAGGTCGCCTCGCACTTCGGCGGTACCCGCAACGGGACGATCGTGCACTGGCCCAACGGGTTCCAGGCGCGTGGGGGGATCCGCAGCCAGTTCCACCACATCATCGACGTCGCGGCGACGATCCTCGATGTGGCCAGTCTGCCCGAGCCGACGTTCGTCAACGGCATCCAGCAGATGGCTTTGCACGGCGTCAGCATGGCTTACTGCTTCGATGACCCGCAGGCTTCGGAGGCCCGCGAGACCCAGTACTTCGAGCTGGCCTGCAACCGCGCCATCTACCACCGGGGCTGGACCGCGGTGACCCGCCACAGCGTTCCCTGGAGGTTCGGGGACCAGCTGCCAGCGCTCGACGATGATGTCTGGGAGCTCTACGACACGAACACCGACTGGTCGCAGGCCCACGACATTGCGGCCGAGCATCCCGAGAAGCTCGAGGAGCTCAAGCGCCTCTGGTTGATCGAAGCGGTCAGGTACAACGTTCTGCCGCTCGATGACCGCCGGGTCGAACGCTTCAACTCCGATCTCGCGGGACGCCCCGTACTCGTGCACGGCAAATCTCAGATCCTGTACGGCGGCATGGGCCGCCTCAGCGAGAACTCGGTCATCAACCTCAAGAACAAGTCGCATTCGGTGACAGCCGAGCTCACCGTCCCCGGAGGCGGCGGGCACGGCGTGCTGATCGCCCAGGGCGGCGCGTTCGCGGGCTGGGCGCTCTACCTGCACGAAGGCAAGCCGAAGTACTGCCACAACCTCGCCGGACTCGTGCGCCTGTACGTCGAGGCCGATACCTCCGTCCCAGCCGGAGAGCACCAGGTCCGGATGGAGTTCGCCTACGACGGCGGCGGCCTCGGGAAGGGCGGAACGGTCAGGCTCTACGTCGACGGCGAGCAGGTCGGCGAGGGGAAGATCGGGGCGACAGTTCCGATGATCTACTCCGGTGACGAGACGTGCGACGTCGGCTACGACTCGGGCACCCCCGTCAGCGAGGACTACACCAGCGAGAACAGCCGATTCAACGGCAAAGTCAAGTGGGTACAGCTTGATGCCGGCCTGGACGACCACGACCACCTCATCACACCCGAGGAACGTCTCCGCGTCGCCACCGCGATCCAATAACGGAGACTCTCCCTCAACCGGCCGACTCCCAGCGACCGTCGCCAAGCTGTGCCGAGCACGACGCGGCGGAGCGGTACTGGGCTCCATGGCCGAGGTCGAACATGGCGCTGATCGCCGGTGACTCAACCCTGGCCGCTCGCCGGGTTCTCCACCGGAAACGTCGTCGCTTATGGAGCGTTCCGGAAGCTCGCGAAGCCGCAGTCGCGAGATCGCCGGTGATCCCAAATGCGAAGAACACGTCGACCGAGATTCGGCTTGTGTTTCGCCGCCCGCCGCGCCGGGCGTTCATGTCCTACAAGGGCCGCCCGCCAGCCGACGGCCAGCTCGTCATCAAGCTCGACCCCACGACCGCCGTCGGGCTCCAACTCGACGCTCAGCGTGCCGACATTGGCGGACGCCAGGCAATCACGCTCGATATGGAGTTCGCGCAGGAGGGCGGCGAGCGACCCGCCGCCAACGAGGCAGTACTCTACGCGGCGATGCAAGGTGACAGCACGCCACTCACGCGTCAGGGCAGCGTTGAGGAGACCTGGCGGACCATGGCACCGCCACTCGAGACGCCGCCTCCAGTGCATGTCTACGCACTCGCGTCCCTGGGGCCCGGTAAACGGCGAGCAGCTGCTCGCCGACGTCGGAGACTGGCACGATCCGTGGCCGTCGGCGTAACCCAGATGACCTCGAACAGCACGCAAGCCCGCGCCGTGGAGGGAGCGGGCCGCCGAGCACAGGGACCGTGACATGCGCCATACGATTCGAGCGGCCGCGAAGCCGTGCCATGAACCACCATGGCGTGATCATCATCGGCACTGGCGGCGGGATGCTGGCTCGTCGTCTGGCGCCGTCGGGCGAGCCGATTCTCGGCGAGTTTGCTGGGGCAGGGGCTGTGGACTATGAGCAACGAGCTCCTCGACATCTTCCTGCTGTCGCTGTTCTCGATGTTCAACCCGTCGCTGTTGGCGGCGGTGACGGTGATGCTGCTGCTGCCGAGTCCGAAGCGACTGCTCCTGGGCTACCTGCTGGGCGCCTACACGACTAGCGTCACGCTCGGGCTGGTGATCGTGTTCACGCTGAGCAGCTCGAGCGCGACGAGCACCGCGAAGCACTCCGTCAGCCCGCTCGAGGACATCGTCGTCGGCGTGCTCGTGCTCGTGATCGCGCTGGTGCTCGGCACCGGGCGTGACCACGGCTTCCAGGAACGCCGGCGGGACAAGAAGGACGCCAAGCTAGCTGTCAAGAGGGAGGCCGGTAAGCCGACCGAGTCGCTACCGCTGCGACTGCTCGGCAAAGGTGACCCGAGGGTCACATTCGTCGTCGGGATGATCCTCAGCTTCCCCGGCGTCTCCTATCTGGCCGCGCTGGACAAGATCCACAAGCTCAACCCCGGCACGATTCCAACCGTGCTGCTGGTCATCGGCTTCTGCCTGATGCAGCAGATTCTGCTCGAGCTACCGCTGCTCGGCTACGTGTTCGCGCCAGAGCGCACACAGGACACCGTCGCCCGGTTCAGATCCTGGATCGGCCGGAAGGGCCGCAGCGCAGTCGTGATTGGCGCCACCCTGATCGGCCTGTACCTCGTTGCGAGGGGCGTGATCACCCTGCTCTGAGCAACCGCATGCTGCGCGCTCGCCCCGGAGTGGGAAGTGCGATGGCGCAGCCTGTGCCACAGAATGTGACTTGCACTTTGAGGCCGGACGATCCTCCGTCGGCTCGCACGCCAACCCGAGACGGAACAGCACGTGTCAACAATCTTCGGTGTGCTACTCGTAGTCGTATACATCATGCTGTTCATCACGCTCGCCCTGACGACGCTACGCAAGCGCCACATCCTCCCGTTCTGGATCGGGATCATCTTCCCGATTGTCCGCAGGTGAGTAGTACTAGTCCGTCAGTGGCGGTCACCGCTATGGGGCAGAGAGCCAACACGCGCAGTGTGCCCTCCGACACCACGCGTGAGGAGAACATCGTCGCGTCCTGCTCACTTTGAATGTCGAGTGTTCCACGTTTGGGGTCGAGATCAACGTCCAACCCCGCAGCAGCTCCACCCGAGCGTGTTCCTCGGGCCGCGAGGACAGCGGATTGAGGCGCACGCCACCGCCGGGCACGAGTGAGATCGGGGTGACCCCTGCGGCATCGCATAGTGGGCCGTACTCGCG
>JBKQIR010000066.1:0-3140 GCA_052148275.1 Solirubrobacteraceae bacterium
CGTCGAGCCAGCCCAACGGTTCTATTTCCAAATCGAGGACGACGTCACCCCCAGGGCGGTCGTCGCGAACCTCCCCGAACTCGAAGCCGCGATCGCGCTCTGCCGGCCGTGGGTGCTGCGCGACCACTGCGTCGAGCACGACTTCTCGCGCTGGGTCGCCGGCGTCTTTGAGAACGAGCCGCTCGCCGACGCGATCGCCGCGGCCGAGGCGCAACTCTCCGCCGATAGCCCCACCGAGACGATCGAACACGCGCGCAGGGCGCTCACCGCAGTACTCCAAGCTCGCCACGCCTCACAGCGGTAGTCGCTGGGACCCGAGCGCTTGGCGACTGTCTCCGGCCCGCTCTTTGGGTTGCTGTCCCCAGGGAGCAAAGTAGGAGCACCCGAGACTCATTCACTGCAGAAGCCGCCGGCTGCCGCAAGGGACTCGGGTCGCCCTAGGCGTTCCGGCGCCGTGCTGGCGAGTAGCTCGACGTCTCGAGAAGTGGCCGTCGGGCGAAATGAGGGGCGTAGGCGCCTGTCCAGAGGTCGGTGGGGCAGAATTGGTCGTGTGAGCGACGAGCTGCTTCAGCTGATCTCAAGCGATCCGAACGTGATGCACGGACAGGCTGTCGTCAAAGGCACGCGTGTTCCGGTGAGCGTGATTCTCGACTGCCTAGCAGCGGGGATGAGCGTCGAGGAGATCCTTGCCGAGTATCCAAGCTTGACGCTTGAGGGAGTGCGTGCTGCCGCGGCCTATGGGGCGATCTTGGCGCGCGAGGAGCTCGTGCCGCTACCAAGCGCCTCGTGAAGGTCAAGCTCGACGAGAACATCCCCCGTCGCGCGGGGGAGGTGCTCACTCGCACAGGCCACGAGATCGACACCGTCGTAGAGGAAGGTCTGACCGGCTCGCCCGATTCCGATGTGGTCCGCGCCGCGACGGCAGCCGGATGCTTGCTGATCACCTTGGACCGCGGGATCGGCGACGTGCGAACCTACCCGCCGGGCGCGCACGCCGGCATTCTCGTGCTGCGGCCCGCAGACCAGTCGGCGGCGAGCGTAACGGCCTTGATTGAGCAGCTTCTTGCCGGCGAGGACCTGGACGCACTCGCTGGCACTGTCGCGGTCGCACAGCCCGGTCTGCTACGAGTTCGACGGTCCTGACCGATGGCGAGCCGAGTGCGATCCAGGGCACCAGCGCGCTTCCGCGACGACGGGCGCGCTGGCGATCATTGGCCCGGACGGTGTCGTGATCCTCTGCGCACGCCCTACCGCAGCTCCCATAGCAGCCCCCGAGTGCGCGGCGACTAACTCTGCTCCCCCCAACGCATCTTCGGGCGCATTCTCGCGCTCAGAATGATCCCGAAGATGCGTTAGTCGTTCCGCATCGATTGCGCGTTGGACGCGCCAGTGACGCATCTCCGGGTCCATTCTCGGCCTCAGAGTGGACCCGGAGATGCGTTAGGGGACTCTGCTTAGTCGCCGTCGCGGGGCCCTGCGGCGGCGACTAATACGCTTCTGACGGGGCTGTATCCGGCTCCGTCCGCGGCTGCAAATAAGGTCGCGGCGCGATGTCTGGGAGGGTTGAGCCTGCGGAGGCGGTCGACCGTCCGGTCAGCGCGACCGCTCGGGCACACATCTCCGCGGTGCGCTACGCGCACGTCGCCCAGCACGGCCGCTACAGGTTCACCGCCGCGGGCCCGCCGACGGGCGACGCAGACGGCTACGACCCCGCGAACATGAACCGCCTCCGGGGCGGTGAAGTCGCCAGCCCGACACAAAACAGGGCCGAGCGCCACGGCGACTAACGTAAACCGTTGCCGTACGCGCGAGCGGAACCCAGCCTACGAGTACATGAACTCCCTGCAAACAAGCAGAATCCTGCGGACCGCTTGCACAAAGACTGACGGTTCATGAGCCGCTCGAAGCGGACGGCGACAAATACAAACCGTTGGATTCCGCGCGTTTGCTCTCGGAGGTCCAACCTGAGCGCCGCGGCGCCCGGGGGCTGTTCGGGCGGGTCGTGGGGCGGGAGCGCGTGTCAGGGTGCCCCGTTCGGGGTGTCGGTAAGAAACGTGTCACCAGCCCCAAGTACGCGCGCGCCGCGCGGCGCTCAAGCGCGATCTCAAGGCCCGGCAGGGTCTCCCTCGGCGAGATGCTGCTGGACCCGCCGGCGTTCGTAGAGAAGCGCGAAGGTGCTCGACATGCTGCTCGCGCTTCCCAAGGTCGGGAGCGTTAGGCTGGCTGGACTGTGGGTGAGCCGCACACGATGGGAACAATGGCCGACCCGGAGGAACTGTTGGACGCGCTGCACGCGCTCGGCGCGATCCGCGCTCCGACCGCGCCGGAGCGCGAGCGAATGGCGCACGAAGCGCGTACTCGCGAGCTGTGGCGCTTGGAGACCGCGCAATATCTCGCCGGCGTCGTCGAGCTTCAGCTGTTGATGGCCGGCGGCACCGCCGCGGACGCAGTCGAGGAGCAGACGCCAGCCACAGCAACGCCGATCCTGCTAGCGGGCTGGGAGTGGTTTTCCGGCGGCGCCGCTCCCGACGACGATGCACGCGTCGGGCTGCTGTCCGTCCTGGCGCACCGGTTAAACGAGATGCTGATGCTGATGGTGGCCCGCTGGCGAAAGGGCGAGGGTGACGAGCTGCTCCCCCCGTTGCTGATGCCGTCGCTGGCGATCGCCAGCACGCTCGAGCAGCTGCTCAAGGCGACCGCGGAGGAAACCAGCGGTGATCCCGATCCGCGACGGAAGCTCGGCGAGGTTACGCAGCGCCTACGGCACACAGCGGACGTGCTCGAGTCCATGACACCGGCCGAGCACCTCGAGCCCGACCGACGCGAGCCCGCCGCAGCGTTCCGACGCGGCATCTTGCGACCCGACGCCGGCTAGGAGCCTGGGTCAGTAATGCTTGACGGTGAAACAAGAGGCACTCTTAAGGCGATTTGCGGGCTTCTGGAAAAGTGCCGCTGATGATTTACTTGCCGAACACCGGTGTTTTCGAGCCATTTCCGGTTACTGAGACAGGCTCCTAGCTAGTTGATCCGGAAATACTCGGTTCTGTCCGATGCTGGTGTTAGAAATCCCTGCATATGACAAAACTCGTGATTGTGGTGACGGAGTGTTGAGGGTGACGCCGGATCGGCAGCGGTGCTTG
>JBKQIR010000067.1:0-3131 GCA_052148275.1 Solirubrobacteraceae bacterium
ACCATCAAATCGGCGTAGCTCGCGATTTGCTTGCGCGTGAACAGCGGCTGGATCAGCCGCCGCTGGCGCTGCCAGCGTTCTCCTTCGGCCGTCAATAGCCCCCATCCGACCGCCTTGGCGATCTCGACATAGAACCGGTTGCGTTTCGTGTACGCATCCCGCGCGCCAGCCAGCATCTGTTTGACGCCGTCCGGGTGAAACACGCAGTAGAGCTCCAGACGCAACCCGGGCGGCCCGACGACCAAGCGGACCACATCACCGTACTCCCGCATCGCGCGCGCGTACGTCAAGACTTGGCTGCGGCGCAGCTCCGGCGCGGCGCCGACCAGCGGATTCGCGCGCGCGCGCGGCGGCACCCTATCGACGGTATCCATAGTCGCTTCTGCGTTCATCATGGACTCGGTCAATGTCTCCCCCTCAGGCATTTGTGATGATCTGAGCCATCGAGCGGAACACCGATGGCGCTACCGGTCGAACACCAATACTCCCATCGATGTACAGAGGCTGCATGACGGACGCTGATACAGCTCTGGTCGGGCGCTGATCTGCGTGATCGCTTCTCGCAAGCGCATTGCTTGACTCGTTCTTGGCGACCCCGACGCGCTCTGGACCTCTCCGTGGAGCGGATCGCGATCAAACTCCGACGAAAGCTATCCGCCAGAGGTCCTTGACCTCTACCGGGTGCATCTCACGACGCAAACGAGCGGCCGGAGACGTTCCGAAACCAAACCTAGCCCCGACCCGGTACCGGCTCGAGGCGACCGAGAAAACCCGCGGCGCGGCGATCAAGTCGCTCGAGCAGGCCGCGGTCGACCGGCCGTAGGCACCGGTGCCCGACCTCGCGGTCATGCGCGCGCGGACGCGCGCTCGCTACTGCCGCTTGATCACGCCGACAAACAAGTAGTCCAGAATCTGGTCCAGTGGCGCGCGCTGACGCCCAACAAGACGGATGCTGAGCGACTGCGACGCCCGGCGAGCAGCGAGTCACGCTCGACGAGCTACGCGCCGGCGGGATTGACTTTCCCGCCGTAGTCCTCAGTGAACTCGAGCTCAACGGGCGTGATCGAACCGGTCCACAGACACGAGCGCCTCATCGACGTCCGCTTGCGCGAGACCGACGCGCCCGGTGCGCCCGCCTCACGCTAGCGCCAGCGATGGCGCCGACCATCGCGATAGCCGGGCGGCGTTGAAGCTGCGCGCGAGAACATTCGCTATGGGCACCCCCACAGCATCACTGCCCACCGCGGCCGGGTTCATGACGCTCGGGGGTTGGGCCGCTCGACCGCCCGTGGCAGGCGCAGCTCGGGCTCAGTCTGACGAGCGCTCTGTGAGGCATAGCGAGGTCGGCGTCGGCGGTGAGCGAAAAGGCGGTCCCGACATCGGCCACCGACCAAGCCGGGCCACCATCAAAACATCAAAACGGTCGTGATGCCTTTGACGCGAAGGCGATCGTCCGCTTCTGCTCAGGCTGACGATCGCATCCGTAGGGTAGCGATCACGCCAATCGGTGCCGGCTGACGACCGCTGGCCGTCGAATGCGATCGTGCCGAAGGGGCAGCGGTTGCCGCGGGATCAGGCGACGTAAGTGGCGTCGTCGATGACGCTCGGTGCTTGGAACGTGAGGTCGATCACGATCTTCAGAAAGCGCTTAGCCATTGTGCAATCGTCGCAACGCGAAAGCGCGGCGGACCAGCATTCGGATCGTGAAAGCATACGTCCCAGCGCGTGTGCCGGAGATGCCTGACGCTCGGATCACGCTGAACCGGGAGCCGACTGGATTCGGTTGCTGCTTGCTGATGCGACGTTCAGCCTGATGGGCGGCTATCGTGGAACCGGTTATCTGCCTGTGTCCTGCTGAGTCCTACACTTTGCGCTCGAGGGCCCGCCGCTGATCGCGACAATCTCCCCGAGACTCGCAGTTGATCTCTTCTGGGAACGTTTCATGGAACGCGCGCGTGTGCTACGCCCGTCATAACGATCAGACTTGAGGCGATAGTGACACGAATCGGTGCTGTCGCCGGATAGACGGCCGTTCACGAGTTAAGGCCCTCACGACGCTGGCGAGGGCCTTACCTGAGCTGCTCGGCCGGTGATTGACTGAGCACTCCTGTCTGCCGCGAGCCTGTCCGCGAGTTCACACCGTTTGGACCAAGATCTGGGCTGGCCTGCCGCTGGTCGTGGCTGGCTGGCCTTGTGCACCTGTGGTCCCCTGGGCCCCGGTGGCACCCGGGCCGCCAGCGACGCTGTTCTTGCCGCCGTTGCCTGGGGTTCCACTGGCTTCTCCGGGACCGCCGCCTCCGGGCACTCCGGGGTGGCCGGGGCGCCGGCGCCGTGGCGGGGAGCACCTTCGAGGTATCGGCCGTTGAGGGCACCTTGATGACGACGTTGCCTGCCGCGTCCACTCCGTTGCCGCCGTTGCCTGCTGTCCCGCCGACCCCACCGCTGCCTCCGCTGCCGCCTGAGCCGCCGCCGTTCCCGGTGCAGTCGCAGGTAACGCCAGCGCCGCCGTTACCGCCTTGCTGGCCGGCACCGCCCTGTCCTCCATTGCCGCCCGGGCCACCCGGCCCGGACTCTGTGAAGACGGTGAGCTGGCTGGCCGTGAGGTGGCTGGAGATGGTGATCGTGGCCCATTGGCTGGCTAGCGTTAGCGCTCAGCCGCTCTCGCAAGCGTCGCAAAGGAGAAGCGACCCCGCCGCAAACGGCTCGACGACAGCTAGCGTCCGCAGCACAGTCGGGTTGCCGCGGGGGCAGTGGTCGGCCAGCGTGGCGGAGGCTGCCCTTGTGGCTCAATTCAGCAGGTGGCGCGAGCGCAGTGGAGCCTGCTGCTCCGCCTGGTGAAGGGCGACAGCCCGACGGCCGTAGATCGACAGGCCCCGCGCTTCTGCTTGTAGCGCATTGCGGCAGGTGATTAAGCAGCTGCTGAAGGCGCTCGATGACGCGACCGACGCGCGTGCTTTCGTGGGAATACGGTGTTGTGCCGATCGCGCGGGCCGAGTCGGGGATAGCTAGCTAGTTGATCCGGAAATACTCGGTTCTGTCCGATGCTGGTGTTAGAAATCCCTGCATATGACAAAACTCGTGATTGTGGTGACGGAGTGTTGAGGGTGACGCCGGATCGGCAGCGGTGCTTG
>JBKQIR010000068.1:0-3110 GCA_052148275.1 Solirubrobacteraceae bacterium
GCTCCGCCGCGTGATCATCGCCGCGCAATATCACCCAGGACAGGGTCAGACCCCCACACCAGCAGAAATCCAGGACGTCCAACACGCATGGGCCGCAGCTGGCCTATGAACCGCGAAAGCCGAGAAGTCATACTCATTGATTTATCGAGCGTGGATTACGGAGACAGCGCTTCGCCCGAGAATGGCCCCTTGGCCCACGCGGCCAGGTGTAGGAACGCCCTGGTTGTGGCGGCGATGTCGCGTTGAAGGAATGCCTCGGGCGGCGTTGGTGGTTGTCTCGCTTGTGTGTAGCGCTACTGATCTGGCCGCTGATCCGGGCTGTCGAGGCCCCGGAGGAGTTGTTGGCCGTGCCTGGGCGGCGTGTGGTGATCGCCGGATTCGACGCCTTGATATCAGCAGGGTGCGGACGTCAGCCGCGTTCCGCCCGCGTTGAGCGTCACGGGCGGCGTCTCGCCGACCGCGATCGCGATCGGCGCGTCGGCGTAGACGGTGAGGGCGTCGGGCGTGGCGCGCAAGCGGACCGGCGTGTCGCGGTAGCGGACACGCACCTCGAGCGCCTCCCAGCCGGACGGGAGCCGCGGAGCGACGCGCAGCGCGTCGGCAGCGGGCCACAGGCCCATCAGCCCGAACGCGACGACTCGCCAAGTGTTCCCGAGCGCGGCGAGGTGCAGCCCGGCGCGGGCGGGCACGGCGTTCTCGGCGAGGTCGTGCATAGCGCCGAGCCGGAGCCACGCGAGGGCCTGATCAGGGCGCCCCGCCCGGGCGAGCGCCTCGGCGGTCGATCCGGGCGATAGCGAGCTCTCATGGGTGGTCCGCGGTTCGTAGAAGTCGAGGTTCGGCGCAAGCGACGCCGGCGCGACCTGATCTGGGACATTGAGGTGCAGCATCAGGACGTCGGTCTGCTTGATCAGCTGGCTGCCGTGCGTTGCGTCGTAGCCGACGATCGCGGGCGCCGAGAGCGGGCGCGGGCCCAGGTCGGTGGCGAGCAGTGGCTCGAGGTCGAAGAACCCGGCGAACTGCTCGTACAGGCGCGTGTTCGCGTCGAAACCGTCGATCAGCGCGTCTGCGATCTCTAGCCACCCGTGCGCCTCAGTGCGCAGGACGTTGCTACCATAACGCTCGACGTGTGCGGCTGCCGCGCGCAGGTTCCAGCGCGCCATCACGTTCGTGTACGCGTTGTCGTCGACGTCCTCGTGATACTCGTCAGGTCCGATCACATGTCGAATGTGACCCGTCCCAGCTGCGTCGCGCTGCACCCGCGAGGCCCAGTAGCGGGCCGTCTCGACGAGCAGCGCAAGCCCGCCTCCGCGGGCGAACTGCTGATCACCGGTCCACGCCAGGTAATGCGCGGCCGCCCACGCGATGTCGGCGGTCACGTGTTCCTCCAACTCGCCCGTGAGCACGCGCACGACCTCACCCGTGTTGTCCTGCATCGCCGTCGGGGTGACCTCATCGCCGCGCGCCGCGGACTCCCACGGGAAGCGCGCGCCGCGGTGGCCCGTGCGCGCGGCGTTGGCGCGCGCGGCGTGCAACCGCCGCGCGCGATACCGCAGCATCGCCCGCGCCGCGTGAGGATGGGTGGCGGCGAAGAACGGCAGCACGAACACCTCGCTGTCCCAGAACACGTGGCCGCGGTAGGCGTGCGCGGTCGTCCCGCGGGCGCCGAGTCCGGCTTCGCCCTCGGATGCGACCAGCGCGTTGAGGTGAAACAGCGCAAAGCGCATCGCGTGCTGCAGCTCATCGTCGCCCTCGATCGTGACCTCGCAACACGCCCACCGCCGCGCCCACGCTTCGCGCTGCTCGGCCGCCAGCGCGGCGAACCCGGCCCGCTGCGCCTCGTGCAGCGGCGCGACCGCCTCGCCCGTACCCGGAACTCGGTACGGATCGACCGCGAAGAACGCCAGCCGCTCGAGCCGCTGCAAGTCGCGCTCCTGGGCCGCCGCGACGACCGCGCCGCCCGGAACTCCCGCGACGCTGAGGATCTGCAGTCCCTGCGGCGCGGGCTCATCCCGCGCTTCGGCGGAAGGCGCGACCGGCGCGGGCGCTCGCAGCGGCGGCCCGTCACCAAGCAGAGCAGCGTCGCCGTCGGCTCGCAGCACGTAGGTGCCGGGCCGCGCCAGGCAGCAGAAGCTCCTCACCACAGCACACGCATCGCCGTCGGCGAACCGCTGCTGCAGGATGCCGGTGCGCAGGTCGAGCTCTCGCGCGACGGTCATCCCGTCACGCCACAGCAGGCCGAGGCGACTGGGGTCCGGCAACGCGAGCAGGTCGCTGTCCGGGCCGGTATGCCCGAACAGGCCGGGAGCCTTCGCGCCCGGGGCGCACGCCGGATGCGCGAACGCCGGCGCGCCGGCGATACTGATACGCCCGTCGCCATGCTCCAACCTCGCCTCGTCCGCGGCCTCCCGACCCGGGCGCAACTCAGGAACGAACACGATCCACGACACTGCTGCCGCAGCCTATCGCCTCGGCAGCCAACGACCTCAGAGGTTCAGGGTTCCGCCACGCTGCCTACTGTCGAGGAACACGCAGGACAGTCAGTTTTTCGCTCGACGAACGGCATTTGGAGGTAGAGGTTCATCTTGGAGACGAACTCGGGCTCGAACTTGCCGATCTTCAGCTCGATGACCACGAACCGCCGCAGGGCGTGGTGGTAGAAGGAGAGCGAGGAAGAACTCCTGCTCGCCGACGAGCAGCGGCTTCTGGCGACCGTAGAACGCGAAGCCCGTGCCGAGCTCCAGCAGGAACTTCTGGATATCCGCGATCAGCGCTTGAGGTCGCGCTCGTGGGCGTCCTCGGCGAGCTCGAGGAAGTCGAACACGTACGGGTCCTTGGTGGCCGCCAGCTTTCAGCATCGGCCGGCTGCAGTGCGGCGGCGAAGTTCGTCAACGCCGAGCCCTGGCGCTCATGCAATCTAAGGGCGATCTCGCCCGGGAGGTGACGGACCGACCAATGGTTCTCAGCGGCCTTCGCCCATATACCCCCAAAGGGGGTCTCTATCTAAATCAGGTGCGCGAGGGCGTCGCCTCGCGCCACGGCCGCGCGGCGATCGCGGGCGCGGGGGACCGCAGTGGGAGAGGAGGTCGGCGCCCACCCGGTCGCGGGCTGAC
>JBKQIR010000069.1:0-68157 GCA_052148275.1 Solirubrobacteraceae bacterium
GAGCAACTGGTCGCCTTCGAGAACGCCTTCGACGAGGCAAACCTTCCCTGCCGCGGTACCGTCATCGGCGAGACCGTCCAAGTCCTCTCGGTCCACACCACCAACCATCGCCGCGAGCTGATCGCCACCATCCAGCGCGGCTCTCACCGCTACGAAGTCGCGCTCCTCGACATTCAACTCGACGCAGACCCCGACACCTCACGGCTACTGGCCGCATACCAACGCTGGATCGGCACCTGAATAGTTACCCGCCACAAACGCAAGATTCCGTGCGTCACGCAGGAACCCTCCTCGACTCTTGCGACACCCCGTGAACCTCTACTCGAGATCGATCAGCAGCACGCACGATTCGAGGCGATTGCTGCGCAGCGCGTCCTGCACCACATCGTGGAACTCGGTCCGGTTGGGCAGACCCGTGAGCGGGTCGTGGCGAGCGGCGTGATGGCTGCGCGCGCCCTGCCAGACCGTGTTGTACATGGCGAGCATCGGCGCCAGGAACAGCGGCACGAGGATGACCGAGAATGCCGTGGCGGCGATCACGAGCGGCGCCATCAGCAGCGTCACACCGCCGGTCACCACGACGAAGAAGGCGTCGTTACGGAAGTATCCGCTCAGTGACACCTCCTGGTACATCGCGACGGCGAAGCCGACGATGCCGTTGTTGACGATGAAGAAGACGGCCGCGGCGACGAAGATCGCCGGCAACTCGCCGGCGGAGAACGGATGCAACTCGCTGATGTGCGAACCCGCCGACATCAGCCGCATCGCCAGCAGCGCAGCGGCCATCGACAGCGTGTACTGCCCGACGTTGAAGCGCACCCGCCACCACGGCTTACCAGACGCCCGATCCTGGATCAGCGACGCTGTGCACTGTGCGATCAGCGCCGGGACCAGGCCACCGGACAGCAGCAGGGCAAGGGCGAACGAAGAAGATGATGTGATCTCCTCGTCGCCGCCGCGGCGAGGAATCCGCACCGGGAGCATCTCCCCCAGCAGCACGCCCGCGGCGAGCACGCCGAAGGCGAGCGTGTGCAACCTGATGTAACCCAGCTCCGCCGTCTTCGCAAACGGGATGGCCACGAGGCAGCCGGCCGCGAAGACCGCGTCACAGTACAGCCTGAGTTTGAAGCGGTTGCTCATCCCACGGACACGGAGCTACCTCGGGAACGCGTTCGAGGGCACGCGTCGTTCGGTCGCGGCGCGTGCCCTCGGGGCTTTTCACCAGAACTTGTTGCCTGCTCCCGAAGCGACGACGAGGGCGACAATCGCGCTGGCCGCGGTCAAGACTCGGTAGGCAGTGAACTTTCTCATGTTCATCCCCGGCTAGGGAGACCCCTCGTGGGTCTCTTTTCAGGTCTCATATCGACAACCACGACGCCGCCTTGAGAGGCCGTCTGTCGATCCGACCGTCCACGCTCCGTGGACGCACCGGAAATGTGTTGACGCTCGGTCAAGGACCGCCCACCGAGGCGGCAGCGGGGGCGAATTCGGCGCCTTCGCGGGCTCCTCCGAGCATGGGATCAGCGCGCGAGGCAGGACCGTGCGAGCTAGTCTTCACGCCCGAAGTCGACACCCGGTACAGATCTCCGGATCCAAAGCAGCTCGAGTAGATGGAAGCCGCGATCGACCGCGTCCGGAGCCACGGACCGGCTGTTCGCCGCCGATCGTGGGCACGGGCTGGCCGACCGGCTCGACGATCGGCATCTGGGAGACATCGGACTGGAGGGAAGTTGGCGAGCAAACGCAACAGAAGCGGGGCGGAGATCCGGCTCGAGAGGCCGGTGAACGAGCGGCGCGTGGCCACCTATATGCGGTTGATGGACGCCGAGGAGCTGGTCGCGCAGGCGCGCTACGAGCACGGCGCCAGCGACGAGGAGATCATGGACGCCTACGAGCGCAGCGAGCCTGAGACGGCGACCTTCGAGTCGGAGGACGAGCTCTACCTCGTCACGCTGGGCCGCTACGTGGCCGCGCTCGGCGGCGTGCTCGAGGTGAGGGCGGTGTTCCCCGAGTGCAGCGTCGTCGTGTTGCGCGAGCCGGACACCGAGAACGGGCAGCCGTGATCGGCAGCGAGGACGTTCGGGCGGCAGCTGCGCGGCTGCGCGGCGTCGCGGAGCTGACGCCCGTGCTCAGATGCAGAACGCTCGACGAGCTCACCGGCGTGCAGGTGAGCCTCAAGGCCGAGTCCCTGCAGCGGACCGGCTCGTTCAAGTTCCGTGGCGCCTACAACCGGATCGCGTGCCTTCCCGCCGGCGAGCGGGCGCGTGGCGTCGTCGCCTTCTCCTCCGGCAACCATGCTCAGGCGGTGGCGCTCGCCGCCACGCTGCTCGGCGCTCCGGCGACGATCGTGCTGCCGCATGACGCGCCGGCGATCAAGCTGCAAGCCACGCGGCGGTACGGCGCCGAGGTGGTCACCTACGATCGCCGTCGCGAGGATCGCGAGCAGATCGCGCTGGCTCTCGCGCGGCAGCGCGGGCTCTCGCTCGTGCGGCCGTTCGACGATCCCTGGGTGATCGCCGGACAGGGGACGGCCGCGCTCGAGCTGCTCTGGCAGGCGGGGGGGCTCGATCTGGTGCTTGTGCCCGTGAGCGGGGGCGGCCTGATCGCAGGCTGTGCGCTGGCGCTCGAGGCGGCCTGCCCCGGGGCGCGGGTGATCGGCGTTGAGCCCGAGGCGGGCGACGACTACCGTCGCTCGCTCGAGGCGGGGCATCGCATCGTGATCGAGCACCCGGACACGATCGCCGACGCCCTCGCGCTCACGACGCCGGGTGAGTTGACGTTCTCGATCAACCGCAAGCTGCTCGATGGCGTCGTGACGGTCAGCGATTGCGAGCTTGTCGAGGGGATGCGGTTCGCTTTCTCCTACCTGAAGCTGGTGCTGGAGCCCGGAGGAGCCGCCGCGCTAGCGGCGCTGCTGGCAGGCCGCGTAGCTGTCGAGCCCGGAGCTCGGGTCGGTGTCATCCTGTCCGGCGGGAACGTCGATGCCGCACGCTTCTGCGAGCTGCTCGCGTAGCCGGGGTCCCGGCAGGCTCGCGCTGTAGCCAGATCCGCATCTGCTCGTACACCACGGGGTCGTTGAGCAGTTGGAAGTGGTGGCGTCCGCTGACCGCGTGCCCGTCTCCCGGTGCGAACTCGATCATGCGGCTCGTTCCGATCCCGCGCCCGCTTGCGCTCGGCGTGCGCACGAGCAGGTCGCCGACCAGCGTTCCGAGCGGGCCGTCGGTGATCTGTGCGCTCACGAAGTAGTAGCTGGCGTGCGGCAGGAACGGCACCTCGTTGCAGCGGTCGCGCAGCAGCTCGTCGGGGTCGTGACCGCGCCAGTCCTCGTCGACGACCGCGCCGTAGCGCAGGTCCTTGATGCCGGTGCTGCGCGCGTTCAGGAGCGTGCCGAGGGCGCGCGTCTCCGGCACCCGGCCGAACACCCAGCCGAGCGCGTTGGCGCCCTTCTCCAGGTCCGCTCCGAGGTTCGGTGTTCCCAGGCTGAACACGTGGCGCACCGACCTGGTCCAGGGTCGCTGATCGAGCTCGGCGTAGTGGCAGGCGCTGCGTGCCACGAGGCCCCCCATGGAGTGCCCGACGAGCACGATCTCCTCCACCGGCACGGGCCAGCAATCGAACAGCTCTTGGATCAGGCGCGCCGCGTCGCGCCCGTTGTGGGACACGTGGCGACCCGTGTTGTAGCGCAGGTAAATGGGCGTGTAGCCGAGCTCGCGTTGCAGCCGCGCTCCGTAGGTCGGTTGCAGGTGCGGATCGGCGCCCGCGCCCCGGTAGCGCCACGACTCCTCACTCTCGCACAGGCCGTGGAAGAAGATCACGGTCCGCGCGCCGGCACCGGGGAAGGCGCTCGCGATCCCGTCCGGCGTCGGCGCGACCGCAACCCCGCCGCTACGCACCTCCATGTCGAGCGCGAGCCCGTTGCCGCGCTCGTCCAGGGCGTCGCCGTAGAGACCGTTGAGCGCGGACAGCACGCGGCCGCCGACAGGCGTATCGGCGACTCGTGGCGTGCTGTCGTCGGCCGCCAGCGCCACCGTGTTGGCCGCGGTGCGGGCGGCCACGCGCACCGCCGTCTGCAGGCTCGCATAGACGGTACGCGAGATCTCGTCGTGCATCGCGCGCGCCGTCTCGGCCCGCGGGCCGAGAGCATCGAATGGGCGGCTCGCGATGCCCTGGTGCAGCTCCGCCATCACCGCGCCGGCGCCCGCCAGCGCGTCGCCCGCTGCCTCGCCGATCGCCTCGATGTCCTCCTTGTGCACGCGTCCCTCCTTGCTTGCAAAGCCTGCAAGATCCTCCGCCCAACTGTACCCCGACGATCGACCGATGGAACGCGATCGGTTACTAAGGGCCCTCGAGACCCTAACCGTCCGCGGTGTGCTCGGGCTCCCGGTCGAAGTCGCCGTTCCACGCGCGCGCCAGAGCCCGCGGCAGGAGCCACGCGCCCAGCGGGGTCAGGCGGTCGCGATCATCGACGATGCCGAGCAGATACCAGGCGGGCGAGATGATCGAGAACGCGGTCTCCAGAAACGATTCGTCGTCGGGATCGAGATCCGAGTCGAGCACCACTTCGGGGCAGTTGCGGACGCCGTCGACGAGCGCCGCCGGAGAGGCAGCGGAGCCGGGACCATTCCGCACGGCGCTCACGGTCGCGCCCAGCCAGTCCGGATGCTCGAGCGAGATGAGCGTCGCCTCCTGCTCGAGGTCGAGGCCCGTGTCCTCCTGCGGGGAGATCGTCGCTGCCGTCAAGCTGATCAGCAGCTCGGCGTCATCGTCGGGCAGGTCGCCGGCCGGTAGCCCGGAGGCGCGCACGACCCAGTCGATGCCGCGGCGATCTGCGGCGATCTCCGCACGCAGCGCGACGGCCGCGGCGCTCAGCGAACGAGCCGGTGGCGGCGCCCCGACCCGGTCGGCGAGTGCCTCGCGCAGCACCGCCACGGCGTCGCGCTCGGCCTCGTCCCACTCGGCGTCCCACTGCGCCTCCAGCTCCTCGTCGAACTCGAGATCATCTGCTTCCCCGCCGCTGGGCTCGTCCATCCACTCTGTGCTCATGCGGTGCAAGCTACCGCAGCGGGGGATCGCTCCGCGATTCCCAGGGGTCTTACCATCCAGGGCATGCCGGACGCCTCAGATCTTCGCGTATCCGATCAGGAGCGCGAACGTGCGCTGCGCGACATCCGCGAGCACTTCGCCGCCGGTCGCCTCACCGAGGAGGAGCTGAGCGCGCGCGTGCAGGCCGTCTACGGCGCCCGCACGCAGAGCGCCCTGCGCGGCCTGCTCGCGGACCTACCTGCGCTCCCCGCCACGCGAGCCGAGCAGAAGGCAGAGATCGCACAGCGGCGCAGCGAGCTTCAGCGGCGCCTCCTCCAGCAGAGCGGGGGCGGGTTGGTGGCGTTCCTGATCTGCACCGGAATCTGGGCGGCCTCGGGTGCGAGCGGCTCATTCTGGCCGATCTGGGTGGTGCTCGTGGTCCTGATCCCGCTCGTCATCAACGGTTGGCGGCTGTACGGTCCCGCCCCGGAGCTCGACCGTGTCGAGCACGAGCTGAACCGGCGTGAGCACCGGGATCGGCGCCACAGCGATCGCCGTGAGCTACGTCGCGAGCTCCGCGCGGAGCGCCGCGGGCTCGCCGACCGCAGGTACGGCGAGCTCGGCCGTGCGGAGCTAGGCGATGCGGAGCCCGCTGAGAGCGGCGAGGAGCCGGGCGAAGGCGAGCACCGCGAGCCCTGATTCGCGGGGCTAAGCCGAACTTCGGGCTAAGGAGCCTGTCCCGAATGGCACATGCTCTTTAGGGCCCGCGAGAAAATTAGTGCGGGCTCCGACGGCGTCTGGACGCGCCTGACGCCACCGGCTCGCCCTCAAATACTCCCGGTATTATCGCGGCGAGCCGGCGGCGCCAGACACGCCCAGCCACTCGCCGGATCACCACTGTAATTTCCTCGCGGACCCTTAAGGGTCGCCCGACGCGAGCGCGTCGCCCGCCGCACGGACGAATCCGTGCGCGAGCGAGTCGCCGATTCCTCCCACCGGCAGGAAGCGGGGCACGTTGAGAGTCGCGACCAGGTCGAGCGCGATCTGTGTTCCATCGCGCGGGCCGTCGCTCAGATGCCAGGTGACGTCGAAGCGCTGCTCGGATGCTCCGACCTTGGCCAGGGCGATCCTCGACGGTCGATCGATGGTGACCGCCATTATCAGGTCGAAGTCCTTGACGATGGCGCCGCGCGAGACGTGGAGCTTCGTGTGCGCCCTGACCGGCGCTCCGTCTGCGTCGCGTTCGAGCACCTCGACCTGGCGGACCACCGCGGGGTACCAGGCGGGGTAGCGATCGACGGCCTCCAGGAGCGCCAAGCACGCCCCGCGCGGTGCCGGCACAACGGTTGCGGCTCTCCCTCGGAGATCCTTCACATGGATCCCTTCGGGAGAGCCTTCAACGGGATCCTCTGAGGTGGGATCGGCTCTCGGTGCGATCGCGCGTGCCGGGCACGAGGCAGAACTGTAATGGGCTTCGCGGACCCTTAGTACCCGGCGCCCCCGCTCCCGCCGCTGCCGGTCGACGAGCTACCGGTCGCGGAGCCGCCGCTCGCGCTCCCGGTGAGGGCATCGCCCGCCGCGGAGACCACGTACCACGTGGCGCCGAAGGCGCTGCTGCCCTGGCCATTGGCCTGTCCGGAGGTCCTGTCGCCTTCGAACAGGTACAGCGGATGGCCGTTGTAGGTGACCTGCATGCTGCCGTCGCTTCGCCGGCTCGTTCCGAGCTCCGCGGCTGAGACGCCGCTGCCCGCCTTCGCCGTTCCCTGGGTGGTGAGCGGCGGCCAGGCGGCGGCGCAGGCGCCCGTGCACGCGCTGTGCGTCCCGCTGTCGCCCTTCCAGAGATAGAGGGTCCGGCCGGTGCCGTCGACGAGGATCATGCCGAGCGATGAGCTGTGGAGCGCGACGAGCGCGCTGTTCGAGCTGGCGGGCGCCGCCGCGCCCGCTGCCGCCTTCGTCGTCGTCGAGCTCGAGCCGGCGCTCGCCGGGCCGTATCGACCTGACTGCGAGCTGCTGGCGGATGAGGCGCCGGCGGATGAGCTACTCGCGGATGAGCTGCTTGAGGATGATCCGCATCCTGCCAGGGCCGCGGCGGCGATCGAGAGCGTGCCCGCGATCGTGGCGGCCCGTCGTGTGAGGCTGATTGTCATGTTGTCTCCGTGGGTCCGATCAGCTCAGCGGCTTGCCGGCTGCGTTGACGGCGAGCCAGGTTCCGCCGAACTCGTTGAAGCCGACGTACGCTGTCTGAGCGGGACCGGTGTCGAACGCGTAGGTGTAGAGGGCATGTCCCGCGTAGGTGACCTGCCGGCGACCGCCGGAGATCGCGATCGTCCCGAGCAGCGACGCTCTGACGCCGCGGCCGGCATGAGGACCACCCGAGGTTGTCAGCGGCGGCCAGGTCCCCGGGCAGCCCGAGATGCTCACGCAGCTGTCCTTGCCCTTCTTGTCGTGGGTGAACATGTAGAGGGTGAAGCCCGCGCCGTTGACCAGCAGCCTCCCGAGCGAGCTGCTGTGCAGGTCGACCACCGCCGCCGAGCGGCTCGCGGCGGCAAGCGGGCCAGCTGTGTGGTGCGCCGCTGGGGTGGCCTCGGGTCCTCCCGCTCGCTCTGCGGCAGCCAGGGCGCCCGATGTCGCGGTGGCGATCGCGACCACGATGGCTCCAGCGAGGACCCACGGGACCCGATGCCTCAGTCGTGACGAAATGCTCTGCATGGGCGACTCTCCTTTGCTCGTTTTCTCATGTCATGTGCGACCCAGTAAATCGCGCCTTCCCCTCCCAAGACGGCGCGCGCCGCGAGAACTTCCCACTTACACGGGGGATTGACACGACTGCATAGCATTGAGGCGACGATGCGCCGTCTCGATCCGCAGTCTCTGGTCGCGCACCTCGATTCGCTCTACCGCGCGGCGTGGGCGTTGTGCGGCTCGCGTGAGGACGCCGAGGACCTTGTTCAGGAGACGTGTGCGAGGGTGCTTGCCAAGCCGCGCGTGGTCCGCGGCGACGAGCGCGCGTACCTGATGCAGGCGCTGCGCCACACGTTCTACTCGCACGTGCGCACGGCGTCACGGCGTCCGCAGAGCGCCGCGACGATCGAGGACGTCGAGCCGCCCGATCCGCGCGAGATGACGCAGCCCGATCGCGCGTTCGAGGTCGGCGAGCTGCTCGGCGCGATTTCGCAGCTCCCGGAGGACTTCCGCCTGGCGCTCGTCGCAGTCGACATCGTCGGCTTGTCGTACGCCGAAGCCGGACGGGCGCTCGACACCCGCGAGGCGACGATCACGACGCGGGTCTACCGCGCACGCCAGCGTGTGGTGCGGGCGCTCTCAGAGGCGCAACCGGCGCAGCCCCCGCGGGAAGGATCGCGCGTGCAGGGGGGTCATGGTCGATGAAGGAGCCTATGAACGACAAGGATCAGCAGGGCCGAGAGGCCCAACTGGCGCGCCTGGCCGACGGGTCGCTGCCCGCATCCCTCGTAGCCGAGCTACAGGCGGAGGTTGCGCGGGACCCTCAGCGCGCCGCCGCACTGGCCGAGCAGCAGCGGGCGGTGTCGATGCTGCGGGCTCTCGATGAGCCCGCGCCCGCGTCGCTGAGGCAGCGGGTGCTGGACAGCGCCGCCGCGGCCGGCGATCGGCCTGCGCCGGCGTCACTCAGGGCACGCGTGGCCGGGCTGACCGGTGGCGCGGGCGGGCGCGATCGCGCCGGCGCGGCCCCCTCCGCTGGTCGCCGCAGGTTCGCGTTGCCCGCCGCGCTCGGCGCTCTCGGGGCGGTCGCCGCTGCGATCGTCGTCGTCCTGCTGATCGGCGGGAGCAGGAGTGAGCCGACGATCCCGCAGACGGCCCAGATCGCGCTGGCCGGATCGACCGCCCCCGCCCCCCGGATCGACACAGCCGACCCGGAGCAGCTCGATCTCCAGGTTGCCGGCATTCACTTCCCGAACTGGGAGAGCCGGAGCGGCTATACGGCCGTCGGGGCGCGCGCGGGCTTGCTTGCCGGCCGTCGCGTTGTGACCGTCTACTACACCGGGGACGGTGGCGCGCGCCTCGGCTACGCGATCGTCTCGGGGCCGCCGCTGCGATCGATTGCCGGCACCGCGCAATGGATGCACGGGGTGCGCTTCACGATCGCGCGCCAGGGCTCGGCGCGGTTCGTGACCTGGGTGCGCTTGGGGCACACGTGCGTCATTGCCGCGACGTCAGTTCCCGCGTCGACGTTGCTGACGCTGGCGTCGTACGAGACCTGACCCAGTCGACCACCACCTCGGGCCGCTGCTCCGGTATCCAGTGGGCGGCGCCGTCGAGCACCTGCGCGGTCAGCCGCGGCTGTCCCGGAACGGGTCCCGCGACGATGCCCCGGGTGACGAGATCGCGAACGCCGACGATCAGCGTCGTCGGTACCTCGAGCACCGAGCGCGCGTAGCGGCCGCGAGCGAGTGGGAGCAACTCGCGCGTCAGGAAGGTGCGGTACATCGCGGTGCTCACATGCGCCGGCATGTGCTGGGCGAACACCTCAACGTCGGTGGTGCTCAGCGGGTCGCGGCCGCGGCCGCTCTGCAGGATCGATGGCACCAGGCGCCGCGCGAGGTGCGGGCCGAGCAGCGGCAGGCTGACCGGGCCCTGGTAGCAGAGGAGCGCGACGTGCCGCGGCTCCAACCGGGTCCACAGATGCGGTACGCAGAGCGTGAGCATGCGCGCGAAGCGCTCCGGAGCCCGCAGCGCCGCGATCAGGCCGATCCACCCGCCCCAGTCGTGCCCGACCCAGGTCATGCGCTCGATCCCGAGCACGTCGAGTGCGCCGAGCAGATCGGATGCGAGTACCTCCTTGCGGTACCCGGAGCGCGGCGCGTCGGTCCACCCGTGTCCGCGCAGGTCCGGCGCGATCACGCGGTTGGTGCTCGCAAGCTCCTCGATCACTTCCCGCCACGTCCACCAGTTCTGCGGCCAACCGTGCACGAGCATGACGGCAGGCGAGTCCTCCGCGCCGGCCAGCGCAACGTGCATCCGCAGCCCCCTCGAGGTCAGATAGCGATGGCTGACCCCGTGTAGCTGCGGCGGACCCTCCATCCGCCGATCCTAACCACCGTGGGCGCCGGCGGTGTGAACGGCCGCAGCACGGCAGAAGCTCAGGCCAGGCGCTCGTCAGGCGAACGCATCCAGTCCACCGTCCACCTGACTCGCTGACGTGCTGGACGACTGTTCTGATGCAGTTCCGAACGGCGCCGTGCTCGTCGCGGAGGTGGACGCCTCCAGGGCTGCGAGGAACGTCGACTCCGTCGCCTGCTGCGTACCCGAGCCGCCGCCGTGACGATGGTGGTGCCCGCCGGCGCCGTGTGTGCGGTTGGCGATGTTTGTGGCGATCTGTTGCAGTTGGGAGGAGCTCCCCTGGGATCCGTTCTGCGCGAGGGCCGTGCTGATCGACTGGACCAGCGTCTGCTGAGAGACACCTTGTGTTGCGGCGATCGAGCTGAGGCTCTGGCCGGACTGCAGCTGCTGCTGGAGCGCGTCGCCACTCAGTCCGAGCGTGCCGGAGACAGAGCTCAGCATGTTCTTCAAGTTGCTCTGCATCGAGGATGACTGCTGTTGGGAGGGCATGATGCTCGAACTGCTGATGGGCGTCACAGACATAGTGGTTCCTGTCGTCGAGGGAGTCCTGATCCAGGTCATCGGGAGGTGGGCTGGAAACTGATGCCTGCGGCGTAAGTGTTCGCGAAGAGTGACCCTGGCTGCGAGCCACCGACTCGGAGCTCCCGCTCAGCGCCACGTGGCGTTCGCTCACGGCGCCAGGTAGGCTGCGCGCGTGTCCCGCGGGTTCCGGCTGACAATCGCCCTGACGCTGGCGCTTGCAGTGAGCGCGTGCGGGAGCGCCGCGACTACGCGCACGGTAACGGTCACGCGCTCGTCGAGCACGCCGGCCGGCGTGGCGGGCGCCACAAGGACGAGCGCGTCCGGCACCAGCGCCTCCGGCACGAGCGCTGCGCTCACGAGCTCCGCGAGCGCGAGCTCGGTCAGCGCATCGGCGCCGTCCGGCGGCGCGAGCACGTCCACCTCGGCACAGGGCAGCCCGGTGCACCTCGCGACCTTCGAGTCGCCCTCTCGCAACATCGGCTGCATGATCATCGGCTCCGCACGCTGCGACATCAAGACGCGCTCGTGGTCGCCGCCTCCGACGCCGAAGGGCTGTCCTCCGATCGTCGACTACGGGCAGGGGCTGCTGGTCACGGGCTCGGGCCCCGGGCACTTCGTCTGCGCCGGCGACACGGTGCTCGACCCGAGCGCCCCGACGCTCGCCTACGGGACCACCACGATCGTCGGCCCGTTCCAGTGCGCCAGCAAGACGACCGGGATGAGCTGCACCAACCTGCAGACCGGGCACGGATTCTCGATCGCGATCCAGGGCTACCGCGTGTTCTAAGGGCCCGCGAGAACCCTAAGCGCCCGGCGGCGGCGAGGTGCGCCTACAGGATGTTGAAGCAGCCGTAGACGACGAACAGCGGATTGGGCACGTTGTCGCCGTGCACGTCGCGCATCGTCTGCCCGCCGATGAACGCCGGCGGAGACTGCGCCTTGTAGCAGCCGTTGTACTGCACGCTCACGTCGTACTCCACCTGCGAGAGCTGGTATGGGACCGAGCCCGGCTGCGGGAGGTAGACCGCGATGGTGCAGCTCCAGTCGCCGGGTCCCTCGGGCCGGCTGGCATGGCGGTTGCAGTTGGGAAGGATGTCGAGCCGCGCGCCGGCCGGCACGGCGCGTCCGAGCAGCTGCTGCTGGTAGAGCGTGAGGCTGTTGAACTCGGCTGCGACCGCGGTTCGCAGGCGCGTCTGCGTGACCCCGAGCGGCCCGAGGTTGCTCGCCACCGCCAGCACCGTGATCAGGACGGCGGCGACCACCACCACCCGGACCGCGGTCAGCCAGCCGGAGCGCCGCGCAGAGGAGACGCCGAGGAAGTCACGCCGGACGAGGATCAGCCACGAGGCGCCGAGGCAGGCGGCGATCCAGGCGATGCTGACGAGGCTCGAGACGAGGAGCGGCCCGTAGAAGCGATCGGCCGTGAACAGGCCGTGCCAGCCGTCGAAGGCCGAGCCGATCAGCAGCATGTGCACCAAGACGCCCTTCCCGATCAGATCCAGCAGCTGCGTGAGCAGCGCGATGATGAGCGGCCCGACGACGCCCACGATCCCGTTGCGACTCGCGACGGAGAACAGGACTGCGAGGCTCGTGTAGGCCAGGACGGGAAGCAGGCACGTCAGCCAGCTGACGAGCACGAGCGCCAGGGAGCGACCCGATCCGATCAGCTCGCCGCTGAGGTCGACGAGCGGGTGGCTGCCGACGAGCAGCAGGCCGGCCAGCAGGCTGGCCAGCGCGGTGACCGCGAGCAGCCCGGCGGCGACGCTCATCGCTGCCAGCACCTTGCCCGCGAACAAGTCCTCGCGCGAGCAGGAGCGCGTGAGAATCGTCTTCCAGGTGCCGTGGCGGTCCTCGGCGGCGAACATGTCGCCGGCGAGCACGCCGGCGATCAGCGGGAACCCCCAGGAGCCCGCAAACCCGAGCACGACCAGCGAGATCGCGAACCCGGAGGAGTGCACCCAGAAGCCGAACAGCGCGTCCGACGGTGTCCCGCTCTGCACCTCGAGAACCGCCGCGAACGCGAACGGTCCGAACACGCACATCACCACCAGCAGCCGCGTCGCGAGCTGCGCGAACAGCTTCTGGAGCTCCGCCTCGTAGACGCCGCGGAGGCCCGCGGCCGACCGCTGCGAGCCGGCGCTCGCCGCCCGCGGACCGGGGATGGTGGCGTCGCCGGCCGTCATGCGCCCGCCAGGATCCGCTCGGCCAGCTCGTGCGGCGCCAGCCGCTCGACGAATTGATCGCTCGTGAGGGCGAAGAACATGCTCTCCAGCGGGCTGACGAGCAGCTCGAGACGTCGCACTGCGACCCGCGCGTCGCCGAGCGCGAGCACGAAGGAATCGAGCGCGCCCTCGTCGACGGCGATGTGCAGATCGCCCCTCGGGGAGCGGCCGGCTCGAACGCCCGGCGCGCCGGCGGCGAGGAACAGCGCACGCTCGTCATCGCTGGTGGCCAGCATGTAGGCGGAGGACGGCGCCTGCTCCAACAGCTCCCCGGCGGTGCCGCTCCAGACGGGCCGGCCATCGCGCAGCACCGTGTAGGCGTCGCAGATCTTCTCCAGCTCACCGATGTGGTGACTGCTCAGGAGCACCGCGACGCCCTGGCCGGCGAGCTCGCGCACGAGCGCGGCGACCGTCCGCGCGCCGGCCGGGTCGAGCCCGCTGGTCGGCTCGTCGAGCAGCAGCAGCCGGGGCGCGCGCAGCAGTGCCGCAGCGATGCCGAGACGCTGGCGCATGCCGGTCGAATAGCCGCTGACGCGGTCCCTGCCCCTGCGGGCGAGGTCGACGCGCTCGAGCGCCTCCTCGATCGGCACACCGTCGCGCCGACCGTCGAGCTTGCTCAGCAGCGCGAGGTTCGCCCGGCCGGACAGATACGGGTAGAAGGCGGGGTCCTCGACGAAGCCCGCGACCCCGTCCAGCAGCAGCGGATCCCCGGGATCCCACGGTCGCCCGAGCAGCTCGACCGAGCCGGCGTCCGGCCGGATCAGCCCGAACAGCATTCGCAGCAGGGTCGTCTTGCCCGCGCCGTTGGGCCCGAGCAGCCCCAGAACCCGGCCCTCGTCCAGCTCGAGGTCGACCGCGTCGACGGCGAGGGTCTGCTCGAACCTCTTCACGAGCCCGCTGACGCGCACCGCCGCCACGGCGGCGACTATAGGCGAGCCGGCCGTGACGATTCGTCAACAGGTTGTGAACGCCGTCCGCGCGTGGAGACGCCGTTCCGAGGCGAGGCGAGGCGAGGCGAGGCGAACGTGTTCGCAGGCTGGTGACAAGCTATCCGCCGCTTGATCGTCTGCGCGGCGGCCCAGGCCGACTGCCCGAGGAGGCGTCGGAAAGCCATGGTTGTCACCTCGGAGACGCGTCGAGCGCTGGACACCGGCTGTTAACAATTGCCGCTGAAGCCGGGACTAGAGTCGCGCCTGAACCGGCCTCGGCCAGAGTGCCGGATCGGATGTGAAGGTGACAGGGCTTGACGCGCGACCGGCTGATGTCGGACGTGCATCTTGCCGTGCGCCTGGGTCATAACTGGTTCGCGCAGGGCGAACGCCTTGGCGACGGGCATCATCCGGAGGTGGACTGAGCATGCGAAGGTCGGCTTCAAGTAAGCAATCGCGGAGACGGGGGCGTCTTGCGATCGCCGCAGGCGTCGCGACATGCGTCGTGGCCGTTGGCGCGGCATCGGCGGCGGTCGGTGGGTGGGGCCCATTCGGCAACAACCAGGTGGGGGAGACCATCAACGGAGCAACCCTGCTGCCCACGAACCAGTGGATCTCGCCGCTGGGCTCTCGGATCCTCGTCGACGGCTCGCAGACGCTGCCGAACGGGGGGGGCCAGGAGACCAACGTTCGCCTCGTCTCGAGCACGCTCAGCCCGGACGGACACGTCGTCGCGGCACTCAGCTGGAATGACTTCAGCGGCTACTTGACGCTCATCGACCTGACGAAGACGAGCGATCAGGTCGTGCAGCAGGTGGGGTTGTACACGCACGTGCCGGGGCTGCCGACCTCGAGCTACGACGACTACGACGCCTCCGTTGCGCCGGACGGTCCGCTCTACTCAGCCGACGGCACATCGCTGTGGGTGCCGCAGTCGACCTTCCTGCTCCGCTTCGCCGTCAATCCCGACGGCACCGTCAACCCGACCCCGACGGCGGCGATCCCGCTGTGCGGCTCGGCGCTGACGAGCGACGCCTGCAACCCGAACTTCGGTCCGAGCAGCCCGAGCGGCGCCTACCTGCCCTCGGGCATGGCGCTCTCGCCGGACGGGGACACGCTGTACGTGGCGCTCAACGGCGCCAACGCGCTGGGCGTCATCGACACCCAGACGAACACGCTGGAGAAGATGATCCCGGTCGGCAACGCGCCACGCCAGGTCGTGATCGACGGTAACACCGCCTACGTGTCCAACGAGGGCGGGCGCCCCGCCAAGCCGGGCGAGTTCACGAACATGTCCGATGGCACCCCGATCGTCTCCAGCAAGGTCACCGGCGGGGCGATCACCGGCACGGTCTCGGTCGTCAACCTGACCACCGGCCAGGAGACGAAGGAGATCCGCGTCGGCCTGCAGCCGACGGCGCTCTACCTGCACGAACACGCGCTGTTCGTCGCCAACTCCAACGACGACAGCTTCTCCGTGATCGACACGAACACGAACACGGTCGCGCAGACGATCGGCACCAACCCGGTGCCCGGGGCGGACGTCGGCAGCTATGCGAACGCGATCACGATGGTCGGCCATGACCTGCTCGTCAGCATCGGCCGCGACAACGCGATCGCCGACTACCGCTACGACGGGCTCTACCACCCGATCCAGTTCCGCGGGCTGATCCCAACCGACTGGTATCCGGTCCAGGTCCAGCAGGATCCGCAGCTCGGCGGCGAGATCGTCGTCACCAACGACAAGGGCATCGGCGCGCGCGGTCCGAACCCCGGGTCGGTCTACGGGATCAACAAGGGGCCCGACACCTCCCCAGGCGCCAGCAAGGTCTACGGCGGCAACACCTACAACGACACCGGTAGCGTGACGACGTTCCCGCTGCCGTCGGATTGGAGCCTGCGTTATCTCACGCGCCGGGTCTTCACCAACAACGCCTGGGACCAGATTCCGGCGGTCGACGCCGGCGTCGGTGACTCCGTTCCGGGCGTCATCCCGCGGCACATCGGCGGCTACTCGCCGATCAAGCACATCGTCGTGATCATCAAGGAGAACCGCACCTACGACCAGGTCTACGGCGACCTTGGCATCGGCAACGGCGATCCGTCGCTCGCGCAGTTCGGCGAGCCGATCACGCCCAACCAGCACGCGCTCGCGCTCCGCTACGGTGACCTCGACAACTTCTATGACGAGGGCACGCTGTCGGCCGACGGTCACAACTGGATCGTGCAGGCGGAGGCGAACGACTACGTCGAGAAGGAGTTCGGCGCGTTCTACCGCTCCTACCCCTCGCAGGGCGGCGACGCCCTCGCCTACCAGCGCGACGGATTCCTGTGGGATGCCGCGATGCGTGCCGGGCTGAGCGTCGAGAACTACGGCGAGTACGTCTACAACCCGTACAGCCTGCCGTCGAGCGCCGGCGACTGGGATCAGTACTACGCAGCATCGCAGACGATGGAGGCAGGCGATCCGACCTCGACGCAGTCGTGGTCGACGCTGCCCGCCAACGTGCAGCCGGGCTCGTCGTGGGGTAACACGTGGTCCGACATTCCGTCGCTCGAGCACGTCACCGATCCGGACTTCCCGAACTTCCAGCTCTCGATTCCGGACCAGTACCGCGTCGACACGTGGCTGCCGCAGTTCAAGGCGGACGAGGACAGCGGCAACATGCCGAACCTGACGTTCATGTGGCTGATGACCGACCACACGACCGGCTCCGGGGTTCCGGATCCGGTCGCGCAGGTGGCTGACAACGACCTCGCCGTCGGGCGGGTCGTGGACGCGATCTCGCACAGCAAGTTCTGGAAGAGCACGGCGATCTTCGTCATGGAGGACGACACGCAGAACGGCGTCGATCACGTCGACGGGCATCGCGCCCCGACGCTCGTGATCAGCCCGTACTCGCGGCCCGGAGTCGATGACCAGTACTACTCGCAGATCAACGCCGTGCGGACGATCGAGCAGATCCTCGGGATCCAGCCGATGAACCAGGAGGACGGCTCGGCGATGCCGATGTACGACGCGTTCACCGATCACCCGAGCTGGTCGGCGTTCCAGCCGTTCGACGCGGTTCCCAACCAGATCCCGCTCACCCTCGGCGCGCCGGGCTATCCGTCGACGCTGGCGAGCAGTGCCAACGAGTCGCCCGCGGTCAAGCTGGCGACCTCGCCGGTGCCGGCGGCGGCCCGTCCGGTGTTCGAGGCCTGGGTCCGGTGGATCAACACGGAGGCGCGCAAGGGCGTCTTCAACGGTCCTGACAAGGCCAACGCCGAGTTGCTGAACCACTACGACTGGTACTCGGCGCACAGCTGGCGCGAGGCCTATCCGGGCGAGGCGAAGATCTACACGCCCGACCGGGTGCCAGGACATCTCATGCCGCCGCAGCTGCTCGGCGACGGCTGATGGCCCGCAGCTGACATAACCAACGCCTGAGCGACGGCCGCGCCGGTTTTCCGGCGCGGCCGTTCGCCTTTCTGTGGGGCGGCCGTTCGCCTTTCTGTGTGGCGGCGCGCGAAGATTGCAGTCGCACGGCAACGCGACCACGTCTCGAGGTGAGGCACCGATGGCATCCGTACGGGAACAGAGGGAGCTCACGCTCCAGCAGCGGGCACAGCAGCATCTGCTGTTGCACTTCACGCGCAACGGCGAGCTGGGGGAGGACTGGTCGGAGCTGCTCGTGCTCGAGCGCGGCGAGGGGCCGTACGTGTTCGACATCGACGGCAAGCGGTACTTCGACGGGCTCTCCAGCCTCTTCTGCTCGCAGATCGGCTACTCCTACGGCGAGGAGCTGATGGCGGCCGCCGCCGCGCAGATGACGCGGCTGGCGTTCAACACGAATTGGGCGACGGCACACCCGGCGGCGATCGAGCTCGCGGAGCGCATCGCCGAGCTCGCCCCCGGTGAGCTCAACCGCCTGTTCTTCACGAGCGGCGGGTCGGAGTCGGTCGAGACGGCCTGGAAGCTCGCGCGTCAGTACCACCTCGCGCACGGCGAACCGGGCCGCTGCAAGGCGATCGCGCGGACCAACGCCTACCACGGCGTGACCCTCGGCGCGCTGTCGTTCACCGGGGTCGAGCGCTTCAAGACTGCATTCGGACGCCCCGCGATCGACGTCCGCCACGTCTCCTGGACCAACCAGTTCCGGCCGTTCCGGGGACTCGCCGGAGAGGCGCTGACCGCGGCTTTGCTCGACGAGATGGAGCAGGCGATCCTGCAGGAGGGGCCCGAGACCGTGGCGATGATCATCGCCGAGCCGGTCCAGAACGCGGGCGGCTGCCTGACGCCGCCGCCCGGCTACTGGCAGGGGGTGCGCGAGCTGGCGGACCGATACGGAATCCTCCTGACCGCCGACGAGGTGATCTGCGGATTCGGCCGGCTGGGCGAGTGGTTCGGATCCCAGCTCTACGGCGCGGAGCCCGACATGATCACGGTCGCCAAGGGGATGACTTCGGCCTACCTGCCGATGGGGGCGGTGGTCGTGTCCGACAAGGTAGCCGAGCCGCTGCACGCGCCAGGGGCCACGCTGTTGCACGGCATCACCTTCGGCGGGCACCCCGTCGCGGCCGCGGTGGCGCTCATGAACATCGAGATCTTCACGCGCGACCGCGTGCTGGAGAACGTGCGCGAGACGGCGCCCTGGCTGCAGGAGCAGCTCGAGCGGCGCCTGGAGCCGCTGCCGATCGTCGCCGACGTCCGTGGCGCCGGGTTCTTCTGGGCCTTCGAGCTCGTCGGCGGCGAGTACGAGCGTCGCTTCGACGCAGCCGAGCGCGAGCGCTTGTTGCGCGGCTTCCTGCCGCGCCGGCTGCGGGAGGCCGGTTTGATCGCGCGCGCTGACGACCGCGGCGACGCCGTACTGCAGATCGCGCCGCCGCTCATCTCAACGCGCGCGCAACTGTCCGAGATGGTCGACTCGCTGAGCGAAGTGCTGACCGACGCGTGCGCGTTCATGCACCTGTGAGCGCTCGACGGCACTCGCTGAGCGAAGTGCTGACCGACGCGTGCGCGTTCATGCACCTGTGAGCGCGCGATGGCACTCGCGCGTGAAGCTGCGATCGACGGCGCCCGTGATTGAGCCCGGCGGGCAGCTGCCGATAAGGGTGAACATCGGGCTCGCCACCGGCCCGATGCGGAACGAGACCGGAGTGGGTGGGGACGAGACGGAGGAACCCGGCTGGATGCGCCTCACACGCGTTGACGTTCAATCTAAGGCGATCCGGTTGCGAGCCGTGCTCGCGCTCCCAGTGAGGCTTTCGCGCGATCTCGGGACAGAGCGCGTCCGCGCCGTCCGCGATCAGCTCCCGGCGCGGCGGAGCATGCCACCGGCCGCTGGCGAGGCGCTCCGCCTCGCGCCCGAGCAGCTCCGCAGCGCCTTCGAGGACGCACCGATCGGGATCGCGATTGTCGCGCCGGGCGGGCGCTGCCTGCGCGCCAATGCAGCCCTCTGCGCGATCCTCGGCTACAGCGATGCCGAGCTGCGGGAGCGGACTTTCGAGCAGATCACGCACGCTAACGACATCGAGGGTGACCGGGAGCTCGTGCGGGCCCTGCTCGCGGGCGAGATCTGCGGCTCCAGCGTCGACAGACGCTACGTCCACAGGGATGGCCGGGACATCTTCGCCCAGCTGTCGGTCTCGCTCGTACGCGACCAGGACGGGCAACCGCTGCACTTCATCAGACAGATCCAGGACGTCACCGCGAGGCTGCAAGCGGACCGGGTGCTGCGCGTGGCCAGCTCGCGCACGCGGGAGATCTTCGACCACGCGCCGGTCGGGATCCTGATTCGCGAACGCGACGGCCGCATCGCGCAGCTCAACGATGTCGCCGCCGAGCATCTCGGGGGCACCGTCGCCGGGGTGAAGGGCACCCGGCCCGGCGAGCATCTGGATCGTGAATCGGACGAGCGGATCCGCCGCAGCGAGGCGGAGATGGTGCGCACGCACCGGCCGGTGACGGACGAGATGACCGTCCGGCACCCCGACGGCGGCACGCGCCACGTGCATCTCGTGCGCTATCCGCTGCTCGACGACGCCGGAGCGGTGGCGGGGTTCGCCTCGTTCTCGGTGGACATCACCGACCGCACGCTCGCCGAGCAGGAGCGCGAGCAGGCGCTGCGCGAGCTCCAGGACGCGCAACGGCTGGCGGCGATCGGTTCCTGGTTCTGGGATCCCGCGAGCGCGCTGCTCAAATGGTCGGACGAGATGTTCACGATCTTCGGACGTGAGCCCTCGCAGGGGCCGGCGTCGGTGAAGGAGCTGATCGGCGACTACGTGATCGATCAGGACCGCGAGCACGCGCAGCTCGCGTACGCGAGCTCCGTCCCCAAAGGCCTGCCCGTGGCGTTCGACTGTCGCGTATGCCTCCCGGACGGCACGCAGAAGACGTTGCACGGAGCCGCGCGCCCCGACCCGGATCGTCCGGGATGCTTCATGGGAACCGTGCAGGACGTCACCGAGCTGCGAGCGACGGCAGCGCATCTGCGCGAGGCGGAGGAGCGCTTCCGCGGCGCCTTCGAGTACGCGCCGACGGGGATGGCGCTGTGTGACCTGCAGGGCAACTTCCAGCAGGTAAACGCCGCGCTGTGCGAGATCACCGGCTACACGCGCGAGCGCCTCTGCGAGCTCTCCTCGTGGGCGATCACGCCTGCCGATGAGGTCGACGAGGGTCGCGAGCTGCTCGCGCGCGTGCTCGCCGGGGAGGTCGATCAGCGCCGCCGCGAGCATCGCTACGTCCGCCCTGACGGCCAGCAGGTGTGGGTGGCGCACTACGTGACCGTATTGCGTAACCGCGACGGCGAACCGGTTCAGCTGCTCATACAGGTCCTCGACATCACCGAGCGGCGGATGCTGGAGACGCAGCTGCGTCACTACGCCGATCACGATCCGCTCACCGGCCTGCTCAACCGCCGCGGACTGAAGACCGCGCTCGAGCACCATGCGGCGGGCGTCTCGCGCTACGGCGAGCGCGGCGCCCTGCTCGTGCTGGACCTCGACCACTTCAAGACGGTCAACGACACCCTCGGGCACAGCGCAGGCGACAAGATCATCATCTCGGTGGCGGGGCTGCTCGCGCGACGGCTCCGCGGCACCGACACGATCGCGCGGCTCGGTGGCGACGAGTTCGCGATCCTGCTTCCCGAGGCCGACGCAGCGACCGCCGAGTGGGTCGCGACGAGCATCGTGCAGGACGTGCGCGAGCAGATCACGACGATCGACGGAGGCGCGTCGCGGCGCGTGACGGCGAGCGTCGGTGTGTTGCTCTTCCGCAACGGGATGGACAACGCCGAAGAGGCGCTCGTCAACGCCGATCTGGCCATGTACGACGCCAAGGAGGGCGGGCGCGACCAGATATCGGTCTATGCCGACGTACACGATCAGTCGCGGATGAAGACGCGTCTGTCGTGGATCCACCGGCTTGGTGTGGCGCTCCAGGAGGAGCGTTTCGTTCTGCACGCGCAGCCGATCGCGGACCTGCACACGGGCACAGTCAGCCAGTACGAGCTGCTGGTGAGGATGCTCGGCGAGGCCGGCGAGCTGATCGGACCGGGCGCCTTCCTGCACCTGGCGGAGCGTTACGACCTCGTCCAGGAGCTCGATCAATGGGTGACCCGCGCAGCGATCGAGCTGCTCCATCGTCGGGTGGCGCTCGCCGCGCCGCTCGCCGTGGAGGTGAACCTATCGGGCAAGTCACTGGGTGACGAGCGGCTGCTGGAGGTGATCGAGGATGGGCTGCGAGGCTCCCGGATCCCGGCCGGCTCGCTGATCTTCGAGGTGACCGAGACGGCGGCCGTCGCGAAGATCGAAGAGGCGCGCCGCTTCGCCGACCGTCTCACCGAGCTCGGGTGCCGCTTCGCGCTCGATGACTTCGGTTCCGGCTTCGACAGCTTCGTCTACCTGAAGTACCTCCCGTTCGACTTCCTCAAGATCGACGGTGAGTTCGTCGTCAACTGCACCCGCAACCGCACCGATCAGCTCGTGATCGAGTCGCTTGTGTCGGTCGCCCGCGGCCTCGGCAAACGGACGATCGCGGAGTACGTGGAGGACGGACCGACGCAGCTGTTCCTGCGCGACCACGGGGTCGACTTTGCCCAGGGCTACCACATCGGGCGTCCGGTTCCGATCTCGGAGGCGCTGGGCGCGGCGAGCGACCCGGCCGCCGCTCGCGACCACCGGGCCGGAGCGGCGAAGCTCTAGCTTCCGCCTGGAACACGCCCGGTGTTGTGCTGACCGACACGGGCTCTGCAAAATGATGGACCTCTTAGAAGCTATTTGAGTCCGGCTCGATCGTGCCGATAAGAACCGAAAGGTGACGACGGCCGGAGCAAGAGGAGACGTGAAGGGACAGCGGCGCGATGGGCGCTCCTGAGCGTGCGCAACCGCACGGGCTCTCGGAGCTGCGCGCACTGTACATCGGAGCTGCGGCCGAGGCTGAGCGCTGCGTCACGCGCGTGCTCGGCGTCGAGGGCATCACGTGCGTCCCGACATGCGTGCGCAGCCCTGCCGAGCTGATCGATGCCCTGCAGGACGAGCGACCGTGGGACCTGCTGATCGGTGAGCATGCGCTGAAGAGCCTCAGCTTCACGCAGGCGCTGCGGCTCATCGCCGCGCGCGAGAGCGGGCCGCCCGCGATCCTCCTCGACGGCTCGATCGGCGAGCAGACCGTGGCCGACGCGCTGCAGGCCGGCGCCGCCGCCTATGTGAGCACGGGCGACCCCGCCAGGCTCGCCCCGACGATCACAGTCGCGCTGGAGAAGACGGCCGCGAGCCGTGAGCGCGCCCGGGCTGCCGACAATGCGCAGAGCATGGCCAGCTGGCTGATCTCCGCAGCCCCCGATGCGATCATCATCATCGACGCACGCGGCGAGATCGTCGTCGCCAACGACCGCGCCGTCGAGCTTTTCGGGTACACCAGCGAGGAGCTCCTCGGGCAGTCGGTGGAGATGCTGGTGCCGGAGCGCAACCGCGCCGGGCATGTCGCGCTCCGCGACGCCTACGCCCGTGACCCGCAGATCCGCGGGATGGGGATCGAGAGCGATCTGTTGGCCCGCACACGCGAAGGCCGCGAGATCCCGGTCGCGATCACGCTGAGCCCCGTTCCCACGCCGTCGGGCAGGCTCGTGTCGGCGTCGATCCGTGACAACACGGCACGCATGCAGGCCGCGGAGGCTCTGCGGCTCGCGGAGGAGCGCTTCCGCGGCGCGTTCGAGGAGGCCCCGATCGGGATGGCGCTCGTAGGTCTCGACGGATGCTGCCTCAGCGCCAACCGCGCCCTGTGCGAGATCGTCGGCTACGAGCAGGACGAGCTCCATGGACTGAGCTTCCAGCAGATCACGCACAGAGAGGATCTCGGCACCGAGCGTGAGCACATCAAGCGGATGATGCGCGGCGAGATCCGCAGCTACAAGCTCGTCAAGCGCTACATCCACAAGCAGGATCGCCTGATCTGGGTCGACCTCTCGGTGTCGCTCGTGCGCGATGGCTCGGGGCAGCCGCTGCACTACATCGCGCAGGTGCAGGACGTGACCGCCGCACGGGAGGCAGCGGAGTCGCTGCGGATCGCCAACGCCCGCCTGCAGGCTGTGTTCGACCACGCCCCCGCCGGGATGCTGCTGCGCTCGCCCAGCGGCGAGGTCCTGCAGGTGAACGGCAGGGCGGCCGAGCATCTCGACTGGCGCGTGCTGGAGGCCGAGGGCTTCCGGGCCGAGGAGCACGCCCGTCCGACGATCTCCGATCAGATGCACGTCTTCGACGACGTGCTGCTGAGCAGCGCTGAGCCGATCAGCGTCGACATAAAGGTCGAGCAGCCGGACGGGGGAGCGGGCTTCCTGCACGTCGTGCGCTACCCGGTGCTCGACGAGCAGGGCCAGGTCACCGCGCTGGGATCGTTCGCCGTCGATATCACCGATCGCAAGCTTGCCGAGCGGGCGCGCGAGAAGGCCCTGCACGAGCTCGAGGATGCCCAGCGGATCGCCGGGATCGGCTCCTGGTCCGAGGACCCGGCCGCCGCCGTCCTCACCTGGTCGGCCGAGATGTTCCGCATCATCGGTCGCGATCCGGAGCTCGGGCCCGCACCGGGCCAGGAGTTCATCGACACCTACGTCGTGCCGAGCGACCGCGAGCGCGTGCGCGCCGCGCACGCCGCCGTCTTGCAACGCGGCGAGCAGGTCGAGCTCGACTACCGCATCCGCGCCGGCGACGGCTCCGCCCGGACGCTCCACACGCTCGCCCGCGAGGATCCGGACACACCCGGGTGCTACGTCGGCACCGTGCAGGACGTCACCGAGAAGCGTGCCGCCGCGATCCAGCTGCGAGCCGTCGAGGAGCGCTTTCGCAGCGCTTTCGAGAACGCGTCGATCGGGATGGCCCTGTCCGATCTGGAGGGCAACTACCTGCAGGTCAACAGCGCGCTCTGCGAGATCACCGGCTACACCCGCGAGCAGCTGTGCGCCACCTCGCTGCAGGCGATCACGCACCCGGATGACGCTGACGCCGACCGCGAGCAGTTCCGGCGGTTGCTCGCCGGCGAGATCGAGCACTACAGCCGCGAGCAGCGCTACGTTCGCTCGTCCGGTCACGTCGTGTGGGTCTCGCACTTCGCGACGGTGCTGCGCGACCGCGACGGCAGGCCGCTCGAGCTCCTCTCGCAGATCCTCGACATCACCGATCGGCGGATGCTCGAGACACAGCTACGTCACCTCGCCGACCACGACCCGCTGACCGGGCTGCTCAACCGGCGCGGCCTCGAGTCCGCGCTCGAGCAGCACGTCCTGCGCGTCTCGCGCTACGGCGACCACGGCGCACTGATTGTGATGGACATCGACCACTTCAAGACCGTCAACGACACGCTCGGCCACAGCGCCGGCGACGAGCTGATCGTGTCGGTCGCGACGCTGTTGACGCGACGGCTGCGTGCGTCGGACACGATCGCGCGGCTCGGCGGAGACGAGTTCGCGATCCTGTTGCCCGAGGCGGACGAGCCCGCCGCGGAGCAGGTTGCGGCGAAGATCGTCAAGGACATCCGTGAGAACGCCGTCCTGCTCGACGGGCGCAAGCCCGGCCGCGTCACCGCGAGCGTCGGCATCACTCTGTTCGCGCAGAGCATGAGCGGCGCCGAGGAGGCGCTCGTCAACGCCGACCTGGCGATGTACGACGCCAAGGAGGCGGGCCGCGACCGCGCGGTTCTGTACTCCGCCGACAAGCACGACCAGTCGAAGATGAGCACGCGCCTGGAGTGGATCGAGCGGATCCGCACCGCGATCCACGAGGACCGCTTCGTGTTCCACGCGCAGCCGATCGCGGACCTCCACAGCGGTGACGTGCGCCAGTACGAGCTGCTGCTGCGGATGCGTGACGAGAACGGCGAGATCATCCTCCCGGGCGCCTTCCTGCACATCGCCGAGCGCTACGACCTCGTCCAGGAGCTCGACCGGTGGGTGACGGGCAAGGCGATCGAGATCCTCTCGCAGCAGCATGCCGTCGGCCAGGAGCTCGTCCTCGAGATCAACCTCTCCGGCAAGTCGCTCGGCGACCCCGAGCTGCTTCAGCTGATCGAACGCGAGCTGCGGCGCTCGGGCGTGCCGCCGAGCTCGCTCATCTTCGAGGTCACCGAGACGGCGGCCGTCGCGAACATCCAGATCGCCCGCCAGTTCGCCGACCGTCTCACCGAGCTCGGGTGCCGCTTCGCGCTGGACGACTTCGGCGCCGGCTTCGACAGCTTCTACTACCTGAAGTACCTACCCTTCGACTTCCTCAAGATCGACGGCGAGTTCGTCAGCAACTGCACCCGCAACCGCACCGACCAGCTCGTGATCGAGTCGCTCGTGTCGGTCGCGCGCGGGCTCGGCAAGCGCACGATCGCCGAGTTCGTCCAGGACTCCGACACCGAGGCGTTCCTGCGATTGCAGGGCGTCGATCTCGCGCAGGGCTATCACATCGGCCGCCCCGTGCCCGTCACGGAGGTGCTGACCCCAGTCGGGGCTGCCTGACGGGCTGGCCCGCAGGCCAGCCCGCATACGATCTGTGCTCAGCGGGCCGCTTGCGCAGCGTCAGGGCCCACCCTTACGTGATCAACGGCCCGGCGCGCCGGCCTCAGAAAGCGCGTTCAGCGAGCTCCTCGGCGATCGCCAGCGACGACGTGGCCGCCGGCGACGGGGCGTTGCGCACCCACGTGACGCCGTCGGCCACGACGAGCCGGAAGTCGTCGACGAGTGCACCGTCGGGGTCGACCGCCTGCGCGCGGATGCCCGCCGGCGCGCGGACCACGTCCGCCGCCGTGAGGTCGGGCACGTAGCGCGCCGCGTCGGCGACGAACGCCCGCTTGCGCGCCGAGCGCTGGAGCTCGGCGATGCCGGCGCGCCAGTGGCGGCGCGCCATCCGCCACGTTCCGGGCCAGGCCACGCTCTCGTAGAGGTCGCGCAGTCGCGCGTCGCGCCAACGGTAGCCCTCGCGTGCAAGCGACAGGATCGCATTCGGTCCGATCCACACGCTGCCGTCGAGCTTTCGTGTCAGGTGCACGCCGAGGAACGGCAGCGCAGGGTCGGGCACCGGGTAGATCAGCCCGCGTACGAGCTCTCGCCGCGCCGGTCGCAGCTGCCAGTACTCGCCGCGGAACGGGACGATGCGGGGAGACGCCGACTGGCCCGACGCGCGTGCCAGCCGGTCGGCCTGCAATCCGGCGCAGACGATCACGCGGTCTGCGCCCAGCACGGCGCCACTCGCGAGACGCACCAATGGGCCGGAGCCGTTGCGCCCCACGGCCGCGACCTCGGCGCCGGTCCGGATCTCGCCTCCATGCTCGCGCGCGTCAGCCGCCAGAGCGTGTGCGACCGTCACGAAGTCGACGGTCGCGGTCTCGGTGCAGTGCAGGGCCGCGACCCCGCGCACGTGCGGCTCGATCTCTGTCAGCCCGGCGCCGTCCAACCATCGCAGTCCGGCCACGCCGTTTTCGTGCGCGCGCTCCTGCAGCCGCCGCAGGGGTTCGATCTCGGGCTCGCAGGTCGCCACGACGAGCTTTCCGCACGCATCCCACCCGAGCGCGCGCTCCTCGCAGAAAGCCCGCAGCAGCCCGAGCCCACGCCGGCAGAGCCTCGCCTTGAGCGACCCGGGCGGGTAGTAGAGGCCGGCGTGTGCAACGCCGCTGTTGTGGCCGGTCTGGTGGCGCGCGAGCTCCGCCTCCTTCTCCAGCAGGACGACCTCGGCATCAGGCCGCTCACACGCGATCAGGCGCGCGGTCGCGAGTCCGAGAATTCCGCCACCGACGACAACGACACGCATCGTGCGAGACATTAGTAGCTTAGAGTGAGCGCGATGTTCAGCCCAGTCGTCGTGATCCACGCCGGTGCGGGCGAGTCGACGAGGTCGTTGCGCTCGCACACGGGCATGTACACGCGCGCCCTGCTCGAGGCGCTCGCCCGCGCGCGCGTCGTGCTGGAGGGCGGCGGCGCCTCGCTCGACGCCGCCCAGGCGGCGGTCGCATGCATGGAGGACGAAGCTGATCACTTCAACGCCGGCCGCGGTGCGGTGCTGTGCATCGACGGAACCGTCGAGCTGAGCGCGGCCGTGATGCGCGGCAGCGACCGGGCCGCCGGCGCGGTCGCGGGTATCACCTGCTCGCGGTACCCGAGCGCGGCGGCGCGGGCGGTGCTCGAGTCACACCAGGTGCTGATGATCGGCGAGGGGGCGGATGCGCTGGCGGCTGCCGGCGGCGTCGAGCGGCGCACGCCGGACTACTTCGTCACCGACCACGAGCGCGAGCGCCTGCGGCGCCTGCTCGCAGCGGCCGCGGCAGCGACGGACGGCGCCGGCACCATCGACCGAGCGGTCGACAGCGGCGCGGTCGGGCGCGGCACCGTCGGCGCGGTCTGCCTCGACGTCCACGGCGTGCTCGCCGCGTGCACCTCCACCGGCGGGGTGCGCGGCCAGCGGCCGGGACGCGTCGGCGACACGCCCGTGATCGGCGCCGGGACGTGGGCCGACGGCGATGTCGCCGTATCGTGCACCGGACAGGGGGAGGCGTTCATCCGGGTCGCCGTCGCGCACCAGATCGCGTCGCTCGTGGCGGCGCGAGCGGATCTGCGCGAGGCGGCGGCGCACGCGCTGGCGGACGTCTCCGCGGCCGGCGGCAGCGGCGGTCTGATCGCGCTCGACGCGCGAGGCGCCGCCACCGCCCCGTTCAGCACCGAGGTGATGCCGCGCGGGATCTGGCGCGCGGGCTCGGAGCCCGAGGTGGGGATCGGTCCCACCGGCGGCGAGATCTGATGCCTCGTTTGCCTGCGAGGTCACAGGTTCGCAGAACGGGCGCTAGCGCTGAGCTTTGCGCTTCGGGTTGAGCAGCCGGTCCGCGTTGCGCACGTGGGTCAGTCCGCGGTTGACCGCCTCGACGGCGTGCTCGAACTGGTAATCGTCCTCGAGTTGCCGCATTCGCCGCTCAGCCTCCTCGTAGCAGTCGAGCGCTTGCGCGTACTCGTCCTTGCCGGCCGGACTGGCGTTGGGCATCGAACTGTCGATGTCGAGCGCCTCGATCTCCTCGGCAAGCTTGCCGAAGTCGGACTTCGCCCGCTCGCGGGCGTCAGCGGTCTCCTGCCGGCGCCGGTGTGACGCGCGCAACATGCCGCGCACATGACGACCGCCGACGACGGCGCTCGTGAGGAGCAGGATCGCCACCACAATGGCCACGGCGATCAGGGCTGCGTTGCCGGCGCCGCCACCGCCCGTGGCTCCCGTCTGCCCACTGTTGCCGGCCGAGCTCAGCGCCGGGTGACCGGCGGCCGCGTCGCTGCGGGCAAAGCTCTGGATCTCGAGTCGCAGATCGTCGAACAATGAGCCCTGGCCTTTGTGGTAGCCGTTGATCACGTTGTTGAGCTGGGTCTGCGCCGCATCGCCGGACTCCAACGTCGAGCCGACCCAGTAGTTCGTCGTGCTCGGGTCCCGCGCGTCCTCGGCGACAGCGATGAAGGTCCCTGCGGGAAGGTCGCCGAACACCGGACCGGCGAAGTCCGCGAGCGCTGACTCGCTCCGGGGCGAGACGACCACGATCCAGATCCGCCCATGATCGAGCCTCGCGATCTCGGCCCGCAGAAGGTCGATCTGGGTATTCGACAGTGCCGAGAACGACGACGTTGGCACTCCGATGCTCTGGACCGGAGAGAGGTCGCCGGCAGGACGGTCCCCGTGGAATAATCACCATTCCGGATGAGAAAACAGGGTTTATGCTCGTCCGGTCCACCCAATGGAATCGATGTACGTGGTCATGTCTCGGCGGCAGAGCCACCGGACACCCGATGGAGGAAGGCATATGAGTCTGCAGATTGGCGATACGGCGCCGGATTTCGAGGCGGCCACGAGCGAAGGGACGATCCAGTTCCACGAGTGGATCGGAGACTCGTGGGCCGTCCTGTTCTCGCATCCGAAGGACTTCACGCCGGTCTGCACGACGGAGCTGGGTTACATGGCGAAGATCAAGCCCGAGTTCGACCGCCGCGACGTGAAGATCATCGGCCTCTCGGTCGATCCGGTGGAGCGCCACAGCAGCTGGGCGAAGGACATCGAGGAGACCCAGGGTGCCGCGCCGAACTACCCGATCATCGGCGACGCCGACTTCAACGTCGCCAAGCTCTACAACATGCTCCCCGCCGACGCGGACGGCGATCCGCTGTCCCGCACGCCGGCCGACAACCAGACGGTCCGCAACGTGTTCGTGATCGGGCCCGACAAGAAGATCAAGCTGATCCTGGTGTATCCGATGACCACCGGGCGCAACTTCGACGAGGTCCTGCGCGTGATCGACTCGCTCCAGCTGACCCTCAGGCACAAGGTCGCCACGCCGGTCAACTGGAAGCCGGGAGAGGACGTGATCATCGCCGGCTCGGTCTCCGACGAGCAGGCGAAGGAGATCTTCGGCGAGTGGGATGCGCCTCGGCCCTACATCCGCATTGTCCCCCAGCCTCAGGGCTGAGACCCGGGGTCAGCCCGACTCCGAACCCCACAGCCGCTCGCGCAGCGCGGTCGCGCGCGCGACCGGCCGCTGTACCGCGGCGCGGACGGCGTCCTCGTCTGCGACGAGGATCAGCCGCTGTCGCGCCCGTGTCACCGCCGTGTAGAGCAGCTCACGGGTGAGGATCCGTGAGGACGAGTCGCCGAGCACGACGGCGGTTACGTCGAACTGCGATCCCTGGCTCGTGTGGATCGTCATCGCGTGCATCGTCTGCACCGCCTCCAGCCGCGAGGGAGCAAGCTCCACCAGCTCACCGTCGCGCTCGAACGCCGCGACCAGGCGGCCGGGGCCGCTCGCGACGATCACGCCGGTGTCGCCGTTGTAGAGCCGCAGCTCGTGGTCGTTGTGCGTGATCAACAGCGGGCGTCCGGCGTATTGCGCACCGTCGGGGGTGAACTCGGGCACGGTCTGCGCCAGCCAGTCCTCGATCGCGTTCGTCCACACCGCAACCCCGTGCCGACCGTGGCGCTGGGCGCACAGCAGCCGGAACGAGCCGAGCGCCGACAGCGCTCCGGCGCCGTCACCCGCACGCGCCGCCTCGGTCACGGCCCGGCCGGCGGTCACGGCGGCCTCGCGCAGCGGCTCGAGCAACCCCCCGCCCGTGCCGCCGGCCGCCCCGGCGCCACCTGGTTCGATCCACGTCACCTCCGCGCCGGCGTCGCGCAGCGCCACGAGCACCGCGTCGGCGTCGCCGGCTCGGATCGACCGTGCCACCGCGGCGATCCCCGGCCCGTACCGGTGCACGCGCTCGAGCACGACGATCCCGTCGCCGAACGCGCCGGCTCCGTGGATCGGGGTTGCGTCGACCTCGGTGCCCACCCCGTAGCCGACCGCCCGGGACACCGCTGTTCGCGTCGCCCGGCTCATCCGCGGCGACTGCGCCGCCGGCCCGACGATGTCGCGCAGAACCGCTCCGGCCTCGATCGCCGTGAGCTGCTCGTGGTCGCCGACGAGCACGAGCCGCGCCCCGGGCCGTACCGCCTCCAGCAGGCGCGCCATCAGCGACAGCGACACCATCGAGGTCTCATCTACGATCACGACGTCGTGCGGGAGCCGGTTGGAGCGGTCGTGGCGAAAGCGGGTGCGACTCCCGGGCCGGTAGGCGAGCAGCCGGTGGATCGTGCTCGCGCGCAGCGCGAGCAGCGCCGCCCGGACGGCGTCCTCGATGGCCAGCGCGCCGGCCTGCTCGTGCACGGCCTGCTGCAGCCGCGCCGCGGCCCTGCCGGTCGGTGCAGCGAGCGCCACGAGCGGAGGCTGCCCTCCCTCCGCGAGCGCCAGCTCGCACAGCAGCGCGACGATCCGTGCGACGGTTGTCGTCTTGCCGGTGCCGGGTCCGCCTGCGATCACGGCCAGCCGTCGCAGCACGCCGCACGCCACAGCGATCCGTTGCCCCAGGTCATCGTCGCCACCATCACCGCCGCCGCCCCGCCCGAGCAACCGTGCGATGCCCTCGTCAAGAGCTCCGAGGTTCACCTTTCGCAGCGGCGCTGTGCCGAGCACCATCAGGTCCGAGGCCACCATCCGCTCCTCGCGCCAGTAGCGGTCGAGGTACAGACGCGAGCCGGCGAGGCGCAGCGGGCGCACGTCGCCGCCCGCCGGATCGGCCCCTGAGCCGACCGTGACCAGCTCGCCGCATGCCGCCACGCAAGCCACCCACCGCTGGGCCGCGGGCCACGGCAGCGTCGACAGATCGAGCTCGTCCCTCGATTCGACGATCACCGTGCGTTCGACGGACGCCAGGTCCACGAACACGTGTCCCATCCGCGGCGCACGCACCGCGAGCGCGGCCGCGAGCAGCACGTCGGGATGGGGGGTGATGTCCGCCAGCGCGGCAAGTCGCTGCGACACGTGCACGTCCGCCGCGCTCAGCACGCCCGCCTCGTTGAACTCACGCAGAGGGGAGGGTGCGCGGAGCGCGAGCGCAGACGCGTACGGGTCCGTGTGCGGCGGCTCGAGGCTCGGCGGAGGTGCGCCCGCCACGCTCATGGCTCGCTCACGCCGTGCTCGCCGCCGCGCCGTCGAGCGTGTCGCTGAGGGCCGCGATCATCGCGCCCGGCGGGTACCACGAGAACACGCCGACGCGCTCGCCGCCGATCACCGGCGCCTGGCGCCCGAGCATGCCTCGCAGGAACAGGTAGTGGATGCCGGCGAGGTCGCGCCCGGGGTCGTATCCGGGCAGGCGCCAGCGCAGGTAGCGGTGCAGCGCCGCCGCGTACAGGAGCGCCTGCAGCGCGTAGTGCGAGCGCTGCATCTCGCTCGCGAGCGCCTCCGGACGGTAGTGCCAGGCGTTGAGAGCCTCGCCTTGCGCCGCCAGCCTGTTGGTCTTGTAGTCGACGATCGCGAACCGCGGCCGCCCCGTCTCGAGGTCCACGGTGCGCGCCACCAGATCGATGCTGCCGGTGAGATAGCCGTGTACGCGCGCGCGCAGCAACGGGTCGGTCAGCCGCTCGGCGTAGGCCGCCAGCGGGTCCTCAGGTGCGAGCCAGTCACGCAGCAGCGTGGCGACCGCGCCAAGCGCGACCGTTCCGGTGACCTGATCCCCGCCGGCGAGCGGCAGCTCGAACTGCAGCTCGTTGAGCCGGTCGGACCGTGAGATGGTCCGCAGGGCGCCGGCCTGCGGGCCGGCGCCGAAGGGCGTCTCGATCGCCGCCGCCAGACCGTCGAGCACGAGCTCACGGTCGGCCGCCTCGATCGAGCGCAGCACGCCCGCCTCTGCAAGCGCCTCGATCAGCCCGCTCCGCAGGTCATCCGCGTCGAACTCGATCGCGTCGAGCACGCGATGCACGAGCGTCCCCATCCTGGTGCCGGACGGCATCTGCGCGAGCGGGAGCTCCAGGTCGCGCAGCTCCTGCACCTGTGCGGACCGAGCCTGATCGGGCAGCTCAGCGCCCGGGTGCCGAGCGGGCGCGCTGTCGTCGGCGGGCTCGTCGGCGAGGACCGGGTCCTCGGGCTCGCTGGCGACCCATGCGTCGTGAGCGAACGCGGTCAGGTCGCTGTAGGAGGTCCGCCGCCAGGCCATGTCGAGATGCCGATCAAGGCGCGCGGTCCGCAGGTCGTCCTGCGCGACGGCGGGGCGCCCCCAGCTCGCCGGCGCGCCCAGGCGCGACCACTCGACGCTGATCGCGGCGCCGGCGCGCTCGGCCACCTCCCGGAAGCGCTGCAGCGCGGTCTCGTCGCCGGGCACCGAGGTGCCGTTGGCGCGGACGTTGCCATCCGGATCCTGGTCGAACACGAGCCGACCGAGCGGCGAGTTGCGGCTGCTGAACGAGCCCGCCCACCAGATCACGACCTGGTGGCAGGCGCGCGTGAGCGCGACATAGGCGAGGCGCAGATCTTCGCCACGCTCCTCGTTGACGTACAGCTGTCGGTGATCGCGGAACTCGCGTCCCTCGATGCCGACGTCGATCGCGCGGGTGCCGGTGGCGGCGTCGTGGAAGGCCACGGGCCGTGGCTCATCCGGCATCCAGCGCGGCTCCCACAGGAACGGGCAGTAGACGATCGGGAACTCGAGGCCCTTGCTGCGATGGATCGTCAGCACCTGCACCGCATCGGCGTCGGACTCGAGCCGCCTCGTGAGCTCGTCCCGGTCGCCCTCGAGAGCGGCGTCGTTGACCCGCTGGCGCAGCCACGCCGTCAGCGCCGAGGTGCCGAGCTGCTCGCCGCTCGCCGCGTGATGCAGCAGCTCGGCGACGTGCTCCAGGTCGGTGATCCGCCGCTCCCCGCCGGTCTCGCGCAGCAGGCGTGAGGGCAGCCGCTCGCCGAGCGTGATCGCCTCCGCCAGCGCCGCAACGCCGAGGTGGCGCAGCAGCGCCGCCCACGCGTGCAGCTGCTGGTGCAGCTGCTCGAGCTCGTCCTCGCCGGCGCACGCAAGCCGCTCGGCGTCCCAACCTACGAGCGGCGTGAGCGCGGCCGCTCGCGCCCGTGGCGCCGACGCGGGACGCTCGAGTGCGCTGAGCAGCGCCAGCCAGTCACGAGCGGAGGCTGTGGCGAACACGCTGCCGGCGCCGTTGATCACAGCCGGCACGCCGGCCGCGGCGAGCTCCTGCTGAATGAGACGCGCGTTGCGATGCGATTGCACGAGCACCGCAACGTCACCGGGGTCCACCGGGTGCGAGCCGTCGGCGGCCCCGCCGCGGGCATCCTGCTCGATCGTGGCGCCGCTCGACAGCAGCGCCACGACGTCGGCGGCGAGGTCCTTCGCGATGTGCGTCCGCGCTGACGGCGCCGACGCGAAGTCGGAGGCGGTGAGGTCGATCGAGGACTGTGAGCGATCCGCGATCCGGATCCTCAGCGGCGCCGTGCAGGGGGCGTCGCGCAACCGCGAGCCCTGGTGGAAGTCGCATGCCCGGACGGTCCTGTACGCGATCCCGGGATGACCGAGCCGTGCGCCGCCGAACAGGGCGTCGAGCGCGTCGATCAGCGCCTGGTCGCTGCGCCAGTTGACCTGCAGGGTCGCGCGCCTGCCCGCCTCGCTGGAGGCGCTCAGGTACGCGTGCACGTCAGCGCCGCGGAACGCGTAGATCGCCTGCTTGGGATCGGCGATCAGCACGAGCGCGACCCCGCCCGTGCCGAACGCGCGATGGACGATCTCCCACTGCACCGGGTCGGTGTCCTGGAACTCGTCGATCAGCACGGCCCGGTAGCGCTCCCGCAGGCGCGCCACCGCCTGCTCTCCGTTCGGGCCGGTGAGTGTGTCCCGCAGGCGCGTCAGGAGGTCGTCGTAGGTGACGATGGCGGCAGCGCGCTTGCGGGCCTCCAGCTCGATGCGCACCGCCCGGGCGAGCCGCACGCGCATCGCCGCGACGCTGTCGGGCGGCGCCTGGTGAGGGTGGATCACCGCGGTCGGATGATCGATCGCGATCCGGGCGATCAGCGCCGCATGTGCCCGATCGAACGGCGCGCCCTCGCTCTCGCCCCAGAAGCGGCGGACATAGAGGTCGTCGATCACCTCCTCGACGAGATCGTCGATGCTCTCGGCGAAGCTCACGTCGGGCTCGAGATCGCCGAGCGTCCCCAGCTCGGCGAGCACCTCGCCGCAGAACGAGTGCGTCGTGGCGATCGTCGCCGTGTCGAAGTTCGCGATCGCTCGGGCCAGCCTGACGCGCCGTCCCTCGATCGCGGGCGGCGGTCCGGTCCCGAGCAGGGCGCTCACCTCGTCGGCCGGGGTCGGTGCGCCGGCGAGCACCTGGGTGAGCGCCCGCTCAGTCCGCACCAGCCGCTCGCGGACGCGCTCGCGCAGCTCGCCGGTCGCCATCCGCGTGAAGGTCACGAGCAGCAACCGCTCCAGCGGCGTCCCCGAGGCGACGAAGCGCGTGGCGAGCGCTGCGATCGTGAACGTCTTCCCCGTACCGGCACTCGCTTCGAGCACCGTCACGCCGTCGGGCAGCGCGCCGCTCAGGTCGAACGGGCCGTCGCTGATCGAAGCTGTGCTCACGGCCGCGAGGCCGGCGAACACGCGGACTCGTGAAGGGCGCCGTCCATCGTCCCATTGTCTCGTCCGCACGCGCGGGTTGCGGTGCGCCAGAGGCTCGGCCACGGCCGCGGCCGCGTCGCCGGCCGCGCCGGGTCGCTCCCTGGCGGCTCAGCAGCCGTCGACGCCGCAGCTCTCGCCCGCGGCGCCATCCGCCAGCACCGGTTCGCGCCGGGCCCAGCCCTGCCGCAGAAGCTCGAGCATTACCTCGGCGGGCTGCGCGCCGGTGACGCCGACACGACGGTCGACGATGAACGTTGGCACGCCGCCGATCCCGAGCTCTGCAGCGTCATTCTCGTCAGACCGCACCTCGTCGGCGAACGCCGCATCGGCGAGGGTCCGACGCACCTCCTGCTCGTCCCGGAGGCCCGCCTCGAGCGCGAGCGCGACGAGCGTCTCGTGGTCGCTCATCAGCTTTCCCTCGCCGAAGTAGGCGGCGAGCAGCCGCTCCTTCGTCGCGTCCCGCAGGCCGTGCGTCGCGGCCAGGTGGATGAGGCGATGAGCGTCGAAGGTATTGCCGCTGCGGACGCGATCGAAGTGCAGCTCGAGTCCCTCGCCGGCGGCCGTGTCGGTCAGGTTCTGCTGGGCCGCATGCGCCTGCTCCAGCGTCATCCCGTACTTCCGCGCCAGCAGTGCGACAAGCTCTCCCTTGCGCTCGGCCGGTGCACCGGGATCGAGCTCGAAGCTGCGCCAGACGACCTCGACGTCGTCCGCGTGCTCGAAACGCGCCAGCGCCGCCTCGAAGCGCCGCTTCCCGATGTAGCACCACGGGCACGCTACGTCGGACCAGATCTCGACCCGCATCACATTGACCTCTCAACCAAGTCTACCGGGCCCGGCGGCCCTGCGCGCCCGCCCGCACCCGAACCCAGAGCGGGCGTTGGACGTAAGTGTTCATAGTGAACACTTACGTCCAAGGCTCGCGTCACGCGCGCCTCAGCGCAGCTCGATCGACTCGCTCGCGAGCAGCGAATCCCACAGGCGCCGGGCGAGGCGGCCGAACCGGGTGGTCTCCTCGGCGTGCCACCCGTCCCCCTGCTCGTCCTCGAGCGGTGCCGGACCGAGCAGCTGCGTGAGCGGCGCATCGACACCGAACACGAGCTGGTGCTCAGGCTCGCGGTCCTCGCCGAACGATCCGAACGCGGTCTTCCAGGTCTTCTGCGCGACCATCAGAGGAGGGGTCGAGGAGCCCATCGCGACCGCTTGGGCGTACGCGGCCGAGGTCAGGCACGCGAGCGGCAGCGGTTCCCGCATTCCGCGCGCGTGCAGGTCCGCGAGGTCGGCGAGCAGCGCCCGCGCGCGCTTGCGCCGATCGGCCGGATCCGCGCTGAGCGCCAGAATCTGCGCGATCGCCACCTGCGCAATCCCGTCTCCCCCCGCCGACTCGCCGGACCCGGACCCGCCGGACCCGGACCCGCCAGAGCCGGATCCTCCGGACCCGGACCCGCCGGAGCCGGACCCGCCGGACCCGGACCCGGACCCGGCGCGCCCCACGGTGATCGCCCTGAACGGCGCCTCAGGGTGAGCCGCCGTGAGCGCCAGCAGCCGCACCCATGCCGAGAGCCGGTGGCGGGCATTGAGGGTCGAGTAGGAGGCTGTCAGCAACACGTTGCCTCGCACGCCCGACACCGTTCCGGTCAGCAGCAGTCCCGGGAGCGAGACGACCGTCTCGACCGACCGCGGCGGCGGGCTCTCGGCGTAGGCCCGCGCGTGCTCGGCGATCGACTGGACGCCGGGCCACACCTCCTGGATGACGGCGCGCCCGAGCTCTCCGGGCGGCAGCGTCCCGCGTGCGATCTCGGCCAGCACGGCGCCACGCGGGTCGATTCCCGTGAGCACGTCCGCCAGCAGGCGCTCGCCGACGCCCCAGCGCGCGAGCGGATCGAGCTCGACGGGTAGCGCGTCGCGCACCTCCTGATCCTGCTCGGCGATCAAGATCCCGAGTCGCTGGCTGAGGAACGCCCGCACCGGGCGCTGCACGAAGCGGATCAGGTCGGGTAGCGCGAGCACACTCGCGGGCGCCTCGGGCAACCGCGTTCGCAGCAGTGGCGCGGGGGCGCTGCGGGGGCCTCGCAACGACTGCGCACCCTCCAGAGCGACCGGATCAAAGCTCCACGGGCGCGCCGGCAGGATCGCCCCGGGCAGGAAGTTGCGCTCGTCGAACGGCTGCAGCGGATGGTGGATGAGCACGCGCTCGCGGGCGCCGGTGCCGTCCTCGCAGCGGGCGGTGGCGTCGACCACCTCGAGCAGCTCACCGACGACCACAGCCGGGGGGCGCGGGGCGTTCGTGCACTCGTCGTTGCCGGTGAAGGTGACGATCAGCCGCTCGCGTGCGGCGAGCAGCGCGTCGAGCAGCATCTGGCGATCCTCCGAGCGCGGATCGCGATCGCCGACCACCGGGTCGGCGAGCAGGACGTCGTCGCCGTTGCGGACGGATCGTCTCGGGAAGGCGCCGTCGTCGAGGCCGAGGAGGCAGACGACCCGGTGCGGCACCGAGCGCATCGGCACGAGCGTGCAGACGGTCAGGTGACCGGTCCGGAAGTTCGCGCGCGTCGGCCGCCCCGCGAGCCGGTCGCCCAGCAGCACGCGCAGCTCGGCGAGGGTCAGCCCGGTCGAGTCGGCTGCTGCGCCCGCCTCGGTCGAAATCGTCGCCAGCAGGCCCCCCAGCTCGAGACGCTGCCACGCGTCGCGATCCGAGCAGGCCGTCAGCGCATCGGCGGCGGCGCTCAGCGCCTGCATCCAGCCCGCAGGCGTGTGCGGCCCCGCGAGCTCGTCGAGCGCCACCGTGACCCGGTCGATCAGCTCCGCGAAGCGCCCCGCGAGGTCGATCGCGTCGCTGCCGACGTCGTCTACCGGGAGGGCGGGCCCGAACAGCCGCCCGCCCGCTTCGCTGAGCGCCACCCCGAGCAGGATCCGGCTCAGGCCGGCATTCCAGGTGCCGGCCTGCACGCGTCCCAGCTTGTAGGCGCCGCGATGCTTGTCGTCGAGGCCCCAGTGGATGCCGCTCGCGAGGATCCAGTCGCGGATCTGCGCGAGCTCGTCGTCGCGCAGCTCGAACCGCCGCCGGACCGGGTCTGTGTCGATCAGGTCGAGCAGCTGCGACGCCGTCACGCGCGCGTCCGCCAGCTCGACCAGCCGCGCGATCACCCCCAGCACCGGATTCGTCGCCCGCAGCGAGCGGTCCGCGAGCCGCACCCGCAGGTCGGTGCGCTCGCCGTTGGGCGCGGCTCCCGCTGCGGTGTCCGCGACCCGCTCCTTGCGCCGGGTCGCGCCGGCCGGCGCAGCGCCCGGCTCGGCGTCGTGCTCCTCGCGGCGGGCCGCGCCGAAGGTCGCGGTGATCAGCGGCGCGAACGTCTCGATGTCGGGGCACATCACGATCACGTCGCGCGGCTCGAGCGTCGGGTCCTCCGCTAGCGCATGCAGGATCGCCTCGTGCAGCGCCTGCACCTGGCGCGGGCGGCCGTGGCACGCGTGGACCTGCAGGCTGCGGTCCTCGGCGCAGAGGATCATGCGCGTGTCGTCCGCACCCGGGCCCGCAGGCCCGGGTGCGGCGCGGTCCGCCCGTACATCGGCCTGGATCCGTGCGAGCAGCGTGCCCGAACGCTCCTCCGGGAGCGTGTGGTGGTAGCTAGTCGTCACGTCAGCGGACTGCGTCGCGGCGCTCGCGCCCGAATCGGTGCCGGCAGCGTGTCCCGTGTCGGGACCGCCTGCGGTCGCGTGGTGGCGCGCGCGGAGCACGAGCTGCAGCTCGCGCGCGTCACGCCCCCACGAGGCGAGCAGGCTGTTGTGCGCCAGGCCGGCGGTGGCGTCGAGTGCGCGCGGCGCCAGCGGCTGCCGATCGCGGGCGCTGACGCTGTCCCACAGAGCCGGCGACGGGTGCAGAACGAACAGGCTCACCTCGCGATGCGCCGCCAGCGCACGGAGGACCTGCAGGTGGCTCGACGGCAGCCGCGTGAGCCCGAACAGTGCGATGCGGTCGGGGAGTGCCACGAGCTCCGGTTGCTCGCGCAGGCGCGCGCAGGCCGCGTCGAGTCGCTCGGGGAAGCTGGGCACGCCGATCGCGCGTCGCAGCGCCAGCCACAGCTCGGCCTGCCATGCGGTGGCCCCGGGCAGCTCCCGTGCGGAACCGTCGACGGCCTCGCCGCGCGCCCAGGCGCGCAGCATCGCGGGCCGCCAGGTCGCGTAGTGGTCGAACAGATTCGCGATCTGCTGCACACGCGCCAGGCGCCGCTCTCCAGGTGCGGCCTGATCGGCGCTCCCGGTCTCATGAGGTGGGCGCTGCGGATCTCGCCGGCCGGTCAGGGGCGCCAGCCACAGCTCGTCCACGTGCGCGTCGACAACCTCGACGAGCGGCCAGATCATGCGCCCCGGCCGCCACGGGTCCTCGCCGCCGCCCTGTGTGCCGGTCGCCGCGGCGATCACCTCGTCGACTAGCGCACCCGGAAAGGGGAATTGGATGTTCGCGCAGACGCCGTCCGTGCGGCCCGGGCGGGCGCCAAGGCGGCTGGACATCTGCTGGATGAGCCAGCGCTCCATGCCGCGGGTGGGAACGGCGATGAGCTGTGCTGCGAACGGGTCGCCGGCGGGCTGCGCGAGGATCTCCGCCAGTGCCGTGACGAGCGCGTCTGCGCGTTCGGCTCGGTGGATGTGGAACATGCGTGTTGTCTGCAGGTCGATCCGGATTGGGTCTTGGGCGCTGCGATCAGCGCGTCCGCCTTACACGGTGACGATATTCCGCGCGGGCGCGGCGCGCGTTCGCGGGGTCGGGCCGCGGCGTGCCACCCGTCGCCCCATAATGAGGGGATGACTGGCGCGGGCACGGTGCACGTCGATTTCCAGCGTCTCTTCGAGGAGTCGCCGCAGGGCATCGCGGTGCTCGGCATCGATGGACGCCTCCTGCGAGCCAACCGCGCATTGTTTGAGCTCACCGGGGTGCGCGAGGCCGAGCTGCAGAACGGTGCTCACGCGGAGACGAAGCGTGCGCACGAGCTCGTCGGCGGCCCGCGGCGGCTGGCGGGACTGGCCGCGGGCGAGGTCGATGAGCTGCTGCTCGAACGGCGCCTGCTGCGCCCCGACGGCACCGCGGCGTGGATCCGTGTGCGCTGCACGCCGCTGCGCGACGAGCACGGGCGAGCCGTGCAGATCGTGTTGCAGACCGAGGACGTGACTCCGGTCAAGACGATCGAGCTCGAGCGGCGGTGGCTGCAGAATTCGCAGGAGGCCGGCCGGATCGGCAGCTGGGAGCTCGACCTCGAGAGCGGCGCGCAGCGCTGGTCGCGCGAGCAATACCACCTCTACGGCGTCGACTCGAGCGGCCCCCCGCCTGGGCTCGACACGCTGCTCGCTTTGATCCACCCGGAGGACCGTCATGCGTGGCTCGAGTCGATGCGTGACCACATGGTGTCGGGGGCGACGTTCATCGACGAGTTCAGAGTGCTGCACCCCACGCTCGGAGCCCGGGCACTGGTCGTGCGCGGCCGCTACCTCCCGCGCGACCAGGAGGCCGCATTGCCCGCGCGCCTGGCGGGGACCACGCACGACGTCACCGCCGAGCGGGCGGCCGAGGCGCTGGCCAAGGAGGCGCTGATGAACATCGAGCGTCGGCTGTCCGAGGCGCAGGCGCTAGCGCACGTCGGTTCGTCGGATCACGACGTGTCCTCGCCGCGCGCCGTCCTGAGCCCCGAGCTGTGCCGGATCCTCGGCCAGCCGCTCGGCTTCTCGCCGACCGATGATGAGTTCCTGACGCTCGTCCACGAGGATGACAGGGAGATCGTCGAGCAGGCGGTCCGGGATGCCGTCGCGGGAATCCCCGGCGACTACGAGTACCGCATCGTGCGCCCCGACGGCGAGATCCGCTATCTGCACGCGCTCAGCCATCAGCGGCGCGACGGCGATGGCAACGTCACGCACCGGTTCGCGGCGATCCAGGACATCACCGAGCGCGTTCGCTACGAGGAGGAGCTGCGGCGGCTCGCGACCCACGACGCGCTCACCGGGCTCCCGAACCGACGCACGTTCGACAAGCGCATCGCGGACGAGATCGCCCGCGCCAGGCGACACGGGCACGGGCTCAGCCTGGCGCTGATCGACGTCGACCATTTCAAGCGGATCAACGACACGCTCGGGCATCCAGTCGGTGACCGTGTGCTCGCGCACATCGCGCAGGCGCTGCACGAGATGGTTCGTGAGCACGAGCTGATCGCCCGCGTCGGCGGCGAGGAGTTCGCATGGATCCTGCCGGAGGCAGACGGCACCGGAGCGCTGGCGGCGGTCAGGCGCGGCCTCGCGAACGTCACGCGGAGCCAGACGGAAGATGGCCTGCGCATCACGCTATCAGGGGGGATCTGCACGATGAGCGAAGGCGTCGATGCGACTGAGCTCTATCGGCGGGCCGACAACGCGCTGCTGGCGGCCAAGCACGAGGGGCGCGACCGGATCTTCATCTACGGCGAGGACTGGACGGACCCTGAATCGGCGGGCGATCTGCTCGGGGGCCCGGCGACGACGGGGCTCGCCGGATGACGCAGCGTCGCCGGATGACCCAGCGTCGCCGGATGACCCAGCGTCCGCCGGATGACCCAGCGTCTGCCTGATGACCCAGCGTCTGCCTGATGACCCAGCGTTCGTCGGATGACCCAGCGTTCGTCGGATGACCGCGTTCGTCGGATGACCGCGTTCGTCGGATGACGTCCAGACCCTCAGGGCGTAGGCTGCGGTGATGCTGTCGAGACGCATTCCGTCGCCGGCTCTCGCCATGGCGGTCGTTCTGGCGTTCGCCCTCGCGGTCGTGGCGGTCGCCGCTGCGCCGTCGGGCGGCTCCGCGCGAGCCGCGGTCGTGGGCCCGGCGGCGTACGCCGCCTCAGGCCCCGTTCCGGCGGGCTTCGGGCCGCAGGCGTTCACCGCGATCAGCGATCAGACGTGGTGGCTGCTCGGCGGCGCTCCGTGCGCGAGCCCGCCGTGCACGTCGATCGTGCGCACCGAGAACGGCGGTGCGAGCTTTGTCGGGCTGCCTGCGCCGCGCACGACGCAGGTGGACTCGATCATGTTCGCCGACTCCCTCGACGGGTTCGCCTACGGCCCGCAGCTGTGGGTCACCCACGACGGCGGCGAGATCTGGTACCGGCTGTCGCTCGGTGGCTCGGTGTACGCGATGGCGAGTGCCGGCGGCTTCACGTACGCGATCGTGTCCGGCGCCAACGGCACCGGGCGCCTGCAGCGCGCCCGCGTCGGCAGCGATCTGTGGACCCCGCTGGCGGGCGCCGGCAACGCGTTCTCGGGGCTGTGGGCGCACGGCGCCGATCTGCTGCTCGAGTCCGAAAGCAGCCTGGGCGAACCCGACGAGCTGATGATCTCCCACAACGATGGCGGAAGCTTCACGCGCCAAACGGCTCCGCCCAACGTCGCCTGCAACTTTGAGGAGCAGGCGTGGCCGGTGATCTGGGCGCACTGCGTGACCGGGATGCTGAGCGACGTGCTGCGCTCCGTCGATGGCGGCGCGCGGTTCCCCGTCGCCGAGGGGTCCGGATCGAAGACGCTGCCGGAGCTGCCCAACTCCGCAGCGTTCGCAGCGGCGAGCTCGCTGGAGGCGGTCGCCGGGTACGACACGCTGTACGTGACGACCGATGGCGGGCGCGCGTGGGAGCGAGCGCGCGGGCCGGCGAGCATCACCTGGTGGAGCTACCTCGGCTTCACCGACGCGACGCACGGCGCCGCCATCGGCTACGTCGGCACCGAGACGCCCAGCCACGAGCGGCTCTACTACACGGGCGACGGCGGGCGCAGCTACCGCCTGGTCCACATCGCCGGCTGAACCTCGATCACGCTGCCGCTCCCGCGAGGATCATCTACGCTGGGCGGCGATGAGCGACGACTGGAGACTGCGCGTCGAGCTGGCGAGCGAGCGACAGGCGAGCGAGCTCGCCGAACTGCTCCGCGGAGGAGATGTCGAGCATCAGCTCGACAACGGGTTCGCCGAGCGCGTCATCGTGTCACTCGACGGTGTCGAGGTGTTCGTCTACACCGGCTCGCGCGAGCAGACGGAGCGCTCAGCCGACGCGATCCGCGCGCTCGCCACACAGCACGGCTGGCGGATCGATGAGCAGCTCGCGCGCTGGCATCCTGTCGCGGAGGCGTGGGAGGATCCCGAGAAGCCCCTGCCGCAGGACGACGCCGCGGTCCACGAGGAGCGCGGAGAGCTGATCGAGCAGGAGCGGGCGGAGTCATCAGCGGTCGGCTACCCCGAGTGGGAGGTGCGGGTGGAGTGCGACTCCCATCGGGCGACGGTCGCGCTCGACGCGAAGCTCCGCGCGGAGGGGTTGACGAGCGTGCGGCGCTGGCGCTACCTGCTCGTCGGCGCGCCGGACGAGGACAGCGCCAAGGCGCTCGCCGAGCGCCTGCGCGGCGAGCTTCCGCAGGACACGGTCATCACCGTCGAGGAGCAGGCCGCGGCCGTCGACGCCAGCCGGCCGTTCAACCCGTTCGCGCTGCTCGGCGGCCTCGGCGGCTAGAAGCTAGACCGGGGGAACTTCGGGCTGGTGAGGCTGGCCCGGTTGGCCAGCCGTGGTGAGCACCGCTCAGGGCGTGAAGACGATCTTGCCGTGGACGTCGCCGTCGAGCATCGCCTGGAAGCCCTCGCGGGCGTCGGTGAGCGGCAGCGTGCGGTCGATCACGGGGCGCACGCCCTTGTCGACACAGAAGCGCGCCAGCCGCTGCAGCTCGTCGCGGGTGCCCATCGCCGAGCCGAGCACCGAGAGCTGGAGGAAGAACAGGCGCGCCAGCTCGGCAGGAGGCGCGTCGCCGGTGGTCGCGCCCGAGACGACGACGGTCCCGCCTGGCTTCAGCGCGCGCAGCGAGTGTCCCCAGGTCGCCTGACCAGTGGTCTCCATTACGGAGTCGACGCGTTCGGGCAGTCGCGCGGCGGGCTCGAAGGCGGCGCTCGCCCCGAGCTCGAGCGCGCGCCGGCGCTTCTCCTCGCTGCGGCCCGTGACCCATACGCGGATGCCGGCTGAGCTTGCGAGCACCGTCAGCGCGGTCGAGACGCCGCCCGTCGCCCCCTGCACGAGCACGGTCTGGCCGGGCGTCAGCTGCGCCCGGGTGAACAGCATCCTGTAGGCGGTCAGCCAGGCGGTCGGCAGGCAGGCGGCCTGCGCGAAGCTGAGCTCGGCCGGCTTGGAGACCAGATTGCGCCGCGGGACGATAACGCGCTCCGCGAGCGCTCCCTGGTGCTTCTCGGAGAGCAGCGTGCGCCGCGGGTCCAGCGTGTCGTCTCCCTGCCAGTCGTCGTCGGCGATCACGGCGTGGACGATCACCTCGTTGCCGTCCTCATCGACGCCGGCAGCATCGGTGCCGAGGATCATCGGCACCTGCGAAGCCCTGAGCGCGACCCCGCGCAGAGACCAGAGGTCATGGTGATTGAGCGAGGCGGCCTTGACCGTCACCACCGTCCAACCGGCGGGCGGGTCGGGCTCCGGGCGCTCGCCGATCACCAGCCCGCTGAGCGGGTCCTCGGGACGGATCTCTGCGGCGTAGGCGGCGAGCATGCCGGAATCATCGCCGAAACGCGGCGAACGCGATGCGCCACGTGAAGGGCTCGCCCGTTCCCGGGCGATTCGTCTCACAGCGCCCCTATCCTTGGCCGCACCGGGGTAGGCGACGAGAGCGACGATGTCAACGGTTCACGGACTCGAAGAGCTGTGCGAGTTGTTGAGCATGAACAGGCAGTTCATTCAATACTCGGCCGGCGATGTCATCTTCGAGCAGGGAGATGTGGGCGACCGGATGTACGTCGTGCGGGAGGGCTCTGTCGAGCTGAAGGCCGGCGACAAGCTGGTCGACACTGCGACCGCCCCGGGACTGTTCGGCGAGATGGCGCTCATCGACAGCGAGCCGCGCGCGCTGACCGCTGTTGCCGGCACCGATGTGCAGCTGGTCGACATTCCGGCACGGCACTTCTGGGTGCTCGTCCATGAGACTCCGTACTTCGCGCAGATCGTCATGACCGTGATGGCACGGCGCCTGAGGGCTGCGGGCCAGACGACCTAGGGACGGCGTCCGACTCCGTCCGCGGCTCGGCGCCCGTGGGGCGGATGGCAACATCGAACGCCGATGCTGGCTTTTCTGCGCAGAGTGGCGATCGACGTCTCGCCGATCCGCCGCTCGCGTGATTTCCGACTACTCGTGATCGGCGAGGTGATCGGCAACCTGGGCACGCAGGCGGCCCTGATCGCGTTGCCGTACCAGATCTTCGTGATCTCTCGCTCGCCGACCCTGGTCGGCCTGCTCGGCGCCTTCGAGCTCGGGCCGATGGTCGTCGTCTCGCTCATCGGGGGCGTCCTCAACGACCGCCACGACCGTCGCACGCTGCTTGCGATCGCCCAGGTCGGCGTGATCGCGGTCGCCTCCGCCCTGTGCCTCGTGTCCCTGGAGGGGCATCCGGCTGTGCGGCTAGTGCTCGTCCTCGGCGGTCTGCTGGCGGTCTGCTCGGCGCTGGACGCCGTCACACGTTCGGCGATCGTCCCCGGCATGCTCGGACCGGAACTGCTACGACCCGGCTTGGCACTGAACTACGGTGTCTTCCAGCTCATGGGCATCGTCGGGCCTGCGTTCGGAGGGCTGCTGATCGCGATTGCGGGCCTGGCGACGACCTACGCCGTCGACGCGCTGAGCTGCGTGGCGATGCTGGCGGCTGCCGTGGCGATCAGCTCCCAGCCTCCCAAGGCAGCTCCACGTCAGCGCGTGTTGCGCGAGGTCGCCGACGGCCTGCGGTTCGTGCGCGCCAATCGCGCGCTGTCCGGATCGTTCGGCTCGTGACGCCGGACGAGCTGCGCAGGCGGATGAGCTCCGTGTTCAGCCTGGTGGTCACGAGCGGTCCGCGGCTGGGCGACATCGAATCGGGCGTGGTCGCCGGCCTGACCTCGGCCCTGACCTCGATCGTGGCCGGCGGCGTCGTATGCGTGCTCGGCGTGGGCGCGATCGTGCTCGCGTTCCCGCAGCTCACAGCGTTCGACGCCGAGGACTCGCTCGCTCCGGCTCCGGCCGTCGCCACGGGCTGACGCGATCGCTCAGCTCAGCCTGCCGGCTGCGGCCGGCGATCGTCGCCTCAGGCCGACTCGATCGCCTTCTTCAACTCGCCCGCGCGTGCGCCCGCCAGCTGGCCGCGCAGTACGCCGACAAGCGGGCCGCGGATCACGAGGCTCAGCGCTCGCCCGAGGTCGACGTCGATCCGGTAGGTGACGCGAGTGTGGTGATCGTCGACCGGCTGGAGCTCCCAAGACCCCTCGACCGACTTCATGTCGCCCTTCTCCTGCACCCAGCTGAGGCGCCCCGGGCCGTCGTACGTGAAGCGCAGGTTCGAGTGGAGCGTTCGCACCTTGGCGTCGTTGTCGGCCTCGCACAGAGTCGCGCGTCCCTCGCCGTCGCGCTCGATCGCCCGCATCGCCTTGAGGCCGTCCTGCCACTGCGGCGCGCGCTCGACGTCCTGCACGAGCGCCCACACGTCGGCGATCGGCGCGTCGATCACAGCCGTTGAATCACCCACCAGGTTTCCCATCGTCGGTCGTCCTCCTCGGTCTGCTTCGATCTTGCCTCGTGCAAGCATATGCGTACTCGCCGACGCCCGTGGGAGCGGGTGGGTTCGCGGCGGGACGGGACGCTCGAGGCACTACAGTTCACAGTGACGTGAAACGCCTTTATGCGACTGCGGACGCGAGCACTCCGGCATCGCTCGAGCGGTGCTTTGCGCTGCTGGCAAGGATCGACGAGTACCCGCGCTGGTTCCCGAGCGGGATCATCAGGGCGGAGTTGCTGGAGCGCGATGGCGACGGGCTGCCGACAAGGGCCCGCGCGCTGCTGCACTTCGCGCACGGCCCGCTCGCCCGGCAGTTCCCGCTCGACCTCTCGGTGATCACCAACCACAAGCGCAGCATCGAGCTGCGGCGGATGCCCGAGCATCCGGACGACGAGGAGCAGCTCAGCGTCTCGTGGCGACTGAGCGACGGCGCCGACGCGCGCCGGATCGAGGTCGAGATGAGCGCCCACCTGGCGGTGCCTCGCTTCCTGCCGATCGGCGGCGTCGCCCAGTCGGTCGCCAACAGCTTCCTCGACGCGGCCGTGCTTGCGCTCGCGCGACCTCAGGCGGTGGCGCTGCGCACGCGCGGCAGCTCCATCGCCTCCGCGACCAGCTCATAGGAGCGGCGGCGCGCCGCATGGTCGTAGGTGATCGTGACCACGATCACCTCATCCGTTTGGTACTCGTCGGCGAGCGAGAGCAATTCGGCGCGGACCCTGTCCGGCGAGCCGATGATTCCGCGTCGCTTCGGAAGCGGACCGGACACCGGGACGTTCTCGGCGACCAGGAACTCGAGCGCCTTCTCGGGTGAGGGCACCGGGATCAGCTGTCCCCGCCGCAGCAGCCGCAGTGTCATCCGGCTGCTCGCCGCGAGGCGCTGCGCCTCCTGGTCGGTGTCGGCGCACACGACCCAGGCGGCGACCGCGGTGACCGGCCGCAGACCGTCGCGATGCTCGGAGAACGTCTCGCGGTACAGCGCTGCGATCTCGGCGCCCGCCGGGTTGATGAAGTCCGCGAACGCGTACGGGAGCGCGAGCTGGGCCGCCCAGATCGCGCTCTGCGCCGAGGAGCCCAACAGCCATGTCGCGGGCAGGTACGGCCGGCCCGGGAGCGTCCTCGGCAGCCGTTCGAACGGATGCCCTTCGGGCAGCGCGTCGTCGAGGTAGGCCAGCAGCTCTGCCAGTTGCTGCGGGAAGTCGTCGGGGCCCGTCTGCCGGCGGTCGCGCTGCAGCGCGAAGGTCGTGAGCTGATCGGTGCCCGCGGCCCGCCCGAGGCCGAGGTCGATGCGATCCGGGTACAGCGCCGCCAGGATGGTGAAGCTCTCCGCCACCTTGAACGGGCTGTAGTGGGGCAGCATCACGCCACCGCTTCCGACGCGGATCCGCTCGGTCCTTGCCGCGATCGCGGCGATCAGCGTCTCCGGGCTGGCACCCGCCAGCATCGGGCTGCCATGGTGCTCCGCGACCCAGTAGCGGTGGTAGCCGAGCTCGTCGGCCAGCTCAGCGAGATCGAGCGTGTTGCGCAGTGCGTCCGCGCCGCTCGATCCCTCCGCAATGGGCGATTGGTCGAGGACCGAAAGTCGCATCGGCGCCCATGGTATGGCGCCGCGGCGAATACCTGCACGGCCGGTGGCGACCCGCGCCACCGTGACATCCGCGGCACTTGTGCACAACGGCCAGGCAGCCGCTGTCGCGCTCGCCGGCACGTCCCCTGCCGAATTCCCCCAAAACCCCCCGCCCGTCGGGTTGATTGCTGCGAGCCCTCGCAATCACGCGCCGGACGAGTCAGCCTATCCTCGTGAGTGCGACCGCTCCGCGAGCGCAGCGCGTGCCAACTGGCGCGCCGCGACGCAGTACAGCGGTTGCGCGACAGATCGATTGGGGTTTTGCATGAGCTTTGCATTGGCACGGGCGGAATCGGCGTCGCTGACGCCGCTCGAGCGGCTGGAGACTTTGTGCGACGGGGACACCCTTGACGTGATCCGCTCCGAGGTGATCTCAGAGCAAATGGGCGACAAGGCGCTCCCGGGCGACGGCGTCATCGGAGGCTGCGGGCTGATCAACGGACGGCCCGTGTTCTGCTACGCGCAGGACGCCTCCTACGCCGGCGGCTCGCTCGGTGCGGCCCATGCCGACACGATCGTGCGTGTGCTGGAGCTGGCCGGGCGCGCGCGCGCGCCCGTCGTCGGATTCGTGTCATCCGGCGGCGCGCGGATGCAGGAGGGCGTCGCTGCGCTCGCCGGCTACGGCCGCGTGTTCCGTGCCATGGTCGCGCTCTCCGGTCGCGTGCCGCAGATCTCGATCATCGACGGCCTTTCGGCCGGGGGCGGCGCCTACGCGCCGGCGCTCTCGGATTGGATCGTCATGACCCAGGACGCGAGCATGTTCCTGACCGGGCCGTCGGTCGTACGCGAGGCGCTCGGCGAGACGGTCGACGCCCGCTCGCTCGGCGGTCCGCGCGTGCACATGAAGAACGGCGTCGTTCACTTCGTGTCCCCGGGCGACGTCGAGGCGGCGGCGCTCGCTCGCGACCTGCTCGGCTACCTGCCGAGTCACAGCGAGCTGCCGGTTCCGAGCGCCCCATCACGGCCACCCGACGGACGCGACCCCGCTGCCGTCGTGCCCGAGCAACCGCGGCGCGTCTACGACGTGCGCGGTGTGATCAGCGCGATCGTCGACGGCGGTGAGCTGCTGGAGGTCTCCGCCGGGTGGGCGCGCAATCTCGTGACCGGCTTCGCTCGCATCGAGGGGCGTAGCGTCGGTGTGATCGCCAACCAGCCGCGGTACCTGGGCGGAGTGCTGGACGTCGCCAGCTCGCAGAAGGGCGCCAGGTTCGTCGAGAAGTGCGACGCCTACGGCATCCCGCTGCTCGTGCTCGTCGACACGCCCGGTTTCATGCCCGGAACCCGCCAGGAGACGGGCGGCGTGATCCGCTTCGGCGCCGGTCTCGTGCACGCCTTCTCGAGCGCGACGGTCCCGCGCGTGACCGTCGTGCTGCGCAAGGCGTTCGGCGGCGCGTTCATCACGATGAACTCCAAGGAGCTCGGCGCGGACTACGTGTTCGCCTGGCCGCAGGCCCAGATCGGCGTGATGGGCTCGCGGCCCGCGGTGGGTATCATCAACCGCCGCGAGCTCGCTGCCGCTGCGGATCCGGAGGCGACTCGCGAGCGGCTCGCTCGACGATACGCTAATGCGCACCTGCGCCCGCAGGTGGCCGCCGCCGCCGGTGAAGTCGACGAGCTGATCGCGCCAGCGCAGACGCGGCGGCGCGTTGCCTGGGCCTTGCGCTCGCTGCGCAACGCCGCGTGAGCATCCGACGACGACCACGGAGAGATGAGCCAGATGCCTGATGCTGCGAATGCCGTGAACCTGACGGGCGAGATCGCCGACGCGATCAACGGGGCCGCGTTGCGCGGCGTGCCGATCCCGGTTGCATTCGTGCGCGACGACGGCAGCCCGTCCGTCTCGTTCCGCGGCAGCACCTACGTGTACAGCCCGACGCAGCTCGCGATCTGGGCGCGCAAGCGAGACGAGGGCCTGGCGAGCGCGATCGCGCAGCGACCCCGCGTGTCGCTCGTGTTCTTCGAGTACGACGGTCCCGGCGCGCGCTACCTCGCGATCGAGGGCCGGGCGCGCGTGGCGCCGGAGATCGGCGACGAGGTGTACACCAGCATGATCGAGCCAGAACGCCAGCAGGACCCCGAGAAGCAGGGTGTGCCCGTGCTCGTCGAGGTGGACAGCGTCGCCGGGGCGGGTAAGGGTGGGCTCTTCCGACAGGTGCGTGCCTGACAACGCCCACGGGCGGGCACCCATCAGCGAAGACGATTGGCTTGCCGCGTACGGGCTCAGCCCAAGCGCGACGTGCCGTTCACCACGCGTCGAGTCACACACCGGCCTCGGCGCGGTGGTGCTCCGCGCTAGGCTGCGGCGATGCTCGCACGATCCCGGGCTGTGCTCGCCTGTACGGCCGCGGTGCTGCTGCTGAGCGCGCCGGGAGCCGGCGCGGGCTCCGAGCGGCGCTCACGCATCCCGCGGCGGCCGCCGCCGCCCCGGTCCGGTGCGTGGGCGATCGCCTCAGGCGGGACCGACGACAACAACCTCAGCGGCAGCTTCACGGTCGGCGCCGGACCGCTGCTCTCAGGGCTGGGCGGCAGGATCCAGCGAGATGCCGGGCCGGCGTGCGGTCGCGGCACGGTGGCGACGATCGGCACGCAGCGGATCTTCGATGCGATCGGGATCGATCCCCAGGGGAGCCCGTACAGCGAGTGGGTCGTGGGGCGCAACGAGCCGGGCACCGATCCGGTCATCCAGCCGTCGCCCGCGCAGCTGCTCGTCGCGGGTAGGCACGTGACCGGCTGGATCGAGATCGTCTTCAGCAGCGTGCGCGGGGAGAGCGGCGGCGACATCTACTACGACGCCGGCAACTGCGACCTCAACTTCCTGATCCTTCGCCGCTAGCCGTCCGCACTAGAGTTGCGGCCTTCACATCATCTACACGAGGGGATCAATCAGATGTCGGCCGAACCCGCATTCGGCACCACCACCGGTGGCCGTCCGGTTCATGCCCGCACGCGCCAGTACCTGCCGGCGATGCTGCGCCTCAACCCGAAGCTGCTCCACGCCGATCTCCAGGCGGCGGACACCTTCAACGCGAAGGTGGCGACGCTGCTGACCCGGCTCGTCGGCACGATGTGGTGCTTCTGGGTGTTCAACGGGATCGCGCTCGTGAGCCTGCCATCGATCATCCAGGAGGGTGGGTTGCAGCCGCTGATCGCCTGGGTGAGCTCGAATTGGATCCAGTTGATCCTGCTGCCCGCGCTGATGGTCGGACAGAACCTCCAGAACGCCGCGGCGGACGTCCGGTCGGCGAAGACGTTCGAGGACATCGAGCGCGTCAAGACCGATGTCAGCACCGCGCTCGACAGGCTCGACTGCACGACCGAGGGTGGTATCAAGGAGATCCTCGACGCGGTCAACAGGCTCGCGATGCAGCCACGGGCTGGGGCCAGCTAGTGGACGCCCATTAGAGTCGCGCAGTCAGTGGGACCCCGGCGAGCCGGACGTAGGGCCGCGGGTCCTTACGCTGTTCCTACGCAACTCTGATGCTCGGTCGCCAGCATGTGCGGAAAGCAACGACCGATGGAGGCAGAACAGAGTGAAGAGCAGGTTCACACGAGCGCTGGCGGCGCTGGTCGCGATCGGCGCCATCGCCGCCGGCGGTGCGGCGCTGGCGGCCGCTGCGACATCGAGCACGACGGCAGCGAAGGCGTCGACGAAGATCGCCCACCAGGCGTCCGGCACGGCTTCTGGCACGACGTCGACTACCACCACGTCGAGCTCCACCGCGACACCGGGTGCGAGGGCTGGTGCGTCACCGGGCAGGCAACACTGCCCGGGGATGGGCGGCTCCGGCAACCGTCCAGGGGCGAGCTTCGCTCCGGGAGGGAGCTTCAGCCAGCACGTCTGAGTCGTTGATCGCCCGGCGGGGAGCGGAGACTCCCCGCCGGGCCACCTGCCGGCGTCAGAACTCGATCACGCTGCGGATGCCGTCCTGGCGCTCCATCAGCGTGAAGGCCTCGTTGACCTGATCGAGCGTGATCCGGTGCGAGATGAACGGATCGACGTCGAGCTTGCCGTCGAGGTAGAGCTGCACGAGCTCGGGGACCTGGTCGCGTCCCCTGACGCCACCGAACGACGAGCCGCAGACCCGCCTGCCGGTGATCAGGTAACGGGGGACGATGTCCAGCGTCTCGCCCTTGCCGGCAACCCCGGCGATCGTGCACAGGCCCCAGCCCATGCGGGCCGCCTCGACCGCCTGGCGCATCACGCCGACGAGCCCGGTTGCCTCAAACGTGTAGTCGGCGCCGAACCCGCGAGTCTCCTCGAGCACCCGCTGGACCGTATCCGGGCCGCCGATCCACGCGTCGGTCGCGCCCTGGCCCTTGGCTAGCTCGAGCCGCTCGGCCGACATGTCGATGCAGATGATGCGCTCTGCTCCCTGCAGCCGACAGCCGGCGACGGCGCCGAGACCGACCATGCCCGCTCCGAACACGACGCAGGTCGAGCCCGGCTGCACCTGGGCGGTGTTGATCGTGGCGCCGAGCCCGGTGGAGAGGCCGCAGGCAAACAGCGCTGCGCGATCGGGCGGCGCCTCGGGTGACACTTTCGCCAGCGCGATCTCCGGCATCACCGTGTACTGCGCGAACGTGCTCGTGCCCATGAAGTGACGGATCGGCTCACCGTTACGTGACAGACGCGTGGTGCCGTCGGGAAGGTAGCCCTTGTTCTGCTGCTCCCGGATCGATAGGCAGATGTTCGTGCGTCCGCTTGCGCAGTGCTCGCATTCGCGGCACTGCGGCGAGAAGAGTGTGACGACCCGATCTCCGGGAGTGACGCTGCCGACGCCCTCGCCGAGCTGCTCGACGATGCCGGCGCCCTCGTGCCCCAGCACCGTCGGGGCGTAGCCAGACGGATCGGCGCCCGACGCCGTGTACATGTCCGTGTGGCAGACGCCGCACGCTTCGAGCCGGACCAGCACCTCGCCCGCCCTGGGCTCTGCCAGCTCCACCTCGGTCACATTCAGCGGCTGCCCGAACTCCTCCAGCACGGCGGCCCTGATCCTCATACCCAGCTCCCTATCTCCGCTCGACGATCGTCCGTACCGAACGGAGGGTACGGAGCTAGCTCGATGCGCCCGCCAGCTCGCGCGCGGGTGCTTCGGGCTCCAGCGGCACGACGTCCGACAGATAGGGGTAGGAGCGCCGTCCTTCGCGCTGCAGCCGGTACTCGACGGCGGTGCGCAGCACGCCGAGCCCGTAGGTGACGCTGCGCCGGAAGTTGATCGACGACGCCTCCTCGAAGTACCTGGTCGGGCACGACAGCTCGCCGATCCGGGCGCCCGCCATCAGCGACTGCGCGATCACCTGATTGTCGAACACGAAGTCGTTGGAGTTGTGGTCCAGCGGCAACGCCTCGAGCAGCTCGCGGCGGTAGGCGCGCAGGCCGGTGTGGTACTCGGATAGCTTCTCTGACAGCAGCACGTTCTCGACGAGCGTCAGCACCCGGTTCGACACGTACTTGTAGCGCGGCATGCCGCGCGCGACGGAGTTCTGGGCGAGGATCCGCGATCCGAGCACGAGGTCGTACTCGCCGTACGCGATCATCGCCGCCATCGCCGGGACGAGCAGCGGCGAGTACTGGTAGTCGGGGTGCACCATCACGACGATGTCGGCCCCGAGCTCGATCGCCGACCGGTAACACGTCTTCTGGTTGGCGCCGTAGCCGAGGTTCGTCGGATGCTCCACCGTCGTCAGGCCCAGCTCGCCGGCAACAGCGATCGTGTTGTCCGTGCTGGCGTCGTCGACGAGGATGACGTCGTCGATCACGCCACGGTCGAGCTCCTCGACCGTGCGCCTGAGCGTGATCTCCGCGTTGTAAGCCGGGAGCACGACCACCGTGCGCTTACCGTGCACCATCGGCCCCCGATGGTAGTGCCTGCGGGCTCGTGCGGCCCGGCCGCACCCACTAGACTCGCCGGTCGGTGTGCGCGATGCTCTCAGAGACACGGGCCTTCCCGCGTGCAAGCTCCGCGAGCGCGTCAGGCGCTGATTCGGCCGAGACCCCGCTGGCGTGGCCGGAGATTCTCGCCGTGCTCGCTGCTCCCGTCGTCCTGTACTTCCTGCTGCGGCTGCGTGGGATGGCGCCGGCCGACCTGCCGGATCCGAGCATGCACACGACGTTCATCCTCGACCCGCACGCGATCATCACGCGCTACGCGCGGTGGTTCACGCCGACCGCCAGGCTGCGCGAGCTCGCGCGCGTGGGCTTCCTGGTCCCGGCGCGGCTCTCCTACCTGCTGTTCGGAACGCTGCCGGGCTTCTACGTGTTCCGCTACGTGCTGGCGCTGATCGCGATCGGTCCGCTGTACATGCTGCTGCGCAGACTCCATGGCAGGTGGGCCGGCTTTGTCGGGATCGTCGTGGTGATGAGCAGCCCGGTGGTGATCACGGCCTGGGGAACCGACTACCCGGACTCGGCCGCGGTCTCCTATCTGACCGGGGCGTTCGCCGCGCTGGCGCTGTCGCTGCACCAGGATCGCCGCCAGCGAACGTGGATGCTGCTCGGAGCCGGGCTGCTCACCGCGACCGTCTGGACGCATGGCGTGTCCGTCCCGCTCGCGGTCGTGATGGCGCTCGCATATGTGGCGATTCGCGCGTGGCGCGGGCGTGAGGGACTGCTGTGGGATCTCGGCTTGATGCTCGCCTGTGGCGCCGGCGTCACGCTCCTGCTGGCGATCCTCTCGAAGCTGCTGCTCGGCCAGTTCAACTTCATCACGCCCACGATCAACTCCGCCAACTACCTCTCGCAGCCCTCCCAGGAGGCGCTTTACCACTCCGTGAGCAACGCCTGGGCCAAGTACGACAACTACCTGCTGGTGCCGCCGGCGGTGATGCTCGCGTTCATCGCGGTTTACGCCCGGCGCCTGCACGACCTAGACACGGCGATCGTATTCGCCGGTGTCACCGGCGCGGTGGCGCTGGTCGTGGTCGCCTACCTGCAGTTTGTCGGGAGCCTGCAGACGCTCGAGCAGCATTACTTCTCCTCGACGCTCTGGTCGATCGTGAACGTGCTGCTTGCGCTCACGATCGCCGAGCTTGCGAGTCCGATCGTCGATGGCGCCGTTCGCCGGGCGCCGACGCAGCTGCGTCCGCTCGCCTTTGCAGTTCCCGCCCTGATCGTGCTGGCGGTGCCGATCCTGTGGGAGATCCACAACATCACGCTCCACACGACGTGGACGGGGCACGGTCTGGCGCTGGCCGTGGCGGTGGTTGCGATCGCCGTGCTGTGGCGTCTCGGTCAGCCGCTGCTAGAGGGCGCCCGCTCGGCGGAGATCGCCGCCGTGCTCTCGGGCGGCGCGGTCGCGCTGCTGCTCGCGGGGCTGCTCGTCCTCACAGTGGCGCAGCCCTCGCCGCACGGCAACCTGCCCGGCGTCGTGTACGACCCGTACCCGGCCTACTCGACCGCGCTCGGCGGCGACGACTCCTACTGGGTCGACAGCTACGCCGACGACGGGCAGATCCCGGCATTCGTCGGCGGCCCGGCATACCCTGGCGAGATCCTGCTGCAGTGGGAGCCGCCGTCGCAGATGGGAATGCTGCTGGGACCGATGGGCATCTACCACAACGCGTTCACCTGGGTGTCCGCGAGCTTCCCGGTGCTGACGCGCGGCGCCGCCAACAAGATCAGGCTCTTGAAGGCCGCCCAGGTCGTCCTGTTCAGCCTCACCGGACAGGACTTCGACAGAGCGGTCGCCTCACTCGCGCGCTTTGATCCGGTCGTCGTCAAGCGCGGCGTCCTGCGCCACGGCTCGCGGCACCTACACGTCTGGCTCGTGGACCTCAGGGAGTACCTGGTCGACGTGCCCGCCCCTGCGTGAGCCAGCGCACCCGTACGGCCTGCTCGCGCTGAACCTCGTCGAGCGCCAGGTCCAGCTGTACGAGCGCCTGCTCGTGCTGGGGGATCCAGCGCTCGCGCAGCGCCCGCAGGCGCCGCCCGGTCCGCGCAAGCTCCACCGCCAGCTCCTCCTCCGCCCGCTGCGCCACCGCGAGCGCCACCGCTGCGCGGAGCGCCTGCACGCAGGCGCTGCCGGCGAGCACAGCCGCCGAGCTGCGGCCGAGCGCCGCCAGCGGCGGTTCCGGCGGGATGGTCACCTCCCGCGCGGCCGGTAACGAGGCGCCCATCAGATTCGACCATGTGAGCTCGACGCTCGCATGTCCCTGCACGTGCGCGGCCAGCATCTGCATCCGCCCGGTGCCGTCCGGCAGCGCTGCCCGCGGCGGGGCCGCGCGGTCTGCTGCGGCGGGGCCGCGCGGTCTGCTGCGGCGGGGCTCTGGTGGCCGAGTCGGCATCATGGGTGTATGAGCTTCGGTGGAGGAGGAGGCGGCCACGGTTTCCGCGGCCAGGGAATCGGTGCGGCGAACGGCTCCGCCGGCAGCGGCGCATGGCGCTCGCTGCGCGGCGGGGACCGCAAGCCGCCGCCGCTGATGGACCCCAACCGCCAGCGGGATCGCGACCGGATCCTCGGTCTGTTCAGGCCCTACCGCGCGCGGCTGACCGCGGTCCTGCTGCTGATCGTGTTCACGGCCGGCCTGTCGATGGTCCAGCCGTTTCTGCTGCGCGACGCGCTCGACGTCGGGATCTTCGGGCACAACAGCACGGTGCTGACCGAGACGGTGCTCGGCATGATCGCGATCGCGATCATCTCGGCCGTCTCGAGCGTCTGGCAGACCTACATCTCCAACGTGGTAGGCCAGCAGGTGATGCACGATCTGCGGGCCGCCGTCTACCACCGCCTGCAGCGGATGTCGCTGGCGTTCTTCACGAAGACGCGCACGGGCGAGGTCCAGTCGCGGATCGCCAACGACATCGGCGGGCTCGACAACGTCGTCACAACGACCGCCACGACGATCGCCCAGAACGCCACGACGGTGATCGCCGCGATCATCGCGATGTGCCTGCTCGACTGGCGGCTGGCGTTGATCTCGCTCGTATTCGTGCCGCTGTTCGTGTGGCTCACCCGGCGTGTCGGCAAGATGCGCCGCAAGATCACCTCCGAGCAGCAGCGGCAGCTTGCGAACCTGTCGGCGCTCGTCGCCGAGTCGCTGTCGGTGTCCGGGATCATGCTTGGCAAGACGATGGGCCGCGGGGCGGACCTCGCCGACCGCTTCACCGGCGAGTCCAAGGACATCGCGGACCTCGAGGTGCGCTCGCGCATGGCGGGCCGCTGGCTGATGTCGACGATCCAGATGACGTTCGCGATCCAGCCGGCGATCATCTACTGGCTTGCGGGCCAGAGCTTCGTCGGCCACTCGATCTCGATCGGGACGGTCGTCGCGTTCACGACGCTGCAGACCCGGCTGCTGTTCCCGATCCAGTCGCTGCTCGGCGTCGGCGCCGAGGTCGAGGCGTCGATGGCGCTGTTTGACCGGATCTTCGAGTACCTCGACCTCCCGATTGATATCGTCGAGGCGTCCGATCCGATCGAGCTGGCGCCGCGCGAGTTGCTCGGCGAGGTGCGCTTCGAGGACATCTGGTTCCGCTATGGCGCCGGCGGCGACGGCGTCTGGACGGTGCAGGGGATCGATCTCGTCGTGCCGGCGGGGACGCGCACGGCGATCGTGGGGGAGACCGGTGCGGGCAAGACGACGCTCGGATATCTCGTCGCGCGCCTCTACGAGGCCCAGCGCGGCCGTGTGACGATCGACGGGGTCGACATCCGCCGGGTGAGCCTTGCCTCGCTGGCGGCGAGCGTCGGCGTCGTCTCGCAGGAGACCTACCTGTTCCACGCGAGCGTACGCGAGAACCTCCGCTTCGCGCGGCCCGAGGCGAGCGACGCGGAGATCGAGGAGGCGGCGCGCACGGCCCGGGTCCACGACCTGATCGCCTCGCTGCCGGATGGGTACGACACGATCGTCGGCGAGCGCGGCTACCGCTTCTCCGGCGGGGAGAAACAGCGCATGGCGATCGCGCGGACGGTGCTGCGCAACCCGCCGGTGCTCGTGCTCGACGAAGCCACCAGCTCGCTCGACACCCAGACCGAGGCCGCCGTCCAGGCCGAGCTCGAGCGTCTCGCCGAGGGGCGCACGACGATCACGATCGCCCATCGCCTCTCGACGATCCGCGACGCCGATCAGATCGTGGTGCTCGACGGCGGCCGGATCGCCGAGCGCGGCACGCACGAGGAACTGCTGGAACGGGGCGGCCTTTACGCCGCGCTCGTCCTGCGCGACGTCGCGGACGCGCCCGCTGAGCGCTGAGCTGCTGAGAACAGATGATGTTCCGGGCGGAGGCGATCTTGGCTGAGAGCGAACCGGGACAATCCTGATCGCCCTCCGAAGGCTAGCCGCGTGGCTGATTGGAAACTGCAGCTGCCTCGGTGAAAGCGGGACGCGCCTCGGCGCGCTCGATGTATTCCTGCAGACCCGGCCATTCCCCGAGCAGTCCCCGTGAGTGGGCACTGCCGAGCACGCTGGCGCAAATCACGTCCGCCACTGTGAAGCGGTCCCCGAGCAGCCAATCGCGGCCGGCGAGCGCCATCTCGATCGCCGCCGCGGCCTGCGCGAAGCGCTCGCGAGCGATCGAATCCGAGTCCTCGCGAACCCAGGCAAAAAGTGGCGCCTCGAGCTCGGTCATCCCGAACAGGACCCACTGGTAGACGAGCGCGCGCTCAGCCGATCCGAGCGGCGCGATCAGGCCGGATTCGGGGTGCAGATCGGCCAGTTGCAGGCAGATCGCCGCGGACTCGAAGATCACCGTGCCGTCGTCGAGCTCGAGCGCCGGAACGCGCCCGAGCGGATGGCGCGCGAGATGCTCGGCGGACCTGCGATCCTTGGGGGCGAGCTTCGTCAGCTCGCATGGTGCACCGATCTCCTCGAGCAGCCACAGGACGCGGCTGGAACGCGTCCGCGGCATGTAGTAGAGGCGGGGCAAGATTCGCCCAGTATCGCAGTCGCATACTGCCGTCGCGAGGGTAGACCGATGTCAGCTGTTGTCATCACAATACGGGGAGGACCCCGGCTCGCGGGTGATAGCACGGAACTGCGGGCGGAGAACGGCGTTGCTCCTCCTAACCTGTAGCGGATCCAGCGGTTCACCGCCGAGCCCGACGGGCTCCGCGGACTGAGAGAGAGAGGACATTGATCCAGTTGCTGACCAACACCGGAGCGCTCGATCTCGCGGCGGCGGCCGACACGCTCGCCGAACAACTCCCCGAGCCGCTCAAGCCGTTGGCGACCCTCGCCTACAACTACCTATGGAGCTGGACGCCGGGCGGCGATGCCCTGTTCGCCGATCTCGACCAGCAGCGCTGGGGGCTGTGCGCACGCAACCCGGTTCGCGTTCTGCACGAGGTCTCCCACGCCCGGCTCGGGCATCTCGCGGTCGATGCGAGCTTTCTGCAACGGATGCGAGGGCTGTCGGACACGCTCTCGAGCGAGCTCGCGCGGCCCGCGGCGGGCGGTTCGCTGCGCGTAGAGCGCCCCGCCGCCTTCCTGTGCGCCGAGTTCGGTGTGCACCAGTCCCTGCCCGTATACAGCGGCGGTCTTGGCGTGCTCGCCGGCGATGTGCTGAAGGCAGCGTCCGATATGGCGCTGCCGATGGTCGCCGTTGGGCTCATGTACCGCCACGGCTATTTCCGCCAGCGGACGGACGCAACTGGCTGGCAGCACGAGTATTGGGTGGACACCGACCCCGATCTCGTTCCGGCTGCGCTCGTCAGCGGGGAGGATTCTCGGCCGTTGACCGTCGCCGTTCCGATCGCCGAGCGCGAGGTCGTCTGCCAGATCTGGCGGGTGGCTGTCGGGCGCGTCCCGCTGCTGTTGCTGGACTCCAACCGTCCGGAGAACAGCTACCCGGACCGGTTCATCACAAGCCGTCTGTATGTCGGTGACCCCGACATCCGCCTTGACCAGTACTCGGTGCTGGGAATCGGCGGCATTCGGGCGCTCTCGGCGCTCGGCGTGAGCCCAGGGGTGGTGCATCTCAACGAGGGACACGCGGCACTCGCGGTTCTCGAGCTCGCCCGCTGCGAGCGGGAGCTGACCGGTGCGACACTCGCCGAGGCGTTCGAGGCAGCTCGCTCACGGGTCGCTTTCACAACTCACACCCCGGTCCCGGCGGGCAACGACACATACCCGGCCTCGCAGGTCGACCGGCAGCTCGGCGGCATCGCCCGGCAACTCGGCGCCGACGTCGAGGAGCTCGTTGCACTCGGCCGCACTCATCCGCGCTCGAGCGGCGAGCCCTTCGGCATGACCCAGTTCGCCTTGAGAACGAGCCGAAGCGCGAACGGTGTCGCGGCCCGCCACGGAGATGTCGCCCGGGAGATGTGGCGGGAGCTGTGGCCAGGGCTCGATGTTGGCGAGATCCCGATCACCTCGGTGACCAACGGGGCGCACATCCCGACCTGGCTCGGCGAGCCGATGTGGGCGCTGTTTGACCGCTACCTACCGGACGGGTGGCTCGCGGACTGTGTCGACCCGAAGGTCTGGGATGGCCTTGCGCGGATCCCCGACGAAGAGCTGTGGGCGGCGCGACGGCGCCAGCGCGCGGCGCTCGTCCAGCTCGCGGCCGAACGCAGCGTCGTCGAGCGTCTCAACCGTGGCGAGACCCGCAGCTACATGCACGCCGCCGCGGACGCGCTTGACCCGGACGTTCTGACGGTCGGGTTCGCCCGGCGGCTTGCAACCTACAAGCGGCTCGGGCTGCTGCTCTCAGACATCGACAGGATCCGCGCGATCCTCGGCGACGAGGAGAGGCCGGTGCAGCTGCTGCTCGCCGGTAAAGCACACCCGAAGGACGCTCCCGGAAAGGAGCTGCTCGCCGGCCTCTTCGAGCACCGCTACCTACCGGAGTTCGCCGGCAGGCTCGTGTTCCTCGACGACTACGACCTGAGCTTGGCTGCGGCGATGGTTCGCGGCTGCGATGTGTGGGTGAACCTGCCGCGCCCACCGCTCGAGGCATCGGGCACCAGTGGCATGAAATCGGCGTTCAACGGCGGGCTACAGCTCTCCGTGCTGGACGGGTGGTGGCCTGAGGCGTATGACGGCTCCAACGGGTGGGCGATCCCGGGCGAGGTCGACCCCGACCATGACGGCCAGGATGGCCGGCACGCAGACGCGCTCTACGAGATCCTCGCCGGCGAGGTCGTGCCGCGCTTCTACGACCGTCAGGACGGGCCTCCGCGGCGGTGGCTGGAGATGGTGAGGCGGTCGCTGGCGACGTGTGTGCCGCGGTTCTCGGCGACCCGCATGGTCGGCGAGTATGCGTCGATGGTGTACGCCGGCACGGTTGCCGAACGCCTCCCGTTGTAGCGCCACAGGCTCGGCGCCGAGCTGTGGCTGTCCTGTGCCCATCACCTTGGACCGGAGGCGGTCGATGGCAGACAGGTGCGCAACCGCGCGGGAGGCGGGCGGGGGCAGCCCGCCTCCCGCGCTACACCACCATCGCGAAGAGGTCAGTGACGCAAACGGTGCGCATGTGGCCGGTCGGCCTGGTGACATCATCGGCTCTGCAGCCGACGATCTTGAATGCGTTGACGAGCATATCGGTTAGGCGTTGATGTGCTCGAGCTCGCCGTCCTCAGCCGGCTCGTGCAGCTCGCCGTCCTCATCCGGCTCGTGCAGCTCGCCGTCCTCATCGGGCCCGGTGATGAGCTCGAGATCGCACGGATGCGCGTCCGCCTGACCCTCGACGCGCAGGTGCGGCATCCGGCGCTCGAGCATGTCCGGTAGGTGCCAGTTCTTGTCACCGAGCCTCAGCATCACGGAGGGCACGATCACCGAGCGGATGATCAACGCGTCGATGAACACCGCGCTCGCCAGCCCGACTCCGAACAGCGAGATCACCCACTGGCCGCCGAGCAGGAAGGCACCGAACACGAGGATCATGATCCACGCAGCCGCCGTGATCGTCTGGCCTGTGGCCGCGAGGCCGTGCTTGACGGCCTCGTGCGTGTCGCCGCGGCGGTGCCATTCCTCGTAGATCCTCGTGACGAGGAACACCTCGTAATCCATCGAGAGCCCGAACAGAATCGGGAACAGGATCACGGGCAGGAACGCCTCGACAGGACCCGTCGTGCTGAGGCCGATCAGCGAGCCACCCCAGCCGAACTGGAACACGGCTGTGACGACGCCGAGCGCGCAGGCGGTCGCCAGCAGGTTCATGACGGCTGCTACCAGCGGCACGACGATGCTGCGGAACACCATCATCAGCAGCAGGAACGACATGAACGCGACGATTCCGACGAACAGCGGCAGCTTGCCGGTCAGCACGTCGCTGAAGTCCTGGAAGACAGCGGTCTCACCGCCGACGAGGACGTGCAGCGAGGTGCCGCGCGTGGCCTTGGGCAGGATCGCGCCGCGCAGATCGCTCAGCAGGTCCGAGGTCGATGCCGCCATCGGCGAGCCGCTGGGATAGACCTCCGCGACCGCCACCGCCGGCTGTCCGTGCCGTGCTGCCAGGATCTGCGCATGCGTGACGCCGGCGACACCCGGCGTGTGCGCGACGACTTGCACGACGCGGGCGAAACCGTCGCTCTCCGCCGGCGTCCGCACCTGGGCGACCAGCTCCAGTGGGCCGTTGTAGCCTGGCCCGAAACCGTCCGCGAGGAGGTCGTAGGCTTTCCGTGTCGTCGTGCTCGCGGGATCCGTGCCGGCGTCGGTCGATCCGAGGCGCATCGAGAAGAACGGGATCGCGATCACGACGAGCACGCCGAGCGCGATCGCGGCGAACGTGGCGGGCCGGCGCTCGAGCGTGGCCGCCCACCGGCTCCACAGTGCCGACTCGTCGCTGACGGCGAGCCGTCCCTCGCGCAGCGCGCGGCGGTCTCGGCGACGAAGCACACCGCGCCCGAACAGGGACAGCAGCGCAGGCAGCAGCGTCAGCGCCGCGATCACAGTGAACGTGACGGTCACGGCGGCCGCGATCGCGACGCCGTAGAGGAAGCTCACGCCGAGCAGCAGCATCCCGAGCATCGCGATCACGACGATCATCCCGGCGAACGTGACCGCCCGCCCCGAGGTGTCGAGCGACTGAGCGATCGCCTCCTCGCGTCGCAAGCCCCGCATCAGACCCTGCCGGTAGCGCGTGACGATGAACAGCGCGTAGTCGACGCCGACGCCGAGCCCGATCAGGAGCGACAGCTCACCGGAGAACGAGGCCATCGGAACCCCGTTGGACAGCAGTCCCACGACCGCCATTGCGACACCGAGCGAGGCGCCCGCCGTCAGCAGTGGCAGCATCGTCGCCAGCAGCGAGCCGAACACGAGGAAGAGCACGACGGCGGCGGCCGCGATCCCGATCTGCAGACCGGCGCTCGTGCCCTGAGGATTGGCGTTCTCGGCGATCTCGCCCTCGGCCTCGAGCTCGACTCCGCTCCCGGACGCGCCCGTCACGAGCCTTGCGAAGGCCTTGGACTCTTTCTCCGAGACCTCGCCGGATCCGACGTCGAAGGTCACGTTCGCGAACGCGATCCGGCCGGAACGGGCGATCTGGTGCGCACCGCGGGCGCCGTCGTAGGGCGACTCGATCTGGGCGACGTGCTCCAGGCGAGCGACACTGCCGAGCAGCGCCTGAACCCGCCGGCGCACAGCGCGATCGGTCACCGAGCCGCGCGGAACGGCGATCACGACCTGCTCGGTGTCCCCCGATGCCTTCGGGGCGCTGCGTTTCAGGAGGTTTTGAGCCTCGAAGCTCTGGGTATGAGCGAGGCTGAAATTATCCGTGTAGTTGCTGCCGACGTTCGCGTGGATGTCGGTCATTCCGATGATGGCGACGAGCCACGTCAGGATGACGATCCACCGGTGACGGAAGCACCAGATTGCGATCGTTCTCATCCGGTTCTCCGCGTTATCGGGATAGCATTGCGCAATGCCCGCTCGCAGTGCCGGCATCCTGCTATACCGTCGGCGCGGGGCGGCGTTCGAGGTTCTGCTGGTGCACCCCGGTGGCCCCTACTTCGCCACGCGCGACACCGGCGCGTGGTCGATTCCGAAGGGCGAGTACGGATCCGACGAGGACCCGCTCACGGCAGCACGACGGGAGTTCGAGGAGGAGCTCGGCTCGCCGGCGCCGCATGGTCACGTCATCGACCTCGGCGAGGTAAGACTGAAGTCCGGAAAGCTCGTCAGAGCCTGGGGAGTGCCGGGTGACCTCGATACGCGCACGTTGCAAAGCAACACCTGTGAGCTGGAGTGGCCTCCGCGCTCAGGGCGGACGATCGAGATCCCCGAGGTGGACCGCGCCGAGTGGTTCGTTCTCGACGAAGCCCGCGAGCGGATCAACCCGGCGCAGGTCGCGCTGATCGACCGTCTGGCGCGGGCCGACGGTGCCGTATGATTGATCCATCAACAGTTCGATCACAGCCACCCTTTTCAGCGACCCCGCGTGCCCGTGGGCCTACTCGGCCTGCCCCGCGCTGCGGGTGATCGAGTGGCGCTATGGCGACCAGCTCGATTGGCGCCTCGTCCTCGTCGGGCTCAGCGAGGACACCTCGCGCTACGAGGCCATGGGCTTCACGCCGGTACGTGGAGCGCTCAGCCAGCTGCGCTTCCGCGGCCGCTACGGGATGCCGTTCGCCGGAGCGCTCAAGCCGAGGATGAGCGCCTCCTCGCGTGCCTGCCGCGCGGTGATCGCGACCCGGCAGCAGTGGCCGGGAAGCGAGTGGAAGGTGTTCCGCGCGTTGCAGCTTGCGAACTTCACCAGCCCGTTCCTGTTCGACGATGATGATCAGATGCGCGTCGTGCTCGGCGCGGTTCCCGGCGTCGACGGGGTCAAGGTCGTCGAGCTGATCGACTCGCCCGAGGTGCTCGAAGCCTACGAGCAGGACAAGGCGCTGACGCGGACAGCCGCGGGCTCGGCGACCGAGCTCCAGGGCAAGGCCGGCAACAGCGACGGCAAGGTTCGCTACACGGCGCCGTCGCTCGTCCTTGAGGCCGCCGACGGCCGACGGCTGGAGGCCGGTGGATTCCAGCCGGTCGAGGCGTATGACGTGCTGATCGCCAACCTCGATCCGACCCTGTCGCGCAAGGCGCCACCAGAAGACCCGGCACCGCTGCTGGAGTACTTCCCGTTCCCGCTGACCACGCAGGAGGTCGCGGCGCTGATGACATCCGGCAACGACGCCCCCGACCGCGCTCGTGCCGAGGAGGCGCTGCTGGCGCTCGTGGGCGACGGTCGCGCCACGCGCAGCCAGCTCGGCGACGACGCGCTCTGGCTGCCCGCGTAGCCGCCGCACCGATCACCAAGGACCCACGACACTCATTCCGTCGTTGCTGGACGCGTCGGATTCTGCCGACCGTTGAGCTCGCTCAGCTGCGGCGGGTCGATCGCTCTCCCCGGCTGTGCACACTGTTCCGCATGGATCTGCGTCTACGCCCTCTGAGAGTTGACGATGAGCAGGAGGCGCGAGCTGCCCAGGCCGAGCTCGCGAATGACGGGTTCACGTTCCTTCTCGGCTGGGACTCCGAGGAACCCTGGACGCGATATCTCGAGCGCAATCGCCGTCACCGCCGAGGGCTCGACCTGCCCGCGGATCGCGTGCCCGCGGCGTTTCTCGTCGCCGAGGTCGACAGCGCGCTGGTGGGACGGGTCTCGATCCGACACGAGCTCAACGGCTTCCTCACGAGCTTCGGTGGCCATATCGGGTACGGCGTGCGTCCACGTTTTCGCCGTCAGGGCATCGCGACCGAGATGCTCCGTCAGGCGCTGGTCATCGCCCGGTCCGAAGGGGTGGAGCGGGCGTTGCTGACCTGCGAGGTTCGAAACCTCGCCTCCGCGAAGGTGATCGAGCGGCTCGGCGGCGAGCTCGAAGACGTCCGCATCGACCCGGACGGCTGCAGAATGCGCCGCTACTGGATCGACTGACGTGCGGAAGGATTCTCCCGCTCAAGCGGGAACGGGGCACCGTGGGACGCCCGCTCGCGATCATCTGCACGCTGGCCGTCGGCGGCTTCGTCGCGCTGCAGCCGCCGGCCAACGCGGCGCTCGCCGAGCACGTCGGAGATCTCGCCGCGGCGCTGATCAGCACCGCGATCTCGTTGTTCGTGCTCGCCCTGCTGCTGCTCGCGTTCGCCGATCCGGCACGCCTCTCGGGTCTGGTCGCGTTTCGCCCGGAGTACGCGGTAGGTGGGCTCGCGGGGGCCTCCGTCGTGGCCGTCTCGCTGGTCACGGTCCGCCCGCTGGGGGTCGCCGGTGTCATCTCGTTGCTGGTCGCCGGCCAAATCGTGGTCTCGGTGGTCGCCGACCGCTTCGGCTGGTTCGGCGTCCCGGAGATCGGAATGAGCGCGGGGCGTTGGGCCGGGGTCGCGCTCGTCGTGGCCGGCACCGTTCTGATCACCCGCACCTGACGAGTAGATTTCATTCATGGTCGTCGATCGTGCGGGCGTGCAGGGGCGTCTGGCCGAGCTAGTCGACGCGTACGCGCGCCGGATCCATCCGGCCGTTCTGGCGCAGCACGAGGGCGCCGCGGTCTGCTCGCCGCTCGGGATCTGGTTGCTCCTCGCCGCGTGTGCCACCGGTGCGGTGGGCGAGGAGGAGCGGATGCTCGAGGATGTGCTCGGCTGCCCTGCCGGCGAGGCAGGACAGCTGCTGGCCGCTTTGGTCGCACAGCCGCCGCCGGCGCTGCGGGCGGCGATCGCCGTGTGGGTGCGGGCGAGCGACGCGACCGAGGCGCTCGCCGGCTGGGTGCGCTCGCTGCCGCCCGATGTGGAGTCCGGCTTCATGCCGGCGCAGGCGGAGGCCGACGCATGGACGGACCGCAGGACGATGGGTCTGATCAAGCGCTTTCCGCTCACGATCGATCCGCTGACACGGATCGTGCTCGCCTCCGCGCTGGCGACGAAGGTCTCATGGCAACAGCCGTTCGACGTCGCGCCCGCCGCCGATTCACTGGGGGGGCGCAGTCCCTGGCGCGGGCAGGTCGACCGCTTGTTGCTGGATGCCCGACCCGCGGGACGGGCGCTGCTCGCGCGGAGCGCTGCCGCCGGGCTCCTCGCCGTCCACCTCGCCGTCGCCAAGGAGGAGCTGACGGTGATCTCTGTATCGGCCGATCCGATGGTCCCGCGTGAGGCGGTGCTCGACGCCGCCTATGAGATCGCTGCGGTGGGACTCGCCGACGTTGCGACGATGGCGTGCTCGCTGTTCGAGCTTCCGCTCGGCGACGGGCACTCATGGCGGATCAGCGAGCGGGAGGTGCGTGCCCACCGTGACGGCGAGCGGATCGAGCGGATCACCGCGGCGAGCCTCCCGGCCTGGCGGATCGAGACGGAGACCGATCTGAAGCGCTCGGAGCTGTTCGGCTGCGAGCCGGCTCTGCAGACGCTGCGGAGCCTGATCGGACCGCAGGACGACGACCAGACCGAGGCTGTCCAGGCGGCGGTCGCCTCGTACGGCCGCTACGGCTTCGAGGCGGCTGCGGTAACCGCCTTTATCGTGAGGGCTGCGGCGGCGATGGCGCCCCGGAACAAGGGATTGGAGCGTGCTGCGACGTTGCGCTTCGACCACCCGTACGCCGCCGTGGCGGTTGCCGGCCGCCCGGAGCCCGCGGGCTCCGGGCTCAGCACCGCGTTCTCTGGTCTGCTGCTGTTCAGCGCCTGGGTCGATCAGCCGATCGAGCCCGAGGACAAACCTTCGAAGGACTGAACGCCGGTGCGACTTAGTTTAGGGTCCGCGAGGAAATTAGTGTGGTGATCCGGCGAGTGGCTGGGCGTGTCTGGCGCCGCCGGCTCGCCGCGATAATACCGGGAGTATTTGAGGGCGAGCCGGTGGCGTCAGGCGCGTCCAGACGCC
>JBKQIR010000070.1:0-2677 GCA_052148275.1 Solirubrobacteraceae bacterium
TGGTCGCTCTGCTGCGACTGGATCGAAGCGGCCACGGTCCCGAGGCCGCCGCCGCCGCTCAACGCTGCTGCTACCGGACAGCCGGAGCGACGAACGGACACGACGGGCGGGCTGCCGCTTTCCATGCAATGCGGCAGTAGTCCGACGCGCTCGGCGCGCCCCCGCGCGACGCGGAAAGCCACGACGTCGACGTCAGACACGACGTCGATGCTTCTGGTGCGGAGCGGAGGCGGTGATCGCGAAGCTTTCTCGCGCCGGTCGAACGCCGCTTTGCGGCGCGGCGGCGGCCAGGGAGCGGCCGTCAGCTGCGGCGCGACCGTACTCGTACCGAAGAGTGCGAAGGCTAGCGTCTGGGGTGTCGAGCGCGGCCGGGCTCGTGGTTGGAACGGCCGGCCGTTGGATAAGGACGGTTGGGCTTGCAGCGCTTGGGATCGCCGTTCTCGCTGCTCCGGGACTGCACATAGCGAGCTCGCTGCGAGGAAGGCCGACTCCGTGAGCTCAGCGGAACGTGCCGAGACCAGTCCTCGTCCCCTGACGGCCGGGAGCCCTACTCACGTGAGCACTGGATAATCGGGCTGCGAGGACCGGCGAGCTACACGAGTTGAGCTGGGCCGCTGTGCGCACCCGGTCGAGATTGTGCCGCGCTGTGGTCGCGGCGCCTCGGCTGGCGCGGAAGCGTGAGAGTCAGTGAGACGTTTCGGACATCGCCCGCGCCCGGGTGCACTACTCGTCGACGATATCTGCGGTCGCGGCGTGTTCTTTGACGTGCTCAGCCGCGCGCTTGGCGTCTGCATGTGACGCGAAGTGCTGCCCCGACGCGGCCGTCTCCTGACCGTTGGACGACACGAGCCGCCACCTGTAGTGGTCGGACTTGTCCTTGTAGATCACGAACTTCGCGTTTGCCATGGCCAGGCCCCTTTCCCAGTCGTCGAGACGTTCGCGCCGAATCTACCGCAACCGACCGTCGGCGGCAGGCGCGGGGACCAGCACCCGTCGCACGTCGAACCGGCCGCACTCGAGCACACAGCGAGTACAGTTGCCTGGCTGGTAGGGCACGTGTGCGAGACAGGCAACTCGATTGCGCGCGTCGACGGCGATCGCCGATCGCTGTCGCCACCAACGCGACCACAGCTCGACGCGTGGTGTCGAGACCGCTCGCTAGCAGGTTGCAAGCAGTCGAGGCCCACAACGCCTTCTGCGACGCGTTCGCGTTCATGCAACGACGCGAGAAGATCCTCATGCGCTCCCGTTTACACCGCGAAACGGTCACGGCGCCTGCGTCATTGCTTGAGGCACGGAGCAGCCACGCCCTCCGAGACGTCGCCGACCCGGCGCCTAGCGCGCCGCGCCAGGCTCGATGCCAGCCCGAGGGAAGCGACGTCGCTCCAATGCGCCAACAGCGACGACGTCGGCTTCGCGCTCGAGGTCGTTGCTTTGAGATCTGAGCTGGCCGAGTCGGATGTGGCCAGTGAATGGTCGGTTTTCTCGGCCGCCGGCGAGCGTTTGGGCAGCGCGGGGTAGTCGCACGTAGGTCTCTCCGAAAAGTCCGATTGCGACGCAGGGGAGGAAGGTCTGCGTCGCGCCTTCGTAGATGGTGATGTGGGCGATGCCGTTGGTGACAGTCGCTTTTATGCCTGCGAGTACCTCGCACGCTCCGTATAGAAAGTTGATCACTGCTGTGCGGTGGTCGGGACTGAGGTACCCTGACCAGGGCACTGGGGAGGACGCGATCACTTGCGGGTCTGGGAAGACCGGCTCTGAGTTGAGGAGTGGTCGTCCGGCGAGTCGCGAGGGGAGCACGAGCCGAACGCTGCGCCATAGCTCAGGCGATTGCTGGCAGGCAGGCGAGTCGGCGAGAATGATGATCACCCGTACGATTACCCAGCGCGAGTGGGGCACCACATCGACGTGATCAAGTGGGCGGCACCGAGCCGGCAGCTCACGGAAGCGAATCGTTAGGGTTCGGTCATCGCGCGCGAGCGCGAACGCGCCGACGCTCTCGGCGAATGTGTTCTGCGGTGGACCGGGTGCGCGAACGGTGCTCAGACCAACCCATGAACCGACCGCGACCTGTGTGCCTGGTGCCAGGTCCTGTCCCACCACGCGAAGATCGGCACCGTCTGAGCGGACTGCCACGACGTCGTTCTGGTACGCGTCGGGGCTGCTCGCCGGCTCGTAGCGCGGCGCGTCGGGCGGTGCCGCGTCGAGCCCCAGCTCGCGCAAGTGGCGCTCTGCCGCGCCGAGCGTGAGCCCCACCAGCTGCGGTACGCGGACCAGGATCGGGGCGGGTGTAGGCGCGAACTGGTAGGCCGCAGTCCACGTGAGCGGGCCGGTATCGCACAGGGGCGCGTACCCTGCACCCGAACTGAGCATCCGCGCGCTACCGGTGAAGCCGCCATCCGGGCTGAGCATTCCTGCGATGCTGACTTCGAGACCGCCGGTTGAGCTGAGCGTACCCTGAAAACCGCCGCTCGCGTCGATCGGCAGCTCGCTGGCGAACGGGCCGCTGGACAGGGAGGTGCTGTCGCCGCAGTTCACATTCGCTGTGAGCTTCTCGGCTTTCGCGGTTCATAGGCCAGCTGCGGCCCATGCGTGTTGGACGTCCTGGATTTCTGCTGGTGTGGGGGTCTGACCCTGTCCTGGGTGATATTGCGCGGCGATGATCACGCGGCGGAGC
>JBKQIR010000071.1:0-3577 GCA_052148275.1 Solirubrobacteraceae bacterium
CATTCCGGAGCTCAGTCTCGACAGACCCAGCCGCGAGGTCGTTGTGATCGAGCCACAAAACCGACGGAAGCAGAGCGCGCGACACACGCGTGGCTGGCGGTCTCGCCCAAGGCCCACCTGAGTCGTGGCTGGTTGTGTCCCGTGTCCGGTAGCGCTACGGCGCGCTACTCGACGCGACTGTGTGGGATGAGATCTGCGCCTTCGCTCCTTGTGCAGCGGCGGCCGGCGGCCCAGCTCGCGCCGGCGAGCTGAGCACAACAGTTGCTCCGCGGCGTGCTTGACCGCTCACAATCCGCACGCCGCCGCTCGGCGCGCTCATGCTCGGACAGCCGATGCCTGCGACCCGGCGCGCGCGGCCACTGTATTCACGCTGCCCTGCCGGTGCCGGCGTCGTGTCGCTCCGGCCTCGCCGCGTCAGCACCGGCGGCGCACGGGCATCCGAACGCCTTTGTCCCGCAGGGCCGCGCCGACCTCGTCGGCCTGCGAGCACAGCTCGGGCCCCTGCGCGTAGTCGAGGTGGTTTTGCACGTCGGCCGCCAGGCGCTTGCCGCCGACGGGCACGCTGATAATGGGATGATTATCGACCCCGAACTGGCACACTGGGTCGTTTCGATGACACCACGAGTAGGCCCGGATCGGGTTCGGGATCGCCGGGGCACGGACCGCGTGTCCCAGGGCGAGCCCGGGGTTCAGCGCTGCGAACTCTAGGATCCCGACATCGTCGCGGTCATAGCCCCCTTCAGCGGTGACGTGCTCCTCGCGCGGGTAGAAGTAGGGATCGCCGAAGAAGATCATCGTCGCGACGTGCTTCTGGACAGCTGGCGGAAGCCCATCGAGAACGCGCCGCATCACCTCCGCGCCCTGGGAGTATCCTGCCAGGACGACCGTCCAGCGCGAGCAGCCCATGCTCCTGGCGAGCGCTGTGAGCGCCGCGACACCGGAGTTCATGCCCGCGATGACGCTATCCAGGTATTGGGAGCTGAGGAAGTGCAACTCCAGCGCGTCCCGGGTGAGGCTGGGGGCGATCCCGACTGCCGGGTATTGGATGCCCCGCCCGGTGATCGTCACCCCCACCGACCTGCCGCGTTTGGCGAGTTCCTGATAGAGCGCGTACCCCGGCGTTCCCATCGCCTGCGGCGTGTCGGTCGCCGTCTCGCCCGATCCCCGGGCCGAGTAGTAGAAGACCCTGGTCCGCGCAGATGCTGCTTGGGCAGCATCGCAAGGTCCTACCGTGATCGTCACGGTCGCGTCCTCGCTCGGGAGCCCATCGTCCTCCTTAGCGAAGTAGCCGAGCTGGTCGACGCCGGTGAACCCCGCCCGCGGTATGTAGATGACCTCGTTGCCGTGGACGGCGATGTTCTGGGCGTGCATCGGGTACGGAGCCGCCTTGAAGTACTCCAAAGGATCCCCCGTCGGGTTCGTGCACTGGAAGTAGAAAGTCACCGGCTGGTCATTCGTCGCGCTCACGGACTCGTCGGCGCAGTGCGGGATCGACGAGTCGATCGTGACTGACTGCTCAAGCGTCTCGGATGTGAGGTTGCCGCCGGCGTCAGTGGTCGTGTAGCTGCAGTCGTCGGTCGCGGTCTGGCTGCCGTCGACCGGGAACGTGAGGAAGTCGACCGGGCCCCCGCCGTAGAAGGTGCCGATATGGCAGCCGCCGCCGGCGAACATCTGGTTGGCGGTCGGCTGGTCGCCCGCGTCCGGCTCGTAGCACCAGTCATTGGTGTCCGTGTCGGAGCTCTGCGCCACCCCCTCGGGGTCCCCATACAGGTATGGGACGTACTCCTGCACAAACCAGTGCTCGCTGTCCACTGCGCCCGTCGTGGGGTTCTCCTGCGAGACGAAAGGGACCGTCGCCGTGGAGAGATTGTCCTCCTGGAAGTTGCTGGCGGCGTCCGAGGCCAGGCCGAGGGTCGCGCTGCAATTAGGGCCGCTGGGCGGGCTGCCCCCGCCGCCGGACAGCGACGCCGACCCCTCGACATTCTGAAGTGTCCAGCAACCCGTCTTGCCGTTGAGCGTCTCGGTCCACGAGAATGAGAGCTGCTCGATGATGCCGTCCGCCTGGTCGTCGCGATACGCCCAGGTTCCGGAATAGCTACCCGTCACGGCAACTGTCGCCTCCCCCGTATTGCAAACCGTGCCCGCCCGAGCCGCGGGCGCGATCACCAGCAGCAACACACACCACGCAGCCGCGAGGTGTAGGACACTGATCCGAGCGCGCCGTGCCACAGAGCCTTCCGCCCCGCGTCCCGTCGCCCACCAACCGCGCATCCCGGTCACCTCCGCCAACTGTCGCTGAAAACGAACCCCAGCGAGGGCAAACTCTACTACCCGCCTAGAAGACCGCTGAAGAAGTAAGCGGTCTTCTAGGCGCTTGCAACTGCGCCTCGTCGTCAGGAAGTCCGCGTCACCTGCTGGCACGTCGAGGCTGACCTCAAGATCGCGCTCCACGATCCCCCGCCCACCAAACCCCCAAGCCGGCCCAGCCCCGACTCTGGCAACGCAGCCGAGCTGGGATTCGGGCCGGCGGGCGGGCCCGCGGCCAAGGCGATCATGGGTAGAAACTCGATTGCCGAGACGGTTGCAAGTGGTAGGCGGCTGATCGCGATGTAGAAGCAGGCGTTCATCACCGCCGAGCGTCAGGCCCCAACCCAGCAGCAATCGGCGACCGTCGCGATCGATGTTTCGCAGCTGACGCCACGGCCGGCACCACAGCGCGAAGATCCCCGCCGCCGATGCGATCCTCAGCCACGCCACCAATGCCGAAGGTGTTCTGCTTGACGAGATCAACCTTCGGCTGCTGGCGGAGCTGCAGGCCGATGCTCGGCTGAGCCTCGCCGAACTCGGACGACGCGTCGGACTGTCCTCACCGGCTGTCGCCGAGCGTCTCGCGCACCTGGAGCGGGAGCAGGTCATCGTCGGCCACCACGCCCAGCTCAACCCTCGCGCGCTGGGCCTTCAGCTCGGCGCGGTGATCCGCTCAAGGCCTGGCCCTCGTCAGGTCAAAGAGGTCGGTGAGCTGGCCAAGAGAACTCCCGAGGTCGTCGACTGCCGCCGGATCATAGGCGAGGACTGTTACATCATGACTATCCACGTCCGCTCGGTCGAGCACCTCGAGGAGGTCATCGACCGCTTCGTCCCGTACGGCCAGACGACCACCTCAATCATCCAATCAGCACCCGTCCCCGCCCGCGGGATCGATCTCACCGAACCCGACGGCTAACTGGTGCCTGCACGGCACGCCTGTTGGCAGCCAGACGGGGTCCGCCAGCCGGGACGCTCACCCCCGCAGTTGAAGCTACGGTCCTGCGACGCCCGGTTCGTCACGATCCCGATCGTCTGCTACCGCCCAGCAGTCGCCCGGCGCGCACCCGTGGCGTCGTAGAAGCAGAGCGGGACCGCATCGAGCGACCCTGTCCTGAGATTCGCCCATGCGCAGGGACGCCGTCACACGACTCAGGTGGGCCTTGGGCGAGACCGCCAGCCACGCGTGTGTCGCGCGCTCTGCTTCCGTCGGTTTTGTGGCTCGATCACAACGACCTCGCGGCTGGGTCTGTCGAGACTGAGCTCCGGAATG
>JBKQIR010000072.1:0-12947 GCA_052148275.1 Solirubrobacteraceae bacterium
GGCTGGCCGACATCGACGCGCAGTACAACGTCGGCGAGATGCATCAGGAGGAGCGACACGAGGCGGTCGTGAAGCTGTGGAACGAGGCGACCGACGAGGTCGCCAAGGCGATGGTCGACAACCTCGATGAGCTGAACCCGATCTTCATGATGGCCAACTCGGGTGCGCGTGGCTCCTTCCAGCAGATCCGGCAGCTCGCCGGGATGCGCGGCCTGATGGCGAATCCGAAGGGCGAGATCATCGAGCGTCCGATCAAGGCCAACTTCATGGAGGGCCTCGACGTGCTCGAGTACTTCATCTCGACGCACGGCGCCCGCAAGGGCCTCGCCGACACGGCGCTGCGCACCGCGGACTCCGGCTACCTGACGCGCCGCCTGGTCGACGTGTCGCAGGATGTGATCATCCGCCAGGAGGACTGCGGCACGACCGAGTACATCAACATGCCGCTGTACAAGACCGAGATCGACCCGGAGAACCGCAAGCTCCGCGCGACGAACGAGCCCAACGACAACCTCATCGGGCGGATCACCGCCGACCAGATCACGGCGCCCGACGGCACCGTGATAGTCGAGAAGGGGATCCAGATCGACCGCGCCGAGTTCGCGACGATGATCGAGCAGCTGAGCGACTCCTCGCCCGGTGAGCTGGTCACCGTCAAGGTCCGCTCCGTGCTGAAGTGCGAGGCGCTCACCGGCGTCTGCCAGGCCTGCTACGGACGCTCGATGGCAACGGGCAAGGTCGCGCAGATCGGCGACGCGGTCGGGATCATCGCCGCGCAGTCGATCGGCGAGCCGGGCACGCAGCTGACGATGCGCACCTTCCACACCGGCGGCGTCGCGGGTGCCGACATCACGCACGGTCTGCCGCGCGTCGTCGAGCTGTTCGAGGCGCGCAAACCGAAGGGCCTCGCCCGGATCGCCGAGGTTCCCGGAATCGTCTCGATCGAGGAGGCGGACAAGACGATCACCGTCGTCATCACCGACGAGGGCGGTGAGGAGCACCGGCACGCGTTCCCGCGGCGCACGCTGCTGTTCGTCCAGTCCGGCCAGCGGATCGACTCGGGCCACCAGCTCAATGAGGGCTCGTTGTACCCCCACGAGCTGCTCGCGGTCCGTGACCGGACCGAGACCGAGCTGTATCTCGTGCGCGAGGTCCAGGAGGTCTACAAGTCACAGGGCGTGGACATCAACGACAAGCACATCGAGCTGATCGTCCGCCAGATGATGAAGAAGGTGCGCGTCGACCAGAAGGGCGACACCGACCTGCTGCCCGGCGTGTTCGTCGATCGCCACGAGTACAACCGCATCAACCAGCGCGTGATCGACGACGGCGGCGAGCCGGCGGAGGCGGAGGAGATCATCCTCGGGATCACGAAGGCGTCGCTGAACACCGACTCGTTCCTCTCGGCCGCCTCCTTCCAGGAGACGACGAAGGTCCTCACAGACGCGGCGCTCGAGGGCAAGATCGACCGGCTCAACGGCCTCAAGGAGAACGTGATCATCGGCAAGCTGATCCCCGCCGCCACGGGCCTGAAGCGCTACCGCCGGATCGAGATCGAGCCGGCCGAGCCGCTGCCCCGCGGGATCGACGAGGTCGGCCTGCTCGACCACGACGATCTCGCGGCCGAGCTGGGTCTCGCGGAGGGGGACGTGCTGTCGAGCTTCGGCGAGCTGGAGGCGGACATCTCCGATCTGGAGGACATCGGGCGCTCGAACTCGTCCTTCGGGTTCGTCGACGAGCTCGGCGACCTCGACGTTCCGCCGCCGGACGACTTCCCGCTCGACCGGGACGAGTAGCACTTACGCGTGTGCATCCGGGCCGCCCGCCCGCAGGCTGGGCGGCCCGGCACGTGCGTGTTGGCTATCGGTGTGTGTGCGTGGCGACCCGGCGTGTGTTGGGCGGCGACGCCGGACGCCATCTGGAGCACCCGAAGGATGCTCGCTTGCGATGCGCTGAGTCGCCACGCCATCCACGGGCATCAAGCCCTGAGCCACGACCGCCCAAAGCGTGGCACCGATCCTGGCAGCACCATGTGCGCGAGCAGACAAACCTGCTCTAGGACCCAAAGTAAGCCGCGAAACGGACGCTTTGGGAGCTTGGCTCTCTATACGAAGGCCACGACCCCAAATCACCCGACGCCGGCATGAAACGGGAGCTTGACCAGGTGATCGGCGAGATCGTGCGAGTGCTTCGCCGGAGGCGTGCTCGTGGTCGCGATCGTGGACCCGCTTCACCGTCCCGACGAGCATCTCGAGGACTACTTCACCGATCGGCGCTGCACTGGCGTCGTGATCCGTCGCGAGCTGCGGATGAGCTTCGAGGGGTCGACCGGGCCGCTGGAGAGCTACACCCGAGCGCTCTCGGACGCCGGGTTCGTGATCGACGAACTGCGCGAGCCGATGCGCGGCGAGGGCCATGGCGCACCGCTGCTCGGTGATGGCCAATTGGGGGAGATGTTCGTCGAGCCCCGAGCGGTGCGGGAGCTGGGAGCTGGCCGCAACGCGAGCGCATGCAGCGAAGCCGCTCGTCGCGGCGGCAGATCGCGCTGCCCGGAGCTGTACTCGGTGGTGTTCATGAGCAAATCTCAGCGCTCCAGCTGAACAGAAACCTAACGTGATTCGAATAGAACGCGAAAAGACGTGCGAGAGGGCACTGGATCCCGCTCGGGATCGTGCTCGTCTCGGTGCTCGCCGCCCTGATGGGCTGGCGCGCCTCGCTCTCCGACGAGCACTCGGCCCACGCGGAAGAGCTCTCACGCCAGGACCTCGTCGCCCAGCAGCAGCTGATCGTCCAGGACAACCAGGCGATCGATGCGGACGTGCAGACGTTCGGGCAGTTCGCCCAGTACTCGGCGCTCGCGCACTCGCTGCAACAGGACTCCGGCAAGGTCGGAGGCGCGGTCGGCGCGCAGATGGTGATCGAGGCCCAGGCGGACCTCGGGATCGCGCGCTATCTCGGCCGGCAGATCGTCTACAACGACTTCACCTTCGATTCGAGCAATCCGACCGGCAACCCGGCCCTGCGCGACGACGGCACCTATCAGCCGGGCCACCCCTACCAGGCTGATGTGGCGCTGGCGCGAGCCGAGAATGCGGACACCGCGCTGCACGGGCTCGATCCCGAGAAGCTCCACGAGACCGCCGAGAGCGAGCACACGCACGGCGTCGACTTCACCGGCATCGCTGCGCTGTTCGTCGCGGTGATGGTGCTGCTGACGCTCGCAGCCGTGATCACCGGGCCGCCGAAGGTGTATCTGGCCGGCTCCGGGCTGACGCTCGCGATCGTCGGTCTGATCCTGTTCGCAACAGTCCAGTTCACGAGTTAGGCAACCATGGCCGAAGCCGGACCCGAGATCCCCCGCGTTGAAGAGCTCGTCGGCGAGCACGGGCACAAGCCCGACCGCTACGGCCAGCTGATCGCGATCGCAACGGTGCTCACGACGCTGATCGGAGCGTGCGTCGCGTTCGCGCAGGCGGGAGCGCTGCGCACCCACGACAGGGCGGATTCGCGCGCGGAGACGTACGGCACGCTCGCCTTGGAGGCCTCAGCGGTCAACCTTGGGCATGCGCACGTCATTCTGGACCGCCTCAACCTCGCCACCGCGCAGGTGCGCTACGCCGCGAACGCCTCCCTTTTCCAGACCTACGGGACCGCGTCGAAGGCCACGGCGCTCACGGCCACGCGCTGGAACGCGATCGCCTCTCAGACCGAGGCGGACACCGCCGCGATCGCCAAGTCCGAGGGCATCCCCTACGTCTGCTCGCCCTCGATCCAGCCGCGCTGCCCGGCCCACGCCGCTTTCTACAGCCCAGAGCAGGATCCACGCTTCCCGACGCGCTATGTCCAGCAGAGCCAGCGCGAGGCCTACGTGCTGACCGCGCTGCGTGACGCCTCGAACCAGGCCGCCGACGATGCCGAGTCGCACTTCGTCTACTACGCGGCGGCGCTCACGATGCTGGCCGTCTCGGTATTCCTGTTCGGCTACTCGCTCACGCCGCAGGGCCGCCAGCGCCGCCTGCTCTACTCGCGCTCCGCGGCGTGCCTGGTCCTGGTGGCGGGCGTGTGGGCTCTGGTGCAGGTCCTCTCGCCGGTGACGACGCCGCCCGCGCAGGCAGCCACATCGTTCGCCAACGGGGAGGTGAGCCTCAATGGCGGTGACTACCACGCCGCGATGGTCGACTTCACCCATGCGATCGACGCCAACCGCCAGTTCACCAACGCCTACGCCGAACGCGCGCAGGCCGAGTTCGGCGCCGGCTTCCCGCACACGGGCACGGGCGTCAATTTGCTGCCGACCACCGCCGGGCCGGTGACGATCCCGACAACGGCGTCGCTGCGTGCGGCGATCGCCGACCAGAAGACGGCACACGACCAGGGATCGGATTCCGCCACCCTGCTCCTGGACCTGGGCCGCAACCTCCTCTATCTGGGCGCTCTGGAGCGCAACAGCTCCGATCTGAGCGCCAGCCGCGACTACCTGGAGGACAGCCTTGGCCAGATGTCCGGCCAGGACGACGTGGCGGCGCTCGTCGCGGGCGCCCGGCTGCGGATCGCCGAGGACGATCTGGTGCTGGGCGACACCGCCTCGGCGGACTTCGCGGCGGGCCTGCGTGCGCTGCAGGCGCCCGGCGTCCCGCGTGAGCGCGCGGTGGCCGCGTCGCTAACCGATCTCAGCCTGATCGAGCTCCGCTATCCGAGCCTGGAGGCCACGATCGAGCCCCTCCGCGGGCGGCTCGTTGCCGCCGGCGAGGCGGGATCGACGACTCCCACCGGCGCCGCCCCGTCGCCGAGCACGAGCGCTGCAACGCCGGCCAAGCTGAGCGGGGTCACCGCACAGCCCGATCCTGGACATGCCCTGTACACGATCGACAAGTCGGTTGGGTTCGACCCCAGCCACGACCGTCTCTCGGTTCAGTGGGAGTACAAGGATCCGCTCCACGGCGAGTGGTCAGTTCTACCGGAGATCTCCGGCCCGGTCGGTCCCGGCGGACTCACCGACGAGGGCGGCGGCAGCTACGCGTCCAGCAACGAGGCATACGTGGCGAGCTCCGACCCCGCCACCTGTCTGCCCGGCGGCGAGTACAAGGTCGAGCTGTTCGTCAACGGGCAGCTTGCGGGCAGCGCCACGGGCTCCGGCGACTGGGCCGGCCTGCATGCGGTGCGCCTGCCCGACGTCGACGGTGCGATGTGCGTCCCCGACGGATGGCAGGCGGTGTCCGAGGGGCCGGGCTTCGACAGCTACATCTCATCTGACGGCAACGAGGGCGCCGCGCTGATCAGCGTCCCGCAGGAGGCCGCTCCGGATATCGCCGACGACCAGAGCGCCCTCGCGACCTTCATGACGGACACCGTGCAGGGCATGGGCGGTGGCGCCAACAGCCTGCTGCCCGGCGTGAAGTCCGCTCAGGCGGTTCAGTCGACTCCGTTCTTCATGAGCTCCGACAACGGCCAGTACGAGATCTGGAGCGCACAGGAGGGCCAGGTGTTCAGCGGGGTTGGGACCTCCTCCAACGGCCAGATGTACGTCGGCGTCACGTGGGGCCCGGCGAACGGCGATCTGGCGCAGAACCTGTTCCTGTCGCTCAGCCCGCTGTAGCATCCTTCGCTCGCCTGACGGCCGGAGGGCATGAGTATGGTCACCTGCTCCGCATGCACCGAGGACACGCCTCCGGGAACCTTCTGCATACGGTGCGGCGCGCCGCTGCACGAGAGCTTCTCGGGGCGCTCGCGGGAGCGCACCCACTTCGCAGCGGCTCCGCACGAGCACGTGGCGCTGCCGTCGATCGTCTCGAGCCTGTTCCCGCACCTGCCCCGCGCGTCACACTGGAGCCTTCGCGTCGCCCTCGCGCTCGGCACCGGCGTCGTGGTGCTGCTCGCCGTCCTGCACCTGTTCGGGGTCGCGCTGATCGCGGCGGCGCTGCTGCTGCCGCTGCTGGTCACGCTCTACCTGATCGACGTCAACCTCTACGAGGACGAGCCGTTGTGGGCGGTGACGCTCACGCTCGGCTGGGGCGCGCTCACCGGCGTGGTCTTCGGGCTGCTCGCGATCGCGATCAGCCCGTCGCTGACGGATGTGCTCGCGCACGGCAACTCCCGCTACGTGCTCGGCCAAGGGATCATCCTGCCGTGTTGCGGGCTCCTCGTCATGCTCGCCGGCCCGTTGGCGATGCTCCGCTACCCACGCTTCCGCAGCGTGCTCGACGGCGTGACGTTCGGGGCGGTGACGGCCGCGGCCTTCGGCGGCGCCGAGGCGATCACCTATGGTGTGCACCTGCTGCGCTCGGGGCTCCAGCCCGCCGGGTCTGTGCTCCCATGGATCTGGCGGCTGCTGGCGCTCGGAGTGGCGATGCCGGTGCTGACGATGGGCGCCGGCGCAGCGGTCTGCGCCGCGGTTTGGCTGCGCTATCGCGCGCCTGCGCGTGACGCAGAGGCCCTCGGTCGCGCCGGCCATCCCGTGGTGGCGATGGCGCTGGCGGCCGTGCTCGTGGTGGCGGGCTCGGTCGCAGAGACATTCCTGCGGGCGGGCGCCTGGCTCGCCTGGCTGATCGCGCTGGACCTCGTTGTGATCGTGCTGCTGCGCCGCGCGATCCACGTCGGCCTGCTGGAGGAGGCGCTGGAGATCCCGATCGGACCGGAGTTCACATGCGCCAACTGCGGCCATCTCACGGCGCGCCACACGTTCTGCGGCCACTGCGGCGTCTCGCTGCAGGCACTCCCGAAGCCCTCCTCCGCGCTCCTGAGGGCGGACGCGGGCCATGCGTTCGCCGCAGCGCCTCCGGAGTCGGCGCCGTGATCGGCCACCATCAAGTCCATCAGCACCGTGGCGTGAGCCACGGGCGTCTGCGCGCGCACCGGCTCCTCGTCTTGTTTGTGGGAGGCTTCGGCTTGATCCTGGTGGCGGGCACCGCGGCGGCGGGGCTGATGGCACCGCGGCAGACCGCGGAATGCCAGTCGGCTCGCCTCTGCGGCGTCACACCCCGGACGCCGCAGCCGCTCGTCTCCAACACGAGGTGGCGCAGCCTTCACTTCGGCTACAGCGTCGAGTACCCGGGAAACGAGGCGAGCGTCGCCGCACAGGACGGCGAGGGCATGATGCTGCAGTCCAAGCTGCAGGACGGGTCGACGGGCATCATCCTGATCCAGGCTGCTGGATCGAATGTCTCTCCCGCGCAGGCGATCAAAGCTCAGGTCGGCAGCCTGCAGGGGGTCTCGCAGGTCGCGCTGAACAGCAACCCGGCCGCTCAACTGCTGGGCTCGAGCGTCGGCTACGTGGCGGGGGTAGGGGGCACCTACACGGGTGATCTCGCCGCGCCGCAGGGCGTGGGCCAGCCCGTCAGCATCGCCTCGGAGGCCGCCGGCCACGGTTCGCTGACGGTCACCGCAACCGTGGTGGCACCGGTGCGGGACAGTGGCGCGAGCTCGTTTCTCTACCAGCTCGCCGACCAGGTGATCAACAGCGTCACGTGGCCGGGCGCCGTCCACGGAGCCGCTGTCGCCGAGGTTCTGCCCCGCGGCGGCGCCACCGATCCTCACGCTGCACTGCTCGGCGCCACCGATCCTCACGCCATGCTGAGCTTCTCACTCGTGCTGCGCATGCCGGGTGCCCAGCGCCTGCACCACTTCGTGCAGGCGCTCTACGACCCGGCCTCGCCGTCCTACCACCGGTTCATCGATGCGCGCTCGTTCGGCGAGCGCTTCGGTGTCACGGGCCGCGCGCTGCACGCCGCGCGCGTGGCCCTAGTGCGCGACGGGCTGCAGGTGACCGCCGCCTTCCCGCAGCGCACCGCGCTCGAGGTCCGCGGCACCGCGGGGACCGTGCAGCGGGTGTTCGGCGCGCGGATGCTCGATTACGCAGGCACCGGCGGTGGGCGTTTCCACGCCCCCTCCGGCCGGCTCACGATCCCCGCCAACCTGCGCGCGGCGGTCAGCGCCGTGGCCGGACTGAACAGCGGCAATCAGGAGATCGCCGACGACGTCCCCGGCATCGGCCTCACTCCGGCGGTCGCCCGCGCCGCCTACGACATCAACCCTCTCTACGGCCTTGAAGACAAGGCCCAGAACGAGCGGATCGCGCTCGTCGCGCTCGCCAACTACAAGCAGCCGGACCTCGACGCGTTCGATCGGCAGTTCGGACTGCCGGCGCTGACCCCGGTCGTCGTCCCGGTCGACGGTGGCTCTGGCGATGACAACCAGGGCGACGAGAGCGAGACCGAGGTCGACCTGGAGGTCATGCACGAGATCGCGCCGGAAGCCCAGCTGCTCGTGTACAGCGCGCCTCAGGCCAACCAGTCAGGCGCCGACTCGCTCGCCGACGTGATCGACCGGATCGTCGCCGACGGCCGGGCCGACATCGTCTCCGACAGTTGGGGCGGCTGCGAGCTGAACGCAGCGAGGCCGGACATCCAGCTCGACGAGCAGGCGCTCGACGCGGCCATCGCCCACGGCGTCAGCATTTTCAAGTCAGCCGGCGACTCCGGCGCGTACGAGTGCCAGGACTTCAACTCGAGCGACCACCGTCTGTCGGTCGAGTGGCCGTCCTCGAGCCCGGACGTGATCACGGTCGGCGGTACCGCGCTGTCGGTGGACACCGACGGCGCCTACGCCGGCGAGACGACCTGGGAGGACCCGCTCGAGAACAGCGGCGGCGGCGGTGGCCTGAGCGCCTACTTCGCGCGACCCTCGTGGCAGCAGGGGCCGGGCGTGAGCAACGGCTTCTCCGACGGCAGGCGGCAGCTCCCCGATGTCTCCGCCGACGCAGACGTCGCGTCCGGCTGGGCCACCTACACCGCCGGATCGGGCGGCCAGACCGGCGGGACCAGCGCCGCCGCGCCTTTCTGGGCGGCCTCGATGGCGCTGATCGAGCAGTACGCGCATGGCGAGGGCGTCGCGCACCTCGGATTCGTGGACCCGATGCTATACGCGCTCGCCGCGAGCAGCCAACCGTACCCGCCGTTCCACGACATCACCGTCGGTACCAACCGTTACTACCCTGCGACACCCGGCTGGGACTTCGCCACCGGCCTCGGGTCGCCGGACGTGTACAACCTCGCGCGCGATGTCGTGCGCTACATGCGCGCGCATTAGCGAGGTTCGCCGCGCCGGCGCGAGCGGCCGGCGGGACTGCGGACTCCGGGTTGGCCGCGTCAGATGCCCTGGAAGCGCGGCTTGCGCTTCTCGGCGAAGGCCTTGAGACCCTCGAGATAGTCGCTGCTGTCGTAGACCTCCCGACGCAGGCCCTGGATGCGGTCGTACACGTGTGCCGCGACAGGCTGGTAATCGGTGAGGACGCGGAGCTGCTCCTTGATGACCGCGATTGCCAGGGGCGACTTCGATGCGATTGTCGCGGCCAGATCGAGGGTGACGCTCTCGAGCTCGGCCGATGCCACCAAGTGGTTGATCACGAGCCATTCCTTGGCCTTCCGGGCGTCGATGGGCGTGGCGGTGAAGAACATCTCCTTGGTGAGGTTCACGGGCAGTCGTCCGAGGAAGTGGAGCAGGCCCGCGATGTTGTACGGGAGACCGAGGTTGACGGGGGTCATCGCGAAGGTGGCCGTCTCATCGGCGATCAGCACATCGCAGCTGAGCACGAGGTCGAACGCTCCGCCCCACACCGAACCGTGCACCATGGCGATGACCGGAGCCGGGAACGTGCGGATCGCGCGGAGCAGCTCCTCGAGAGGGTCGTTGTAGCTCATCGGATCGCGGCGGCCCTGGGGTAGCTCATCGATGTCATGCCCGGCCGACCAAACGTGCATCCCGGCTGCGGCGCGGAGCACAGCAGCACGCATACCCTCGGCATGCAAGTCCGTGAGCGCGGTGATGATACCGTTGACCATCTTGGTGCTGAGGGCGTTGCGCTTGCGTTCGTCGTCGAGGGTGATCACGCCAACTTGTCCGAGGACCTCAGTCCGGACAACCGCGCCCTCGGGGCCAACGGACGCTTCCGCGTCTGTGCTGTCCTCAGATGGCGCGTCACGATGATCGTCGTCATTCATGGGTTCTCCTTGTTCTCGCCGACAGGGCGTTGCTTCGATGATCGTTGGCCCATGTTGCACGTCGGGCTGACTTGACCGTGGGGGAGGCCGCACACTAGATGGGTGGAGTGCCTAACCGTTGCCGATGCGCCGGTACAGGGCTTCCTCCGCGACCGCATATCCGTGGGCTTCGTAGAAGGCTCGCGCACGCTCATTGCCGATCATCACGGCGATCTTGACCAACTCGGCTCCACGAGCGCGAGCACCCGATTCCGCGGCGCGCAGCAATGCGTGCCCGACCCCGGTCGCGCGGTGCTCAACGCCCACGATGAGCGTGACCACCTCGGCGATCCCTCCCCGTGAGTCGAACGTGTCGTCCGGCCCTCCCTCGATCGTGACCATCGCGTAGCCGACCAACCCGTCCTCAGCATCGAGGGCGGTGACGTAGAAGCCGCCCTGCCCGAGAAGTCGTCGATACCACATCAGACGTCTCTCCCAGGACGCGTCGCAATCTTGCACGAGATCCTGATAGCCCGATACATGAAGGTGGTGATGGTGCAACTCCCTCCAGAGCGCCTCGAGGTCTGCGAGTCCGCCCGGGTGCGTGACTGGCCCGCTGATGTCGACCGTCATCTTGCGAGTATCGCAACCGCTCGCGAGCTCACCGCCCCGACGGCTGGTCGGCCGCGGCTGCGCGCAGATCGAGCTCATACGTCTCCCGGGATCACCGCCGCGGTCCGCCAGGCGCTCGTTGTCGCGCCGGCGCTTGTTCCTGAGATGGATCGGAGCGGCCATGAGAGCGGCCCAGGCGCGGACCCAGGCGAGGATCGAGATTAGAAGCGAGCAACATGAAGATCGTGGCGCTCGGAGAGCATCTGGTAACGCCAAGCGCCCTGGAGGCCGGCGAGCAGCCGCCGCGCATGTCGAGCCCGTTCCCGTCAGGGAATCGCCGCAGGCGACGCCAACCGCGTGGCTTGACGCGCGCAAGCGGTTCGCTGGCCTAGACCTAGACTTCGACTCGAGGTGGTGGGCTCAAATCGCGTCGGCCGACGGCCGCTAATCGCGTGCGCGGGGGCAGCGGCGCCGGGCGATCCCGAGCGAGAGGCTCAGTCTGGCCAGGCGATGTTCTGGGCAAGCTCGGCGGCGCTGAGCGCGATCAGGCGGCTGGTGTCGATCGGCTGGTAGGAGCCCTCGGCGAGGCCATGCCACTCGACGGTGTGTGTCGATGGGTTGACGATCAGCACCTCGTCAACACCGTGGGCTGCGTAGAAGGCGAGCTTGGCGTAGGTCTCATCGCCGGGCGAGACGATCTCGATCACGAGCGCTGCTGTGGGATAGTAGAGCTCGGTGGCCCCGGGGCGGTGGATGCCGCCGTCCGGGACCCGGTAGTTATCAGCCTCCCCCAGGTTGAATGGCCCCACGCGTGGAAGTAGACCAGCGCCGCGCGCGAGCGGCCCGATCAGCTCGGCGAGCTGCTGTTGGACTTCGGCATGCCGACCGTGCGGCGCAGGGTTCATATGCAGCACCCCATCCCACACCTCGTCGAAGATGTCCACGCCGCGCGCTCGCCGCTTCTCGATGAGCTGTTCGAGTTCGGCTGGGAGCGGGTCGAGCACGAGCGTCGGCATTGGAGAAAGCCTACCGTGGGTGAGGTCGAGCGGCTGGGCATGCATCACCCGGCGGCCGACGGCGACGGCCGGGGGGTATCGCCCCCGATGGACTCGCGGAACGCGAGGCACGCGCAGTAGGCGAAGCCCCCGGACTCGCGGCCGTCGTCGAACAGCTAGAGCTGGTCGGCGGGATGTTCGACCACCAGGCAGCGAGTGTCGCCGGGGTCGCTCGTGGCGGCTGAGGCGGTGGCCGCAGATGCAGAGTGGGTCGCTAGCAGGCGCGGTGCTCATCTGACAGGAATGTAGTCGGGGTGGCTGTTGGGATGACTTGGTCTCATGGTCCGCGAAGCTTCGCGATTGCAGGTTCGATTTGGTCGCGCGCCGCATCGGGCTGCCCGGGAGCCGGTATCCGGTTGCAAGCGCGGCACTGACAGTCGTGGCACTGTGTGCACTCCACCGTGCGGCGACCGTTGATGATCGCCGGCTCGCCGTAGCGGACCGTCGGCCGACCGGCGCGCCGCATCCTGGTCCAGGCGGTCGCGACGGTGTAGAGGTCGCCGCTGGTTATCAGCGTTCCGTAGCGTGCGTGGAGCTCCCACACGCCGCTCTTGTTGCGGGTGATCGACAACCCCGACTACTCGGACATCTACGCGACCGCCGTCGAGCTCGGCGTCCCGATCTACATCCACCCACGGTTCCCGTCGTGCCGGTCCGGCAGGCTTACAACTCGGGGTTCGGCGACCAGCTCGATGCGATGCTGGCGGATTCGGATTTCGGCTGGCACTACGAGACCGGGATTCAGTGCTGAGGCCCATGCTGTCAGGCACCTTTGACCGGTATCCGGACCTCCAGGTGGTCGTCGGCCACTGCGAGGTTGTCCTTTTTCTACCTGGAGCGAATCAGCTCGCTTGACCCAGCGAAATGAGGGGCTCCGTGCATGTTCGTAGGTGACTCTGAACCCGGATTGTGAGGCTGAGCAGGGCGTTTGGCACCTGGAGCGGCGCGTGGAAGTCGCGCACGCGCCCCGCGACCGGGTTGTTGCCCTCGGCCGCCCGAGCTTGAGAGGGCTTGTGGTGACAGCGGACCTGGCACAAGCGGCCACGGATGGCCGCGCCTGCGCGCAGGCGCATCCGGATGATCACCGCGAGACTCGCCCGTAGGGCGTCGTAGGCGAGGTGGTCGCATGCCCCGCGCTGGCTGGATTCGGCGTGTCGGGAAGGCCGCGCTATCGCTTCCCTCTCATTGCGCCGTTGTTCGGTCAGGGTGACGCGATCCCCGGGAATCGTGAGAGCGTTGTGGCATCTGGCTGAGCACTGTCACACGCATAAGACCGAACAGGTGTTCGTGCCGCGCCACCTACGAT
>JBKQIR010000073.1:0-2576 GCA_052148275.1 Solirubrobacteraceae bacterium
TCCGACACGCCCGCTGGGCCCGCATCGCATACCATCAACTACAGAAAGCCAAAGCCAACCGCCGGAGCCCCACCGATGTGGACTGATTCGCTCCCCGATCTGTGGCTTTGACTCAGACACACCTCAGAGCTTCGAATTTTCGTCGCGGGGTTGTTGACCGTAGGGCGATCTCGGCGCTCGGGCTTGAAGTGCCGACGCTGGCTGAGGTCGACTATGAGCGAGTCGAGCGGCTTGCCGATCTGGGTGGTGTGCGTGCCGAGCTGGCTGAGGCGCTGAGAGGGCTATCGCAGCAGCAGCGTGAGGCGCTGCGGTTGCGGGTGATCGAGGAGCGTCCGTATCGCGAGGTCGCGCAGCGGCTTGGGATCAGCGAGCAGACGGCCCGCGCGCGCGTTAGCCCGGGCGTTGCGAGCGCTGGCTGAGCTGGGCGCCGGTCCGGAGGGGAACGCGGGTCGTGCGTGAGGATCCCGAGCTTCGCCTGCCCCCGGCGCTGGAGACGTTCGGCGCGGCTCTGCTCGCGCGGATGCGTGAGGTCCAGGGCGAGCGCGTCGACCGGCGGGGCAGACGGCGGGGGGGCTGGCTGGCGCATCTGAGCATCGGGAGCTTGGTGAGTGCTGTGAGCGTTGCGATGTCGATCGTGATCGCGGGCGGGGCTGTGCTGCTGCTCTCACACAGATCCCCGAGCCGGGGCTCGGCTCCGGCGGTCGGTCCGCTACTCAGCTACCCGGATCCGGCCGGCTGGTCGTTTCGCTACCCGGCGGCGTTTCACCTAGACGAAGAGCGCTTCTCGAGCACCACGACGATGCGGTTTGTGGAGGTCACAGTTGCCAGCTTCCCGATGCGAGACGCGGTAATCGTGTCATCCAACGGATTGTCAGTCAGCGCGAACGCGCCGCTCGATCCCGTCGGCCGCTTATACCAGCGAGCGGGGTCGCGTTCCGCCTTCAGGAGATCCCCACAGCCCGGTCGAACCTTCCCCCTCACAGCACCCGGCCACCGATCAGCCTGTCCACGTTCTCCCGGTCACCGCTGTTTGCCGAGCGCGACAAGATGACCGTACAGACCTACCTCAATGGTCGCCCCGAAGGGGACACCCGCACGTTGATCCGCGGCGTCACGCTCGGCCACGGGATCGTCTGGACGGCGCTGGCGTGGATCGGGCCACTCGCGCCGCCATCACTACGCCGCGCGCTCGAGCGAACAATCGCATCCCTGACAATCGGAGACGAAGCTGCACACGGCACGCCCACCCATGGCTGATCCAGCTCCCCCTCGGCCGGGCGCGCCCGCAGGGCTGCGCGAGCGGACGATCATCCCCACGCAACCGCCGTCCGTCTATCACGGCGCAAGAACGACGCTCGACAGCTCCAGCGAGGTCCAGGACATGAACCGCCCAGAGCCCACCACCCCGATCGACCGCCCCCAAAAGCGCCCCGCCCTCGCTAGCGGACGACAGCACCGTTACCGGCGCCGATGCCTGCTGATCGCGCTCGCCGCGTTCAGCTGCACGCTCGCGCTGGCGGCGTGCGGAGGCTCGAGCAAGCCGAGTAGCGCCAGCAAGGGCGCCTCGAGCGGGTCAACGGGCGGGCTCGCGTTCTCGCGCTGCATGCGTTCGCATGGGGTGCCGAACTTCCCGGGTCCGAACGTCGCTGGCGGCGGCTTCCAGGTACAAGTGTCCGGCTACCACTCCAGCGTCAGTATCGGCAACATCCCCGGGATCAACCAGCAATCGCCGGCGTTCCGGGCGGTCAACTCGGCATGTCAGAAGCTGCTGCCCGGAGGCGCTGCCGGGCCCGGACAGCAACACCCGTCCGCCGCCGCCATGGCGCAGGCTCGGGAGGCTGCCAAATGCATGCGTGCGCACAGGGTGCCGAACTTCCCGGATCCGGGCACGTTCATGCCCAGCAACCCGCCCGCGATCGGCACCGTGGACAACATCAACGGCGCTGTCTTCCAGATCCCAGGCTCGATCGACCTCGAGGCGCCCGCGGTCCAGCAGGCCGTGATCGCCTGCAAGTTCCCCGGTGGCCTCTGATCGGCGGCTGACGCTGCAGGAAACGCGATGAGCACAAAGACAACCGGACGAGCTGATCTGGCGGAAGCTGGATGACGGGCGGCAGCCAACCTGTCGACACCGCCGGTCGCGAAGCGGAAGCGACCCTACTTTGCGGCTGGGGACAGCTACGCACGCAGAGGGCCCTTCAGGCGTGTCTGTCGGGGATGACCAGAGCGCTGGAAGAGGATCTCACAGCGACTAACGGGACGGCGACTAACGCTAACTGTTGGATTTGGGTGCAGATCTCCTGGAGGGACTTATGCTGCTCGGGGGATGGCACCGTTGGCGTAGCGTGATTGGTGGACGCCTTCTTGGGCGAGGTGGTATTGCCAGTACTGCTCGAAGTCGCCGTTGCTGCGGATCGCGCGTAGCTTGAGGATCGCTTCGGCGCCGTGTACGCCCCAGCGAGCGCCGGTGATGTCCATGCGATCCTTGACGAGGTGTCTGCAGGCGCCCTCGATCACGCCGGTCGCGATCGGCCAGCCGTTCTTGAGTGCGGTGGGGTAGTCGAGGTAGGCGTGTT
>JBKQIR010000074.1:0-3089 GCA_052148275.1 Solirubrobacteraceae bacterium
AGGCCCACCACCCGGCCAGATCCCACACAACCCGCGATCACCACCCCGCCAACAAGCCCACCACCCGGCCAGCGCACCGATCCGCCCTCCACACCGCGAAGCGCCAAACAGTTTTGCGACAGCCTCCAGACGTGCGGAAAGAGCGCTTCAAGGGCAGGAGAGAGTCGTATTTCTGCTCATGGTAGTGACGACGATACTCAGCATCCTGCTTGTCCTTGGCGGGGCTGTACTCATAGTCGTAAGTCACATCGCTGTCGGCGTGGCGGCAGAGGTTGTCGCGCTGATGTCAGGCAGCGGCACTGCGTGGCTCCGACGCTTGCAGCAAGGGGTCGCGGACCGGCAACGACAGATCGGCCAGCAAGAAGAAGAGGAGGACCGAGTCATTCGTGCGATGGGCGTCGCGCTGATGATCCCTGACGAGGCGAAGCGAAGTGAAGCGATGGCCGAGCTCGCATCCGCGCTCAAGGACAACCTGGTTACGAAGCCAAGACGGGCCAGGACTTCCAAGACGCCGCAACGCTGAGACACTCGGGGAGCGGCGAGTGACGTCCCGCCCATGCGCGCGCTGGCATCGACAGGTCAGTGCTTTTGTGCGCGACGACGGAATGGCCGGCCCTCGCTGCGGCGCTGCTCGTCTGCGCCCAAGAGGAGTCGCTTGCGCGCCCGCGAGCGGGGACCAAGGCCCCCTATGGAATGGTTCAGACGACCTGGGTGACGTCCCCGGGCTCGACTACGAGACTCCGGCCGGCATCGACCGGACCGCGATTCCGGGACACGACATGGAGCCGGAGGTGCAGCGTTTCGGCTCGCTCGGCGGTGAGGTTCACGAGCAGATTTCCTGGCCGCGGACCTTCGAGCCCGGCACCAGGCGAGGAGCCAGCCCCGTCTTATCTTGCCCCGGTGTCGGCGCATCTGCAGGCGTTCTACGACGCCGAAGACCGACGACCCGCCAACGAGCTGATTCAGCGCATCCGCGAGGCGCTTGAGCTCCCGGGTCGCGGCAGCGATTACCACTTCGCACTCCAGCAGGCACTACCCCAACTGCGGTCGCAGATGCTGGAAGCGCCAGAGGTCCTGAGGCACATCGAGGCGTATGCGTGGCTCGACATCAAGCTCGCGCTCGCGTACCCGCAGGCGGTCAGCACCGACGTCCCGGGAGACAACTTCCGGTACTACATCATGGAGGCGTTCAACACGCTCGGCAACCTCTACTCGGGCGAGGGCTTCATCAACGAGGCCCTGGAGGTAGCGCGCGTGGCCGCGCAGTTCGAGCAGGGCGGCAGTCGGCTGGAGTCGCTGCAGGAGCGCCTGGCGGCCATTCGCGCTGAGGACGCGGACTGAGAATGACCGGCAGCTTCGGAGCGAGCTACGTTGGTCTGACCTCGGCGCAAGACCGACTCGATTTCGAACGCTCCGAGCAGCGGCGCGACGCCTTCGACGCGGTAGACGCGCAGCTCGATGAACTTGTCCTGCGCGCGCTGCACGGCGAGCGCGTCGTCGAGGTCGCCCGCGCCGGCACTCGCGACGGCGCCGACGAGCTTGAGCTGACCCTGCCCGAGCCGGCGCAGCGCCCGGCGCTCGATGAGGCGTTCGCGGCGGGGCAGCAGCAGGCCCGGGGCGCCTGGTACCTCCCGCAGAAGGGCGCCCTCGCCACGGGGGTCGTGCACCTCGCGCATTGGTGGCGGGCGGACCGCAAGGTTCGCGATGACCCTCGCGGAGCGCGGACGCGCGACCCCGAACTACGAGAGCGCGGACACCCTTGTGGTTTGGTCCGTCCTCATCCCGCTGTTCGAGGACTTGTTCCTGCCGCGCAAGCTGAGGTCCGACCGCCTGGCGCCGAAAACCCGCGAGCAGCAGCTACAGGTCTGGACGAAGACCATCGACCCACTCTACGATGCGCTCGACGTCGGCACCGACGCGGTCGCGCAGTATCGGCCGCGCACCGGCCGGGCTGAACTCGACGCCGACGGCGTGATGGCTCGCCGTGACGCCCTGCTCGACAGTTGGGCGGAGGCGGACATCGAAGCCGCGCGGAGGCTCCGGACCCATCGCGTCGGTAAGCTCGTCGAGCGGTACTACAGCAAGACCAAGAACGGCCAGGAGCTCCGCCGGCGAGTCATGACCAAGGAGCTCGAACCAAGCCTCTCCGCCTACTTCGGCGGCGACTGGCTCGCACTGCTCGCCTACCTCGGGGAAGAGCCCGACCCCAACGACGAGGTCACGACTGCCCTCCCGAAAGCTCGCCTGATGGTCGGGTCCACCGAACGTGTGACGACCGTCGCCGCCGCGCACGGAATCGCCAGCGAGGAAGTCGAGCGGATGCTGGCGTCCTTCTGGAACAAGCCGGACGGGAACTCTCCGGTCGAGGACCGTGTTGGAGTGCTGAAGCGCTTCTGGGACGAGTTCCAGCTCTGCATGCCCGGCAGACGTCGGCCATTGACTCGCTGTGGGGACTAATGTCCGGCCCCGGCTACCACGTCCGACACTCAGTTGGCTGGTACGGCGACTACGAGGAAACCAGCGCTGGTGTCGCTGAGGCACTGCTCTCAGCTGACCTCCTTGCCGACCTCCGACGAGTGTGGGGAAGCAAGCCGTTCAAGTCGCCCGAACGACTCGTCTCCGAGCCCTCTTACACGGCGGCGGCCGTCAAGGCCCTGGGTCCGGCCTTCGACTTCTGGCAGGAAATCGGCGACAGCATCTGGTTCATCTGCGAGGGGCCGCACTCCCGCACGGACCTCGAAGGCCTTGAGCAGTACCTGCGCGACCGACGCGTGCTCAACCGCTTGGACGCTCTCGGCTGCCCGGTCGATGGCAAGATCTTCAACGAGCTGCGCGCCGCCGAGAGCAAGCTCGGCCCGCCTCAGGAGACATGGCGAGAAGAGCACCAAATCGGCGCGTCCACGCTTCGGCTCGGAGGAGGGACACGGCGCGACGGCTATGAGATTCTGGCTCTCCGGGCATGATCGTAGGTGGCGCGGCACGAACACCTGTTCGGTCTTATGCGTGTGACAGTGCTCAGCCAGATGCCACAACGCTCTCACGATTCCCGGGGATCGCGTCACCCTGACCGAACAACGGCGCAATGAGAG
>JBKQIR010000075.1:0-6913 GCA_052148275.1 Solirubrobacteraceae bacterium
TGCCAGCGGCCGAGCGCGAGCCCAACGGCGATGGCATTGACACTCAGCACGCCGACCAGCAGCGCGGTACCGATGGTCCGGCCCCAGCGGACGGCGTCGAAGCGGAGGACCAGCAGCCCGTAGGGAAGCGCGAGCACCCGTGCATTGTTTAGGAGGATCGACGTGGCCGCGGCGAGCGTCGGGTGGAGCGTCGGGTGCGGCGGCGTTGATGGCACGAGCGCGTGGTCGAGCGCGCCGACGGCCGCCGCGAGCGCCGTGAGGGCGACGAGCGTCGCTGTGCACGCGATCGCCGCGCCGGCGGGACTGGTGACGAGCGGGTGAGTGCGATGGGTACTGGTGGAGGCCAGGTATTCCGTTTCCCGGGTATGCCGTAGTAGTCGTGGTCGTTGCTGTTGGTAACCCGCAGGGTTATCAACAGTTTTTTCGCGCGCGAGCGCGCGCGCGAGCGGCCGGTTCTCGGAGCGTGGGACGGGTCTCACGGCGTGGTGGTTCCCGCGCGGTGGGCGGCGTAGCGGGTCCAGTCGCCAGCCGCGAGCTTGGCCCAGCGTTCGGTGGTTTGGTCGGCGAACCCGAGGAGGTCGGCGAGGATCGCGGACGGGAGGCGGCTGGCGAGCTGGTGGTTGGCGGCGGTGCGGGCCGGGAGGGCTTTGATCCCGAGCTTGGTGAGTCGCTCGCGCATGTAGTCCTCGCTGAGGTGGTTGCCGTAGCGTCCGCCGTGGATCAGCCATGTGCTGTCGGTCTGGTGCTCGAGCTGGCGGGTGAGGGTCGCGATCGGTTCGGGGAGCCGCAGCGGGTCGCGACCGATCGCGAGGTGCACCTGTCCGTCGTGTTCGTGGACGTCGTCGATGGTCAGCAGCACGAGGTGACTGATCCGCTGGGAGAACACGACGATCAGCAGGCCCGCGACACGGTCACGGAGATCGAGCTGCTGGTCGGTGAGGAGCGTGCGGAGCAGCGTGCGGCGGTGCTCGGGGTCGAGCGGGTCGGCGTGCCGCCGGGTTGCGGGTGCGATCACGGTGAGCGGGCCGGTGATGTTGTGCTTGACCGTCCAGGTGATGAACGCTCGGGCGTGGCGGCGGTGGCCGACCGTTCGCCAGCCACCAGTCGAGGTGCTCTTGTTGCAAGGTCGCGAGCGTGAGGTGGTGTTCGGAGAGCCAGACGAGCAGGTCGGCGGCGACGCGGACCCGGGCGCGCGGGCCCACGTCGGCGTGGCGGCTGGCGTCGCCCCGGCGTTCCTTGCGGGCCAGGTCGTGGTGGACCTTCCAGGTCGCGAACGCGTGCAAGTGCACGCGGTCCGGTCCGTCGGGGACGCGCAGAAGTTCGCTGTCGATCATCAACGCGAGCAGGGCGGTTCGCTCGGAGCGTTCCGGTAGCGCGCCGTGGCGCACGAGCTGCGCGCGGAGGTGATCGGCGGTCGGGCGATCGAGCGTGTCGAGCGTCTCGTGGGTGAGCGGCAGCTGCCCGTCGATCAGTTGTTGGAGGATCCGGAACCCGCGGCTGTTGTTCGCGCCGGAGACCATCCAGTTCAGCGTGGTGAACGGCTTCGGGCTCGCCGCGAGCGCGGCCAGGTAGCCGCTGAGGGCGTTGACCGCGACCGGGTCGCCGGCTTGGGCGAGCTCCTCGATCCGAGCTTTCAGCGAGCAGGCAGCGCACCGCCCGACGTCGTAGTTCAGCTCCTCAGCGCCGCACTGGGCGCAGATCTGTCCGACGCGCTCGCCGGCGCATCGCTCGCACACCCCGGCTTGCGCGGCGGACGGGCGTGCGGTCCGCTCACAGCCGGTGCAGAGGACTGTCGAGCGCATCCGGCGTGTTCGGCACCGGCCGCATTCCGGGCCGGCGCTCGAGCGGGCCGTGACGTGCCGCAGCTCGCCGCAGAACGCGCACGGCTCGTGTCGGGAGGGGTGGTGGTTCGCGCACGAACGGCACATCGGCTCCTCGCTGTCGGCGTGCACGCACGGTCGCTCCCGCTTGCAGATCACGCACACGCGCGTGGGTCCCACCCACGTCGGGGCGCCCTTCTGCACGCAGGCGGTGCAGACCGGCGTGTCGGTCTTCGCGCGGAGACAGGGCCGCTGGCGACCACAGTTCGAGCAGACCGCGACCGGCAGCTCGTAGCGACGGCCCCGACATCCGCTGCACAGCGGCGTCGTAGTCTTCGCGCCACGGCACGGCCGCTCGCGCCCGCAATCCGAGCAGACCGCGACAGGCTCCCTCCACATGCTCGGACTCACAACCCACTGCCTTTGGCCGGCCGGATCCGTGCGCGCTTGGGTTTCAGATCACCCACGCCCGCGGTCTCACCTGCGGCCTTGCGGCGCGCCGGCTTGGCGGCGACCTCCACGGGTTTGATCAGATCGTTTGGGGTGCACCCGAGGATCCGGCAGAGCACCATCAGCGTGTGCAGGTTCAACCGCTCGGGCTTGCCGGTGAACAGGCGCCACACCTGCGTCTCCGACAGCTGCACACCGTGCTCGGCGAGCAGCGGCGCGAGCTCGGCGTAACTGGTCACACCACGCTCGGCGAGCAGCGGCCGCAGCATCCACTCGTAATCGATCTCATCCATTCAGCCCAGCTCCTCCCCGAGCTGCGCCCGCAGCACGCGGCTCATCGCCTCGTTCTTGTAATCGCCGCTGACCCCGGTGTAGAGCGCGGTCGTCGACGCGTACCGATGCCCGACCTGCATCCGCACGAACAGCTCATCCCAGCCGTCCTCGATCAGATGCGTCACATAGCTGTGACGCAACGCATGCGGGGACAACTCGGCCGGCAGCCCGAGCTCGTCGCGGTACTCAGCGAACCGCTCAGTCACCTGCTCGCTCGAGATCCGACCGCCACGCTCGGTCAACCACAACCCCGAACGATCCTCGGGCTTGTAGAGCGGGCGGACCTCCTCGATGTACTGCTCGATCACCTCGACTGACCAGTCGAACACCGTCAGCACGTTGCGGCGCTTCGGCGCGCTCCCCCGCGACGCCTTCCCGTACCGCACCGACAACGAGCCGTAGCGCCCGAACGACGGACGATGCGCATTCTCCGAGAAGTCGTGAACCTCCAGCCGGGCGGCCTCCTGGCGACGCAAACCGAACGCGTAGATCGTCTTGAACAGCGCCGCGTCACGGAACGCCGCCAACGCCCCCTTCCGCCCGTGCGCGCGACGGTCCGACACGCGCGCGTCGCAATGGTCGAAGAACATCACCAGCTCCTCGCGCGAGAGCGGCCGGCGGCCGGGCCGCCCCTCGTACTCCACGTTGTGCGCGATCGCGTTGCGCTCGTCGATCACCTGCACCGGCCGGACGCCGAACTCCGCCTCGCAGATCGCGACCCACGGGTAGCGCTCATCGATCAGGTAATCCAGGAACGTTCGCAGCGTCGCCTGATAGGAACGCAGCGTCGAGACCGATCGGCGCTTCGGTGGACACGCGAGATCCTCCAGCCACTCATCGACCCGCAACGCCGTCCACAGCCACGGCCACAACCCGGTCTCGATCCGGAAGCGCGTGACCAGCGCAGCACCCCGACGCTTGGTCCCCTCGCTCAGATGACGCGCCGACTGCTGCCGCGCCCACCCGACCAACACCGCGTCGAACACCGCCTCTGTCATCCGCAACGGCCGCACGCCCTCGCCGAACACCGCCATCAACGCCGCCCTCGCGCGGTCGTCCCGGGCGGTCTCGATCAGACCTCGCGGGCCCGGCTCCTCGACTTGCATCCGATGCAACCCTACTTTCATCAGATGAAAGCCAACGTCAGGCGCGACGAAACACCCGCTCCCTCTGACAAGTTCGGCGTCCGAGCCTGCCCGCCCAGTGCCCTCAGCGCTTAGCAAAGCCCGCAAGATGCGGCTTGCATCCGATGCAATAACTTCGTTTTGCGTTAGCTGAGTGGCGACCACGAGCTCACGATCCATCCGTTGCGGGTGTGCGCGAGCTGGGCGTCGGTGACGTGGTCAGTCGGCGGCAGCCCGGCGTAGTCACCGGAGCCGGTCGTGGTCTCCTGGGTGACGATCACCCAGCTGCCCGCCGCGGGCCCGTGCCCTGCGGCGATCGCGATCACGCTGCCGCTGTTGGCGACCTGGCTTGCTTGCAGGGTGCTGTCGTGGCCGTAGCTGGCGGCGGCCTGTAGCGCTTGCGCGCGGGCTTGGCCGGTTGAGATCGCCGCCAGCTCGTGCTGGACAGTTGCGACGGTGTTGGCGGTCCAGTTGATGTACAGCCGCGCGTAGCGCTCGAGCGCGGTCTGGGGCGTCGGCTCCGCGGCGTTGGTGGCGAGCTGGTTGTGCTGCGCGGCGCGTGGGATGCTGCCGCCGCGCTCGGAGGTGGGGTCGGCATCGGTCGCTGTCGCCGTGCTCACGGGTGGTGCAGCTGCGGCTGTGGTTGCGTTCGAGCTGGTGTACGGGTTGCTGATCCCGCAGCCGCCGAGCGCGGCCGCGAGGATGACGAGCGCTGTCAGGGGGCGCATCAGAGTCCTTCCGGGTGGCGTTGCACGAACCCGCCGTGCCCGTCGGCTTCGTCACCGGCGTATTCGGCGGCGATGATCGAGGCGGGCTGCCACCGCGGGCCGCTGCCGGGATCAGTGGGCTCGACGGGCGCGTACCAGGCGGTGTCGAGCACGATCCCGGCAACGTCGATGAAGGCGTGGGCGCTGTTGGCGTAGACGGTGATCCACTGCCCGGCGCCGGCCTGGCCGTAGCTCTCGAGCTCATTTGAGTCCTCGGGCGAGCTGCCGAACACGCCAGCGCCGTACAGCACGTAGCTGGTCGAGCTCGAGCAGTCATATGCGTCAGCAAGCTCGATCAGCGGCTGGCCGTGCCCGCCGCCGTAGAGGTAGGGCTTGTCGGTCAGCTCGTTCCCGGCGGCGATCGCGAGCTTCACGGCTGCTGGCGCGTCGGCCGGGGCGGCCGCGATCCCGTCGGGGAGGATCTTGGCGATCTGTCCGGGGGTCAGTGGAAGGGGTGCGCCGGCCGCCGCCGCGCAGCCCGGCTGCCCGCTCGCTCCGGGTGTTGTGGTGGTCGGGTCACTCGTCGCCGGCGGGGTGATCTCATCGAGCAGACTGCCGGTGCCCGGGTCCGGGGCGGGGGTGACGGTCACGTGGCGCTGGCCCCAGGCATCCTGCGCGGCTCGTCCCAGCCAGTCGTAGACGTCGACGTGGCGACCGAGGATCGCCCCGCCGGTGTCTCCGGCATAGAACGCGCGATCGGTTCCGAACGGGTTGGGGGTGACGTGCGCGAAGCTCCGGAGCGCGATCACGGTGGGGTCGACCGCGATCTCGTAGGCGGGCTGGCCGGCTGTGAGATCAAGACCGGTGGCGGTGATCCCGGCGCCCTGGATCCCGCCCCACGGCGGCCCGTAGGCAGTCGCGATCCAGGTCCCGTTCCCGGCCGGGAACCCGGCGCTCTCGGTGTTTGCGGCGCTGCAGGGCGGGTTGCCGGCGCCGGCTAGCAGCACGACCGGTGCGAGCACGATCATGAACGCGCCGGCCGGGAGCAGCCAGATCATCTTCGATCGCCCTCGCCGGCGCGGTTGTGCGACGACGGTCACGGTGCGGCTCGTTGGTGCTCGTGCCAGTCAGGGGTGCAGAGCAGCCGCAGCGCTTTCCACGGGTCGCCGCCCGAGGCGATCAGCGCCTCGTGGCGTGTGGGCTGGTCGTGCTCGGGGTCGGAGCTCGCGATCCAGTATTCGAGGTCGCCGAGCGCGACTCGGACCGCGCCGCGGCCGCGGGGGCTGACCATGTAGACGGTCGAGTAGTCGCCTTTGCGTCGTGGCAGGGTGGTGATCTGCTCGATGTCGGTTTGGGTGAGGCCGATCGTGTCGCGGCCGAGCTCGAGGTCGTCGACGTCGTTCTGCAAGCACAACCGCAAGATGCTGTTGGCGAGCAGTGCTCGGCCTTGTTCGTTGGCGAGGTCCTTGAAGTGCTGAGTGACGAACAGCAGCCACAGGGCGTAATGGCGGCTGCGGCGGGCGTATTCGTTGAGCCAGCTGCCGGCGGCCGGGCTCGCGGTCATCGCCCCGCCTTCCTCGACGACGAGGAACAGCTTCCCGGCCCACGCGCCCTCGCTCTCGAGCTGGCCGTCGACGCGGGCCCGGCGGGTCTGCTGGACCCGTTGCTCGATGTGGGAGACGAGCATCAGAACCATCGCGGGAGTGAGCCGCTCGGGCAGCCCGGTGAGGTCGAACAGGGTCAATGGCGCGTCGTCGGGGACGGTCGTCGCCTCGTCGGCGATGTGCGCGAGCGTTCCGCGTTCGCTGTAGGGCTCGAGGCGCAGCAGCAGCGATTGGATCGCGTCGGCGTTCGCGCCGGCGAGGGTGCCGTCGCTGGCGCGCTCGGCGAGCTGCTCTCGCAGCATCGTCTCCCGCGGGCGCTGTCCGGTGTCGGCGGCGCGGGCGTAGACATCGTCGATCGCGGTCGAGAGGATGCCCTCCTCGACGGCGGTGAGAGTGCGCTCGCGTCGATCGGCGCCGTTCGCGTGTCCGATCAGGAGCGCGTGTAAGGCGAGCAGGAACTCTTTCTTCTCGGCGGGGACGTGTGCGGGGTCGTGGACGTCCCATGGGCAGATCACGTCGCCGGCGGCGGACCCGACCTGCACGCGGCGCGCGCCTGGCACGAGCGAAAGGAGGGTGTCGTAGTGCCCGGTGCCGGCGGTGCGCCCGTCTTGGTCGGGGGTGGAGGACCGGTCGATAATCCAGCCGCGCATTCCCTGGGCGATCGCGCGCATCAGCAGCACGTTCATCAGCACCGTCTTGCCGCCGCCGGAGGGCCCGAGGACGAGCGTGACGCGGCGGGGGAACAGCGGATCGAACGGGTCGATGCGTTCGAGCGTGCCGCCGGGGTCGGCGGTCCCGACGACAAGACCTGTGGGGCTGCCGCAGCTCGAGGACGTCAACGGGACGCAGTGGGCGATGTTCCGCTGGCCGTATGA
>JBKQIR010000076.1:0-8833 GCA_052148275.1 Solirubrobacteraceae bacterium
GTTCTCACCTACCTGCAGAACGTCGCGACTGCCGCCCACCACCGCCTCCCCATCCCCTCGCTCGTCCCTACATAAAGTCACGCAGGAACCCCAGCCATCACGGCGACACCCCGTGAACGGCAACCCGACAGTCGCCCTGGGTGCGCCAAAACTTCGACTTGGCATCCGTCGGTGGGACTCCGGTGGTGGACCTGCCGCCTTTCGCCTGGATGCGCACTGACAGCTGCGGCGGCTGGTTCCGTTCGCGTGCTCGAACATGTGTTCCCGTCCGACGCACGCAGTAAGTTATCTGAGCGTGCGACCCGTGCGACAAGATTCCCCGGCCGGCCGAAAGGCCCGGGGGGCGTTCTTCACCTCACCGGCGATCGCAGAGTTTCTCGGTGAATGGGCGATTCGGACTCCAGAGGCCCGAGTGATGGACCCAACGTGCGGCGAGGCGGTATTTCTGCTCGCTGCTGCTCAGCGGCTGCGCTCCCTGGGAGCAACGTCCTCGGCGATCGCCGAGCAACTGTCCGGGGTCGATCTGCATCAGCCATCACTCGACGCTTCAGCCACTTTGTTGGATGAGGTCGGAACCGGTGCCAACCTCGTCTGCTCGGACTTCTTCGACTTGCCGACGCCGGCTCAGATGGGCGATCGGGTGGGCTGGCAGGATGCAGTGATCGGAAATCCGCCGTTCGTCCGCTACCAAGAGCATCGAGGCGACGTCCGGAAGCGCTCGGTTGCGGCTGCGCTTGCCCAAGGTGTGCGCCTCTCCGGACTGGCTTCCTCGTGGGCGGCGACGCTGGTGCATGCCTCAGCGTTTCTCAAGCCAACGGGGCGGCTGGCGATGGTACTTCCGGCGGAATTGCTCACTGTGGGCTACGCGGAGCCGATCCGCCGTTGGCTGCGGCGGCGGTTTGCGGTCGTCAATCTCGTGATGTTTGAGCGGCTGCAGTTCCAGGACGCCAGCGAAAACGTCGTGCTGCTAGTGGCCCACGGCACGGGTCCTTGCGACTCGTTTTGTCTGTTCCACGTGGACGATGCGGACGATCTTGCCGGGATTCATCCGCTGGACCCGATCGGCGCCAACCCCGCAGCCGAGGGCAAATGGAGCGATCTCGCACTGCCGCTCGACATGCGCCAGCTCTTCAAGGTCGTCGCGCAGCGCATGAAACGGCTGGACACCTACGGCACGCCGGAACTTGGGACGGTCACCGGAGCCAACGACTACTTCGCTCTGTCCGAGGTCACCCGCAGGAAGTACAACCTCGCCGAGAAGCATCTCAAGCGCATTAGCCCACCCGGGACACGACATCTAAAGGGCCTGTGCTTCTCGCGCGCCCAATGGGAAGAACTGAAGCTCTCTGGTGAGCGGGTATGGCTACTCCATCCCGACAAGAAGGCTCGCGACAAGGGTCTGGCGGCCTATCTCCAGCTCGGCCTGGAGCGCGCCGTCCCTGACGCCTACAAGTGCACGGTCCGCGATCCGTGGTGGCGGCCCCCAGTGGTTCCAGTGCCCGATCTGTTCTTCACATATATGTCACACCGCTACCCGCGGCTCATTACGAACGCAGCTCAGACGACGCTCGTCAACTCGATGCACGGCTTGCGCTTGGCCAGCGATGTCCCAGCCGAAGCACGGGAGGCCTTGCCGTTGCTCGCGCTCAATTCGGCGACCATACTCGGCGCCGAGGTCATGGGGCGCTCTTACGGCGGCGGCATCCTCAAGATGGAGCCGCGCGAAGCCGCGAGCTTGCCCGTCCCTGGACCAGAGGCGCTCACGAAGGCTTGGCGAACGCTGTCGAAGCAGAGCCCCAACCTCGACGCAGCCCTGAGGCGCGGTGAATGGTGGAGCGTCGTGGCGGAGGTCGATCGCGTCTTGCTCAAGGGCGCGCTCGGGCTCGGTAACGACGAGGTCGTAGCGATCCGTGACGCAGCCACACTGCTTCGCGTGCGTCGAACCCGGCAGACTGAGTTCCATGGCTCAGCCGCCGAAGCCTGACGTTCTCGCGCAAGTCGACCATGTCCTCCGTGGCGCCGACACAAGCGCTTCCCCTTGGCGCACGCCGCCGAAGGCCAGCGACGAGCATGCTCGCGAATACGTACCGGACTACGCCACGCTCCGGGCCCTGCTCGCTGTGCCGATCGAGCAGGGCTACGCTCGATCGCAACAATCCGGCCGGGTCGCGAAATCGCTCGACGCCTACGTAGCTCATGAGTTGCGTCGGGCTGGCTTCGACCCAGGCACCGTGTTCCCGCGCACGCGCGTTCCGCGGGTGCTCTCCCCGGAGATGGGGCCAATTGAACAGGCGATCGAGGACGTGCTCGCGCGGCTGGCCGACCACGAGTCAAGCAGCGGCCAACGCTTAGCGCCGGGCGCGCTGCGTTCCGCGATCACGCGACTGGCACGCGCCAAGCCGGGCAGATCGGAAACCAACGTCCTCGGACGCTTCTACAAGAAACAGGTCGATGCGGTCGTCCTATCAGACTGGCTCCGCGGTCCGGACGTCCTCGTATCCGGCAAGACGCAGTTCAGCAGCTATCTCAACAACAAGAACAATCGCTATGAGGAGGCGATAGGCGAGGCGCACAATCTACGCGACCGCTACCCGCTAGCGGCGATGGGGTTCGCCTACCTTGTGCGCTCCAACGTCTTTGAAGGCGGCGCCTTTGAGTTGCTTCGTGATCTGTTGGTGCGACTGCGACGGCCTGATGGGCCGTTCGATGCGACTGTGCTGCTGGTGGCCGACTGGGATAGCGACACGCTGGTGCTGAATTCCGTCGAAGACCCCGCGCCTGCCCTAGCCCTGCCGCGTTTCTTCGAAGAGTTGCTCAACGCCGTGATGTCCTATACGCCGGTTGATGTCCATCAGGGCATCCGCGCCCGCAAGCTCGGTGAGCCTCCGGGCGGCTTCCCGCCGAGCGAAGACGAGGGCATCGACTAGCGCTGGCTTCCGCCCCCGTTCATCAACCCGGTGAAGCCTGGCGTCCCCCTCCGACATGGTTCAAGCAGGTGCCACATCGAAGAGTACGTCCGAATCGGGGCGGCGAGCCAGCGCCTTAACGGCCTGGATGACCTGGCGCTCAAGCGCCCTTACTCCGCCCGTGCTCTTGAAGGTGGTCTTGGGATCAAACAGCGGAAGGCTCTCGTCGTCGGAGCGGGCGTCCTCTTGTACCTTGACGTAGTAATTCGTCTCGTCAATCGCGAACTCAGCGTAGTAGTCGAGACGTTCGGCGATCTCAGTGTCTTTGTCGGCAGCCATCGTCCCGGGTCCTCCAGCAGTAACTGCCCGGGTTCACTCTGCTCAAGGAGGCGACCAACAAGATGAGCAAGCGTGAACCGTACTGAAGCAAAGGCAGTCTGCAGCTCGGGGTGCAACCTGTTACGCCGCGCAACCACCTGCTGGTTGATCAAGAACGCAAGGTACAGGCGATCTGCTGTGGCGCGACGGAAGATTCGGTGGTAGTCCTGATCAAACAGTCGGACCTTCCGAACAGCGTTCCACGGCTCTCCTAGCCAGACGGCTACCAGAAGTTGCGCCGCGAGCTGATTATCCAGCGTCCCTTTGGCGTCCTCGGGTGGCTGGCCACGACGAATGTCGTAGAACAGAACGCCACCGTAACGCGCCGAGATCTCTCCTTGTAGGTCTCGCTGAATCCGGTCATTCGACCGCTGATCTCGTATGTTTACCGGGTTCTGGTTGTTGCTTCGGTATGTGATTCGGTCGGCAAGATCCGTCCGATCGCCGAGTTCAACAATCTTGACCACGAGCTTGAGCGTTGGCGTCAGCGACGCCCGTTCGCGCCACAGCGCGAGCAGCGACTGGCATCCGTTGACGACGGCGACGCCGTCGAGCTCGAGCCCGTCATCGAGGCGTCGGAGTCCTTCAGTCAGCAAGGTCAAGCCATTGTGGTATGCCGGAAAGAACTCGTGCTCACTGGCCGTCTTGATCGTTGATCGCAGTTCACGGTTGATCTTCGTGTTCCCGAGCCCCAATCGCACGTTCAGGTCAAAGATCGTGAGGTTTGGGATGCCAGGCAGTCGGATCAGCTCGACGGCTGGGATCAGCGCGATAGCGATCTGGGCAGCACCAGAGAAATCTGCGATCAGGGCTTCATCCACGGATCCGAGCGTGTACTTACCCGGGAGCAATTCGCGGCGAGCGGTGCGCTCCGCCACCTCGACAAGTCGCGGCCGGTCCCACAGATCGAGCGACGGCTCCTGATCGGCAAGCGTCGCCAGGTAGTCGGTGGCCGCTCGATCCGCCAACGCATTCGTGACGAATATGAACCTGACGGCTGGTTCCTGCTCCTCGATCCGCGCCCGTAGGCGAAGACGCTCGATCAGAGCCCTCAGCTCGGCATTGGGGGCGGATGCCACGAGAGCATCTACGCCCTGCACGCCAGCGAAATACGGTGCGACACCGACGAAGTTGCGCAGGTCAGCATCCCCCTGTGTGGCCACGGGGTTCTGGCGATGCTTGGACTGAAATACGAGCAGCTCGTTGGCGTCGTCGTCGAAGAGGATGGCGTCGATGCCTTTGTCTCCGCCGCCATCGCAGATCGCGTCCTCGACGTCGGTTGGATCCTCGCGCATTACCGTCTCGATGTACCAGGCGAGCAGCGCCGTCGACCGCGTGCGGTTGCCGATATGAAACGGAGCGATTTGAGACTCGAGCAAGTCGTGATCCGGGGTGATCGTCATGTCGAGTGATCCTAGTGACAAGGACGGTGCCGCCGACTTCAAGAGCCAGCAGCCATGCAGCAAGCTTCCGCTTGCCGGGGCCGTGGCAAGGCTCGCAATGCCGGCTTGGCGGCGACACCGAGCACCGCCACACCAAGCCTAGCCTTGGTGCCACGCGCGCCTCCGGATCAGCAGATAGCAGGTGGCAAGGACCTGGGCCCGTGAGCGCCGCGGGGCGCCCGCCGGCAGGCCCTCGTGAGCCGGAGCACCGAGGGTGGCGGGAGGTGTCGCTGCCCGGCAGCCATTGTGTCCAAGGTCGCGGACTTGTCGGTCTTGCGTGGGGTCCGAGAGGCCATCACCGGGACCGGCTAGGAGTCGTGATCCCCGCCGGCTGGCGAGGCCGCGCGGCGAGGGTGTGCGTTGGAATTATTGATCCTGCCGCTAATCGTTCACGTCACCGGTGTCGCCACGGGTGGTCCGCACCAACGCAACTGCCGAGTACTCCAGCGTGTGCGCAACGCTGGCGCCTCCCCAGACGCCACCGGATTGCTTGCTCGAAACAGCCGACGACGAGTGCGAGATGCCGAGCACGTCGTCGGCGTCGTGGCCCGCGAGCAGTCGGGCAAGCTCTCTTTCGAGCTTCTCGAGCGACGACGCGCGGGCCCAGATGACCCCAACCTCAGACATGAATGAACGGTGCCACGAGAACCGGACGCTTTCGCTCGATCTCACCCCAGCCCGACATCGACCTCCTGGTCGCGTCCAATCGACTCCCGGCCGAACTGCCGCTGCGCACGCTCGAGCGCGTTCGCCTGATGAAACTCGCGACGGCGTCCACCGTCCGAGGGCGGCTCCGGGCCCAGCGCCGTGTCCGGGTCGATGATGTCGTTATCGAGCCTGAAGCCGATGATCGTCCGAGCAGTTTGATTCCACGTCTCGCGCGCTCGAGCGGCCTCTGGCGGCTCACCGAGCGCTTCGATCAGCCATTGGGGCCGTTGCTCAGTCATCCGATCGGCGAGAGCGTTCCGGAGCTGATCGTGATCGCGCTGGAGATCCGCGATCGCGTTCTCGATCCCGTCCCTCTCCGAACGGACTTGGTCCGGATCGCCCAGCTCGCGCTGTAGCCGCGCCCGATCAGCGCGCAGATCGGACAGCGCCCGGTCGTCCTGCTCGATCGCGGCCTGCAGGAACGCTCGTTCCTCCGCGTGCGGGTCCCGAATGCGCCCGAGCCGACGCGCCGGCGGCTCGAACTCAGCGAGCTGTTTCACGTGCTCAGCGCGCTGCGCTGTGAGATCTCTCTCCTTCACGTCGAGTTCGTCGAACCGCGCCAAGGCCTTCGTTGGCAGCGCTTCGAGGACAACTCGTAGTCGTCCGATCTGCTCGCGCAACTCCATCAGTCGGTTGAGACTCGGCACCGGGTCAACCGACTCGCTTCGAGTCGCGGCTGCCTCCTGGGGGATCGCGCCGGCGACAGACCGGTGAGACGCGAGCGAGCGGTCATCTTCGCGGCCAGCGGGGTTGAGCTGGTCGACGGCCAGGTCCTCGTCGTCACGGACGAGCATCCGCCGCGCAGCGCGGGCGATGATCGCTGAGCGGCTATGGTCGGGCTGCTCACCTTGGGGCGCGTGCTCTTCCCGAGCGGCTTCGCGGCGATCCGTGTCGGCGATCAGCAGGCGTGTCGCTCCTCGGGCGCGCGACAGGGCGCTGTAGCTCCATCCAGCCGTCAGATCCTCTGGCGATGCGACGACGACCGCCCGCTCGACCGTGCCGCCCTGCATTCCGTGGCCGGTGAGGCAGTAGGCGTGCTCGACGTGGTCGGCGACGTAGCTGGCGGGCAGCTCTCGCACCGCGCCGCTGTCGGTCTCGAGCACGGCCTTGGCACTGTCGACATGGCGGACGGTCCCGCGGGTTCCGTTGTCGACGCCGACGCGGGCGTCGTTGTCGCGGCAGATCACGCGATCGCCAACGGCAACTGGCGTGCCGCCATACGAGCACTCAGCGCCCAGCTCGCCGACCTCGCCGCGGTGCGCACGCGCGAGTTCGTTGAGCCGCGAACGCGTGTCGTTGTCGCGCGCGATCATCACGGCCTGGCCGGGAGCGTTTTCGACGGCCGTCGCGATCCACTCGCCGACGGCCTGCTCGGCGATCTGATCGCCGCGGACAACGTCGATCCTGTCGTTCGCCGCCGCCCACTCGATGTACAGGTCCGACAGCCGATCGTGCAGCGCCCCAAGCGCGCGGCGCTCGCCGGGATCTCGCTGTCGCATGACCTCGGTCAGCTCAAGCGCGCCGATCCGCTCGCCGACGGCACGAAGCCAGCCGCCGGCGAGAACTGAGGGAAGCTGGCCGGAATCGCCGATCGCGATCACCTTCGCTCCAGCTCGCGCGGCGTGCTCAAGCAGCCGCGCCGTGATACGCGTTGGTGCCATGCCGGCTTCGTCGAGCACGATCACGGCTCGGTCGGGGAGGCCGGCGTCGAGCTGTTCGATGTCGATCAGCGCGCGGTCGATCGTCCGGGACGTGATCCCGGCCTCGTCGCCAAGCTCGCGTGCGCCACGGCCGGTCGGCGCAACCCCGATCACGGCGTACCCGGCGTTCTCGTACAGCGAGCGCAGCACGCCGGCGGTGTAGGTCTTGCCGGTGCCGGCGAGCGCCTCGACGACGTCGACGCCGTGCCCGCTGCCCGCGCATCCGCGGACCACCTGCTCCTGGTCCGCTGTGAGCAGTCGGTCGGCGTTCGCGAGCGCTCGGTCGATCGGGGCTGGGGAGACGATCGCGCAGCGCTCTTCGGATCTGCCGGCGGCCGCTTCGATCAGGCGCTGCTCGCAGTCGACGAGGTCCGCGGTCGTCATCCCGCCGTCAAGGGTCCGGAGCACGTCGTCGCGCAGCGCAAACCCCTCAGCACGGCCGCGGACGGTCGCGACCCGCGCGCCCTGATCGGCCGCCTGAGCGAACTCCCGCAGGACGGCTCGATCATCGAACGTGTTGGAGCGCTCCGTCAACCCGCACGGCCCCGCGAGCCGATCCGCGAGATCGCGAAGCTCCACCTCCATCTCGACCTCGACACCGCCGCCGCTCGAGGCAGCATGGTCTGGGGATGGGTCTGAGCGGCTGAGCCGCTCGATGGCGCGGCCGAGCAGGTTGGCGACCTCGTCACGCCCAAGCCCGTGCTCCGCCGCGCGAGCCTCGATCTCCTCCTGCCAGGTGTGGGTCTCGATCCCGTATTGCTTGCGCTCGCGCGTGTCGACCGCGGCCGCCTCCGCGGAGCGCTTGGTGTCAAGCGAGAACCCACCCTCCGCCGCCGCGCGCTGCATCTCGTGTCGCCGTCTCGAGAACTCCTCGAGCACCGTCAGCGAGACATCTTTCAGCTCGGCCGCACCCTTCCGCACCGGACCCCACTCAAGGCCGAGCCGCTCGGAGACCTCGGTGCGCAGATGCGCCTGGTACAGGTAGCCGGCGGTCTTCGCCGCCTGGTAGACCGGCGTGCCGAAAAGTGCCGTGAACCGCCCGTCGGGCCCGCGTGTCAGGTTCGCCGCGACGACGTGCGTGTGCAGCTGCGGATCCAGCGCGCGGGACATCCGGTGCCGGTACGCGGCGGCGATCAGACCCTCGCCCGGCAGGCGGATGTGCCCCTGCGGACCGCGGCGCACGAGCACGGAGGTGTCCTCGATCCATCCGACCGCCGCACCCACAGCCGCCTCGTGGGCGGCCACCATCTCGCCGGCGACCTCCTCCCCAGCGATCGCGAACAACGCGCTCACGCTCTTCGGCGCCGAGAACGTCAGATCGAGCGCAGCGACCTTCGGGTCCTGCCCGTCACGGAGCCGAGCGGACCGGTCGCGCGGGTCCGCCCCGGCGATCAGCGCGTTGAACTGCTCCGCACTGACCCGGCCCTCCAAGCCGAGCGCTCGCGCGCCGGCGCCGAACCATTCGCCCGGCGCTTCGCCCCGCCCCGCGTAGTAGTCGTCGCGGCCCTGCGCGACCTGCTGCTCGTAGTAGCGCTGCTGCCCGACGACAAGCTTCCCGATCGAGAGCATCACACCTCTCGTTCCGCACTTCTCGGGGTCGATATCTCCCCCCATCTGGTGAAGGGGGCGGGTGGTCAAGGCTTGGTGGTCGTGGTGTGGTAGGCGTCTTGGGGGATTGCGAGCAGGTGGAGTACTTGGC
>JBKQIR010000077.1:0-5051 GCA_052148275.1 Solirubrobacteraceae bacterium
CTTGAGCAGGCCGTCGTTACCGACCCCGCCACCTCTCACGACCTGGTTGTCAGCCCGCGACCGGGTGGGCGCCGACCTCCTCTCCCACTGCGGTCCCCCGCGCCCGCGATCGCCGCGCGGCCGTGGCGCGAGGCGACGCCCTCGCGCACCTGATTTAGATAGAGACCCCCTTGAAGCCCAAAATCGGCAATAGCCGGCCGAGACAAGGCCGTCGCCCGGCTGACGCTGCAGGGCATCGCCACGCCGATCGCGATCACGCTACATCGTAGGCAAGCAAGGAGTGCGATGACCACCGAGGAGGCTCAGGTCACAGGGGGCATCGAAGACGAGATGAGTCGATGTGGCGCGTTGAGCAGCAAGGCGCCGAGTTCGCGGCTCGACGGGCAAAGGAGCTCGCTGACGGCCCAGGAGCGAGCACGGACTGAGCGACCGTCTGCGCGCACCGAACGTCACCCGCTTTGAAAAGCACCGGCAGGCAAGCCCTGCTCTATTGATTGGCTGACCGCGCAAAGCGCGGCTTCGGTAGCGGAGTGGTGCTCATCCGCCGGGGAAGCGTACGGGCGTCGCACTCGCGCGCGCCGCTTCGCTTCCGTAGAGGCATCCGGCCCACAGCTCCGTCAGCTGGTTGATCTCGGTCGCCCCTACCGTTCGGCCAAACGCGAGCCAGCGACTCGCGAACTCCTCGACCATTGCGGTCAGCGCGATCGCCATGATCTCTGGGTCGAGTGCTGCATCCACTTGTCCGCGCTCGCGCTGGAGCTCGAGCACGCGGCAGAGCTGCTCGACGATCGAGCCCCTGATCCGGGCGCGCAGTTCGTCGACCTCGGGATGGATCGCGCTCGCGTGATCCCAGGTTCGAACAACGTCCCACCATTCGCTGTAGGCGCGAAAGAACACGGCCATCCGGGCTCGGATCGCCTCGCGCGCGGAGCCTTGCTGATCCTTGGCGAGCGGTGCGACCGCGGCGCCGTAGATCGCGCTCGCGGCGTCTTGGGTCAGCGCCAACAGGACGTCGCGCTTGTCGTCGAAGTACGTGTAGAACGTCCCGTGGCTCGTGCCCGCCAGCGCGACGATGTCAGCGACCCGAGTCGAGGCGAAGCCGCGTTTGGCGAACGCCTCCCGCGCGCCCGCCAAGAGCCGCTCGCGCGTCGGTCCGCTGGTGCGTTTCGCCGGCCGTAGGGTCTGCTGATCCGCGCTGCCGCCCGTCGCGGCATTTGTCTTTCGTGCGGTGACAGTCATTTCCACAGAGTACTTCACCGGGCACGAGAATGACGTCGACGTCAGCACAGTCAGGCTGTATTCACTCGCTTAGCTTGACAGCAGCGCTCGATGATGAGACCCTGAGTTGATACTGATGTCAATCTCGGAGAGGGGATTGGGACTGTGGCTACGACCATAAAGCAGAGTACCGTCTCGCACAATGGCGACACGCCGGCGACCGCCGATTCAGCGCCCGCTACCAAGACGGCCGGCCGCCCCCCCGCAGGGCGGCTTCAGGGTCTGATCGCCAAGCGTGTCACAGCCGCTACCGAAGCTGCGCTGGACGGTCCCAACCAGACGCTCATGAACGCTCAGAAGCCCGTCTGGAAAGCCCTCTGCGACTACTACTTCCGGCTTGAGATATCCGGCTGGGAGCGCTTGCCCGAGGAGACCTCGCTGCTGATCGGGAATCATTCCGGTGGGTCGCTGACGATGGACGCTTGGACGTTTGTGGTGGAGTGGTGGCGGCGATTCGGCAGCGAGCGGATCCTTCATGGAACCGCTCACGACGTTCTGATGGCCGTGCCCGGCCTCGGGGACTACTTCCGCCAGGTGGGCGTGATCCCCGCCTCCCGGCAAGGCGTCGGCGCCGCGCTCAGCGCAGGGTGCGACGTGATCATCTGGCCGGGGGGTGACGTCGACGCGATGCGCAGCTGGCGCAGGCGCGACGAGGCTGTCCTCGGCGGGCGCAAGGGTTTTGTACGCCAGGCGATCCGCTCGGGCGTGCCGATCGTTCCCGTGGCCAGCGTCGGCGCGCATGACACCGTATTCGTCCTGTCCGAGGGCCGCTGGATCGCGAACGGGCTCGAGCACATCCCGGGACTGAAGGGTCTAAAAGAAAAGCTTCGCGGCTCGCAGCTGCCGATCCTGCTCGGGATCCCCTTCGGCCTGACGATCGAGACCATTCCAACGCATCTTCCGCTGCCAGCGAAGATCCGCACCGAGCTGCTCAACCCGATTTACCTCGACAAGGACCCCGAGCGCGTCAACGATCGCGAGTACGTCAACTCGATCTACCTCGAAGTGGAATCCGCGATCCAAGGCGCAATGGACCGACTCGCCAAGCAACGACGCCTCCCGATCTTTTTCTAGCAAACGCAGGCGACGCTCGCGGCCTCCCCGCTCGCTATCCACCGTGGCCGCCAATCGTCGGACCCGTGGTGACGTTGTGGGTCGGCACGGGGAGTCGTTGGAACGTTGAAGGAGTGGCTTGGTAAGTGCCGTTTTGCAGGTAACTTCACATAATATTCATTATTGGCGTAAGAAGCACGCATTCGCTCGTGCCGTTCCCGCGTGCCAGAAGCCGTCTCGTGGTGTATTAGGTGGTATACGAACATACGTTCTGAAAAGGAGAGCCCACAATGGCCACCATCACCGAAATGGCTGACGCGACCAAGCCCAACCCGAGCGTGAACAGCCCAGCTGACCGTCTGTCAAACGTAGTCGAGCGGACGGCCGACATGTCGGTCGAGCTGCTGAAGTCGCTCGAGACCGGAGAGCTGGCCGCGATCGACGCAGTGGGCACGTTCGCGATCTCCATCGAGGACGGCCTGACCGAGCAGGTCAACGGCACTTCCGCTGTGGCGAAGACGTTCGTGATCGCCATCGAGGGGAGCCTGACCGAGCAGGTCAACGGCACTTCCGCTGTGGTAAAGAAGCTCGTGGACGCGGTCCCCGACGCCCTGACCGAGCAGGTCACCAGCACCTCCGCTGTGGCGAAGAAGCTCGTGATCGCGGTCCCCGACGCCCTGACCGAGCAGGTCACCAGCACCTCCGCTGTGGCGAAGAAACTCGTGATCGCGATGGAGGACGCCGTCACCGACGAAATCACAGCGACGACCACGGGCGCGAAGAAGATCACGGTCTCCGGCTTTGAGATGGCCGACCGGTTCGTTCGCCTGGAGCACGACGTGCTCCGCGGTCTCATCCAGGGAGCCACCCGGCCGCTGGTGGTCCAGAACGGCACGAACTACCGGGCCGCCAAGTAGCCCGACCCTCACGGTCGCCAGCTACGCCGACCCGGCGGGTCGGCGTAGCCGACATGTCGACTCGACCACGTAAACCAGCGCGAAGGGCACGTCCGTCAACCCGACAGGCGTGCCCCGCGCCGTTTTCATCCTCCTGGCCCTCTCCTTGGGTAGCTCTCCCCAGGGGCAAACTAGGCGTCACGCCCCCTGATGTGAGCTACGCGGCGAGCAACGCCTCCAGCGGATCTTGTCGGGACGTCCGGACGGCCGACATCGCGGCCCTGACAGACCAAGGCCTGCACCGACCTCGTACTTGGCTCGTCGATGTGCCCAGCGAACAGGCTGCGTGGTCCAGGGGAATGCTGCTTGCCCTTCGCGCGTACGAGGTTAAGCCTTGGCGAGATCGCGGGATGCGTTGTTTCTCGGACTGTCGGGTGTGTTCAGGCGCAGCAAGCGCGTAGGCGCGCCGGGGTCCATAGCACCTGGTTGGTGACGGTTTCGACGGCGAGTTCCGGGAACATGCGGGTGTGGGGAGCGCTCTCGTCGCCGTAGACGATGACGCACTGGTCGGTGGACGGACGCGGGTGCTTTGAGGTTTGTGAGCGGCGGTGGCGCTCTGATGTCGTGGAAGTCATGTCTTCAAGCGCTTTCAGACACAAGCCCGGGCGGTGCGATCCGTTGGGCTAGCGTCGGGTGTTGCTCCCGGCGGTCGTGTCGGGGACTGCCGCCGCTTCTACCCGTCTTCATCGGCTCGTTGGCTGCCGGGATAAGCGTTGCTGCGCGCGAAAAGTGTGCGTCGGCTGCCCGAGCGCCAGCGACATCTCACGAGAATCTCAGCGACATTCAGACGAGACTCGACGTATGTAGCCACCAAAAACACGTATTTTGCAGCTAAGTAGTCATAACGAGATCTTCTCGCGCATGGCCACCGTAGGGGGCCGCTATGCGCCGTGGGCGTGCTTACGCTCGATCGGGGCAGCCGCAAGTCGCCCACGCGCCAGGTCGTTACGTTCACGGTGACCCACCTACCCGCAAGGACGCTACCCCATGCTCGACCAGATACGCCGCGATATCCAAGCCCGTCTCGAGGAGTTGCTCGGCGAGATCGACAGGCTCCGCCGGGCGCTGGCGGCGCTCACTTCGCGCGAGAGCCAACCGGACCGTGGCGGTCGCGGAGCACCGGCCGGCTCGGCTGCTGGTGAGAACGTCGCAAAGAGCCCGCGCGTCACGACCCGTCGGGGCCCGCGCACACGCAAAGCCTCAGTGCCGCCGCGGCCGGCAGCGCCGACGCCCGCCAGCTCAGCCGCTGCCCCCACCCGCGTACGCACTGCGCTGGGCGCGACTAAGGCCGCGATCCTCGCCGCGCTGCGGGATGGCAGCGCGATGACGGCTGGCGAGATCGCCGCCGCCACCGGACTCGGCCGCGCGACGGTTAGCACCACCCTATCCAGGCTCGCGGCGTCCGGCGAGATCGCTAAGGCCGCTCGCGGCTACCAGCTCCGGGGTGAGAGCGAGAGTTCCGCTGCCGATGGCGCCGCGGAGACCGCCACCTCGACGGATCCGGGCGTCGCGTAAAGCGCCGTCGCTGCCGAAGTAGGGATCTTGGAAAGCGGGACTTCGAGACGCATCGGCGCTCCGAGCCGCCCACCCTTCGGCGGGGCGAGACGAAGAAGGAACAGGCGTGTCGTCATCGAATCATGCAGGTACCACTCCATGGTCCCCCCACCGCCTGAGCCGGGAGCGATCGCCCGGCTCAGTTTGGGGTCTATCGAGAGTTCGTGCGGAAACCGCGATAAGCGGGCGCAGCCTGCCCAGCGTTAGACG
>JBKQIR010000078.1:0-8500 GCA_052148275.1 Solirubrobacteraceae bacterium
TCGTTCAACTCCGGACCCAACGCTCGATACCGCTCGGCAATCTTCGACTCATCGATCATGCCCACGCGATACGCCACCACAACCCAACATCCTGCCACAAGCCCAGTAATTCAATCGTGAGCACTAAGGTCGGCAACGTTAGTGCACCGGAGACGTCGTCCCACCTCGGGACTATTCCAAAACGAGCACTCGCTCCCGCAGAGCGATCGCGTCCTCGGTGCGTCCCGCCGACCGGTAAGAGGCGGCTAGGTTCGCGCGCGTTGTCAGCGTACTTGGGTGTTCCTCGCCCAACAGCCGCTCGCTGTCGGCTAGCACCCGCTCCAGCAGCGCGATCGCGTCCTCGGTGCGTCCCGCCGACCAGTAGGAGACGGCTAGGTTCGCGCGCGTCGTCAGCGTGTCTGGGTGTTCCTCGCCCAACAGCCGCTCGCGGTCGGCTAGCACCCGCTCCAGCAGCGCGATCGCGCCCTCGGTGCGTCCCGCCGATCGGTAGGAGGCGGCTAGGTTCGCGCGCGTCGTCAGCGTACTTGGGTGTTCCTCGCCCAACAGCCGCTCGCTGTCGGCTAGCACCCGCTCCTCGAGAGCGATCGCCTCCCCGGTGCGCCCCGCCGACCAGTAGGACGAGGCGAGACGCGCACGCAAGCTGAGGAGCGCAGGATCGTCAGGGCCAAGTGCGTCGCTCGCAGCGGCCAGCACCTCGCGCGCCTCGTCAAAGCGCCACGCTCGCCCCAGCCAGTCGGCCAGAAGCAGCTGTCCTTCAACCTTCCCGGGTTCCCCGGTCGCCACGATCCAGGCTTCTGCACGAGAGATCCACGGTTCCATCGCCAAGTGGTGGACGAAGCCGAACTCGTCCAGCGCCGCCTGGTGGATGTCGATCCGGACTGGTGCCGGATCACGCGTGTCGAGTTTCTCCTCGAGCGCGGCCCGCACCGGCGTGGGAAGGCGGATCAACGGCTCTGGGTTCCCTCCCATCAGGGCCGCAAGGGCGTCGTCGATCTCCCCAAGCAGCGTTACGGCTGATGCCCGCGTGACCGGCAGGCGTTGAAGACGGCGAGTCACTGCGACCACTGGATCGCGTTCTTGATCAGCCGTCGCGAGCAGCATGTACTCGAGGGCGATGCCTTCGGAGTCGACGCCGCTCAGTTCCGTGGGGTCAAACCAGTGCTTGAGGAATTCAACGATGAGGCGAAGCGGCTCGCCGCGGGACTCTTTGATCTGGAACGACACGCGAGCGAGCGGCTCGGCCAGCTCGTAGTAGGTGCGGCGCTGATCGAGCAACGCTGTAACAGCTGATGTGGTCGGTGCCACCCAGCCTCGATCGACCAGCTCGCTCATGGTCTTGCCCAGACTGCGTTGCTCGATCCCCAGGCGATCGGCCAGCTCACTCACATTGACGGGGCGGTCGACCTCAGCAAGCTCGGCCACAACAAGTCGCTGCTGGCCCGATAGCCGGCCGAGCTGCTCCTGGTAGTAGGGCGTGAGGTCGTCAAAGCGGGTCAGCAGCAGATCGATCAGCTCGCCGAGTCCTCCGACCGTGAGGGCCGAGGCCAGAACGGCCCACATGCGAGGCTGGCCGCCCGCCAAGTGCATGATCGTCCGCAGCCTCGCCCGCCCCTTGTCAGCATGCAGATAGGCGGCTAAGGCGTCGTCGCCGCGCTCCCGGGCGATGGCCGTGAGCATCGCGGCAGCCTCGTGCACGCTAAACGGTTCCAGCCGCGTCGTCGTGAAAAAGCCATAGAACGGACTGGCCTGATCTGACAACGCGCGATCCAGGCGCGTGCTCGTCGCCACGAGCAAAAGCGATCGATCAGCCTGGAGCAGATGACGCAGCCGCTGCTGGCCGTGATCCTCCAGAGCGTTGAGAATCCGGTCGAGGTTCTCGGCCAGCACGACGATCGGACCGCTCTCGGAGGCTCGGCTGACCAGGAGCGCTTCGAGCCCGGCCGTCGATGCGGGAAGCTCACCCTCGAGCTGCGGTTCAAGCCGCTCGGCGATCGCCGCCAGCAGGCGCCGGTAGGACACGATCGTCCACGCGTCCTCGGGCAGCCAAGCCACCTGCAGCGCGAAGCCCGCAGCTCGGAGAATGTTGGTCCGGTGATACACCAGCGACACGAGATGAGTCTTCCCGGAGCCGCGCGGGCCGACAAGCAGGGTGTGGTTACGCTCCGTCGTTGCCGCTGCCGCTTCGATCCGCGCGAGGATCACCTCAAGCGTCCGCTCCCGTGCAACGAATAGGCGCTCCAGCAGCTCGTGCGGCATTACCGACGGCGTAAACCGCGACAACGGACTACTGCTGGCGGTCATGCAAGCCTCCGCCGATGAACCCAAATCCTCCGTAGCACGTCATGACGCCAGCGCAAGGTCCGATGCTGCTGGATCAGGTAGTGGTCGTCGATCAGATCATCGAGCAGGCCGGCGTCGGCGTGCAGGTCGGCGACGTCCACCGACATCTCGATCGCCACCCAGTCAAGGATCGCTTCCGCCGCAGATGCCCGCTCTCCGTAAAGCGGATCTAGGCGCGTCACGAGGTGGGTCACGGCGCGGCTGTCGTCTCGGTCATCCATGAACTCAGTGAAGGCGTTCACGACGGCACCGGCCGACACCGGACCGGTGCCGGCGTCATATAACCGATGAGCCAGAGCGTGGATAAGGAATGGGATGCACCCGCTATGCTCAACCAGAGCAGCGACCGCATCCTCCTCGGCGTCGCGCTGAATACCAAGTAGCAGCCGCTCGGCTAGTTCCCGCGCCTCGGAGGCTTCCAGAGGGCCGAGGGGCAGGTTGACCAGATCGTTGACTGCGCCCTCGGTGGCGTCGCAACGGCGAAGAATGTGGTGAAACCCGATCGACCCACACACGATCCAGCGGAGCTTGCTTTCGCCGCGGCGGAGCTCCCGCAGCGTCTGTAACAACTGGTTGGCTGCCGCCGGTCCCTCGTTGCTCGCAACGTTCGCAAGGGCGATCGGGACCTCGTCCATCGCGATTACGAACAGGATGCCGTCTTCGAGATGGGCATCGACACTTCGAATCGTTTCGGCCAGCAAGACCGTCGGCGTCCGTGTCGAGATGCCGCTCTTGACGGTGATCGGCCCTGCCGAGACCTCTACACCATTGAACATGGCCCTCAGCTTCGTCACGGTCTGGCTCGGCAGACTGCGATGTGCGTGGAGCGCGGCGACCGTGCGAAGGAGGAACTCCTCACTCGTCCGGACGCCCTCATAGTCGATCTTGACCGCTACCAAGCCATCGCCGGGATGGGCGCAGAACAGATCAAGCCACACCGTCTTGCCCATCCGCCGGGGGTCGTTCAGACCGAGGTTGTTCTGGGCCCGAAGCTCGTCACGGGCACGTTTCGTTGTGCCGCCTCGCCCGACAGCGTTGCGGGGATCGATGGGCGACCCAGGCTGAGGTAGTAGCGGTTCTACGGTCGTTTCACTTTGTACGGGGGCAGTCCCATACGATTATACGGCGTACCTCCCGTAGGACGTCAACGGGTCAGGCATACGGCACCCAGCCGATCCAGGGATGTTCCGTAAGAGTAAGAGGATCGTCAGCCGGGACGACAAGACCGGCTTTGACCGCCGAGCCTCCGCTGGCCCCAGGGCGTCCCGATAGACCCGTCCGAATTGAAATCCCGCACCGGTGCGTTATACGGGACACTTCCGTGGGTGACCGGCCTCAGCATCGGATATGCAAGGGTCTCGACCGAAGGGCAAGATCTCACCGCACAGCGCAATGCGCTCGCGGCCCTCGGGGTCGCCGAGGAGAGGATCTACGTTGACCACGGCCTGACGGGCACGAATCGAGCTCGTCCTGGGCTGGTCGGGCGCCTTCTCTTCAACGTGCTCGCGATGGTCGCCGAGTTCGAATCAGACTGATCAGAATGCGGACGCGGGAGGGCATGGCCGTCGCGCGGGCCGCGGGCAAGCTCCGCGGTCGCAAGCCGAAGCTCTCGCCTCGTCAAGAGGCGCACCTCGTCGAGCTTCACCGCGCCGGCGAGAAGAACCCTGCCGAACTCGCGGAGCTGTTCGGTGTTGGCCGCTCGACGGTCTACCGGGCGATCGAGCTGGCCGGGGATCGCGCGACCCTCTGAACCGAGAACCGATCTACTTTGCCCGTGGTGACACGGACCCGAGCAGTGGGCTACTTGTCACTTGGTGCCGCGTTCCTTAACGGCACCCCTAATCCGGCTGGGTCCGCCCGATCCCGTTAGGTGTCGGGGCTGACTGGCGCGCAACTGGCGCGCAAGCTAGGGTGCGCGCCATGTCAGACGAAGACTCCGCCGAGATCATAAAGGCGGCGGCCGAAGGCAGCGCCAAAGGAGCGATCGCAGCGCTCATCGAACCGATCGCGGGATTCCTCGACACACTCCTCGGCGGCGCGGCAAAGCAGCTTGGCGGGATGGCCGAGCCGAAGAGAGCGCGTGGGGTTCTGGCGTTGGAAGGCGCGGGCCCGCATGCTCGCGCAAGCCGAGCAATACCTTCACGACGCCGGGCGGTCACCGCGAGAAGTTCCGCTTCCGGTCCTGATTCCTATCCTGGATGCGGGCGCCAACGAGGACGACGAGGTTGTCCGGAAGCTCGTAGAAGTTTGAACGGCGGTTCCGCCCGTCCCGTCCGCTCCCGTTGGGAGCGTTCGGGGCGCGAACCAAGTCCGATCGGGACAGGAGGAACCGCCATGAAGAAGGTATCCGGACCGCGGGTCATCGGGAGCGCGCGGGCGTCGGAGATGCCGCTCCCTGCGGAGATTCAGGAAGCGCTTGGCGAGCTCGTCGGGGCAGCGAGGGAGGGGCTGCTGGCGTTGAGCGTTGGTCTCGGGCTGCGGATCGTGCACGAGCTGATGGGGGCCGAGGTCACCGAGGTCGTCGGCCCGAAGGGCAAGCACAACCGGGAGCGGACGGCGAAGCGTCACGGCCACGAGCGTGGATCGATGACGCTCGGTGGCCGCCGCGTCGAGGTCAGCCGGCCGAGGATCCGGACGGCTGATGATGAGCGTGAGCTGCCGGTCTCAAGCTATGAGTACTTCGCTGACCGCGACCCGCTGACCCGGGCGGTGATGGACCGGATGCTCGCCGGCGTCTCGACCCGCAAGTTCGTGCGTGTGGGCGAGCCGGTCGGCGAGGAGGTCGAGCAGCATGCCAGCTCGACATCGAAGAGCACGGTGTCGGAGCTGTTCATCGAGAAGACGCGCGTCGGGCTGGAGCGGCTGATGGGTCGCCGGCTCGATGACGTCAGGTTGGCGGTGATGATGCTCGACGGGCTGGAGATCGCCGGCCGCGTCCACGTCGTCGCGCTCGGGATCACCACCGACGGGGTCAAGATCCCGCTCGGGCTGTGGGAAGGCAGCACGGAGAACGCTACGCTCGCGCGGGAACTGCTGGGCGACCTGGTCGACCGCGGCCTGGATCCCGAGCAGGCGATCCTGTTCGTGCTGGACGGCGGCAAGGCGCTGCGCAAGGCGATCAAGGAGGTGTTCGGCGAGCGGGCACTTGTGCATCGCTGTCAGCGGCACAAGGAGCGCAACGTGTGCGACCTGCTGCCCGAGTCAGACCGTCCGAAGGTGCTCGCCCGGATCCGCGGCGCCTGGGCTCTGAGCGACGCGGCCGAGGCCGAGCAGCGGCTCGAGCGGCTCGCCTCAGAGCTGGAACGGACCTGGCCAGACGCCGCGTCCTCGCTGCGGGAGGGCATGAGCGAGACGCTGACGCTGATGCGCCTCGGCGTCGACGGGCAGCTCGCCAAGACGCTCGCGTCAACGAACCCGATCGAGTCGATGATCGAGATCGTCAGGCGCACCCAGCGCAACGTCAAAGCGCTGGCAGGACGGCGACATGCGCAAGCGCTGGACCGCCGCCGGGATGCTCGTCGCCGAGCAGCAGTTCCGCCGGATCGTCGGCTACAGCGACCTCGCCAAGCTCGTGGAAGCGATCGAACGACACCACCTCACCCTCACCAGCCAAACCACAACCGAATCGACCAACGCCACCAAGTCCGCCGCCGCACTCGCTACCGTCTAACCGTCACAGTCACCGGTGGAATCGCCGTCAAAGTTCCACGACGATCCGGGCAACCTCAGGACGACGACGCGATGGCCGACCGATGGGCTGCCCTGCTCGCGAACGCCTCGGGCTGGCCAGGGCGCGTCCCACCAAGCTTCCCCTCCATACTGCGTGATATGTCGCCACCCGAGGCTGCACTCTTGGACGGGATCTACAACGATTCTCACACGGCTGACGGTGTTCCTCTGCCGCACCACGACGTGTCGGTCGGTTACTTGGAGTCGTCGCTCGATACCGACCAACGCGCCGTAGCAGTAGACAACCTCATCCGCCTCGGTCTGTGCGTCCCGAAGCGCCCGACGACTCCTGGGGGCGTCGGAGAGGTTCGTACGAGCGTGATGCTGACTGACCTCGGTCGCGCTCTGGTGACCCAGTGCCGCGCTCCTACCGCGGCGGGCGACTGACGGCGCAGGCGTATGGCCCGCAGGACCTTCGCGGAAGAGGTCTGTTTCGCGATCTCGCGCTTGAACGTGCGGACGTGCTTGAGCCTGGTGCGTAGTTGGATCTGTCTGGCCGCGAGGGCGTTGGCGAGCGGCTTGTCCGCGCGCCCTCGCGCCGCCAAGGCGCGCAGCGCATGTCCCGGAATGCCCCTTTCTAGGGCGTGTTGCCGCGTGGCGGGCCCTGTTCGGCAAGGGTCGGGCGACCTAGCCGGACTGGATTCTCGGGACGTGTCGGCGCGTCCACCGGAGATCGGCGTCGACGCCGGGTCGGGTGTCGGACGATGTGGGTTCAGTAGAAGCGGTGGAGATAGGCACCGCTGGTGACTGATCCGCGTCGCCCACCCCGACCATCACCAGGACCCGCAGGAGATCCTCAAAGCGACGCGGCGACCGCCTGGCTCGTCGAACTGCTCGCCGCCGCCCGTGCCGCGGCCGGCGAGGCGTAAGAACAACCGATGATCGAGGTTCCGCGAACATGTCGCGCGAGGGACCTCGGCCGGCGGAGACATGTCGCGCGCCGAGACTCGGCGGCCGTGGGCGACGTGTCGCTTCCGCCGGCCGGATCCGAGCCGAACTGCCCGAGCCCACATCGGACCCGCAGCTCGACGCGCTCATCGCCCGATGGTCCCGGCGCGGGCAACCACCAACACTACGGACGATCGTGGTTCCGTCCACTGAGCAACCTATCCTGACATGCACCGAGTTCCAGGTTTGCTTAGGGACCGCCTTCTCAAGCGCGACCAAAAGCAGGCGTTCCGGGATTGGCCCCCGAAACGACCGCAAGGAATCGCTCCTAACCTGGACTCGGCCTCCTCATCATCTGTCCCAATACGACCGGCGCGTCTGACGAATGTTATGGCAGGCGTCCCGGACGGAATCGCCGCGAGGTTCGATGTGGCTGTGGGCGAACCCCCATACTCGGTCTTGAAGTTCTCCTCGGCCTCACGGGTTCGCGGTTCGCTCTGCCCAACGCCGCGCCGCGAAGTACCCGGACTCGCGCCGGGGTGGCGCCAGCGCAACTGCGCGCGCTGTGTTGAGGAGCGAAGCGTCTTCGTCGGAGACAGACTGCCGTTGAGCGCGTTGGCTGGTCGCTGAGGTTCTTTGGGCCTCAACGCTCCCAAGGATCGCCCCCAGCACCTCCCCCCTTCAAGGCGACCGTTTAGGCGTAGACCATCCGGCCCGGCGAGCGCCGCGTCACACGGACGCCGACTAGGCGCTTGGCCCAGGCGCCGTATCGCCTGTTCGGTCCAATGCCGAGCATCGTCTCATTACTCCCCGACGGCTACAGGTCGCGACGCATACGGTTATGAGACGGGTCGTGACGGGTTTTGAGACGCGGGTGGCGCGTCTCACGGCAGCCGTCGTGGAAACGGCCGTCGTTCTCGCGACCCCGCCCAGTGCGTTCAAACGCCGGCAACCTCCCTGGCGGGCAGGCTCGGGTGGCCCTTGTATGCGCGAGCGACGGCGGGATGGCATCGCGGCGGGTAGAGAAGGCGGGGGGCGGCGCGGGGTGGGGGGCGGCCGCGGGCGCGGGCGACACGTCGCGGCTCGAGCGAGGCCTACTCTCTTGAGGCGGATTCATCGACTGCAGAGGCGGCCGGCTGCCGCAGGGACTCGGGACCTGCGAGGGGGGTAACCGCGCGGAATTCAACGGTTTGTATTCGTCGCCGTCGGGGCACGGCAGGCCGATGATCGGCGGTTCGCGGCTCGGGATCGCTCGCTAGCGTCGTGTTTGCAGGACTTTTGCATGGTCTGGCCGCTCGGCCCCGCCTGCGCGCTGAACAACGGTTTGCGTTAGTCGCCGTCTCGCTGTTTGCCGGACGTGCCGCGGCCTCCCAGCCGGGCGCGCCGCCCCGTAATCGTCCGTCGCGGGGGCCCGCGGCCAGCGAGCTAGCGTTAGCGAGCGAGCCTCATACCGCCGAGCGGTTGATCAAACGCCTCGCTGATCCTGGAGGCGGTCGGGGTTCGGTATGAGCCCCGCTCGCGGGGCGCTCGTTCGGAGCGCTGG
>JBKQIR010000079.1:0-20748 GCA_052148275.1 Solirubrobacteraceae bacterium
CTGTTCGTGCACTGGCAGAGCGCGTCGTCATCACCCAAGGGTCGACCTGCAAGAGCCGTATGACGGGAGACTGTCACGTACGGTTCTGTGAGCGCCGGGGGGTGAGACTCCCCCCGGCTACTCGACCACGCGTTCGACATGTGGATGGCCCGGACCTATCCGGGGTGTCCATTTGAGCGCTACGCCGACGATGGAGTCGTGCACTGCAAGAGCAGGAGGCAGGCAGAGTACGTGCTTGCCGGGATCGCTGCGCGGATGGAAGAGGTGGGTCTACGGCTTCACCCTGACAAGACGCATGTCGTCTATTGCAAGGACAGCAATCGGCGGGGGGAGCACGAGCACACCAGCTTCATCTTCCTCGGGTACGCCTTCCGGCCACGGAGGGCGCGCAGCAAGCGCGGGGTGCAGTTCACTTCGTTCTTGCCTGCGATCAGTCCCGTCGCGCTCAAAGCCAGAAGCGCCCGGCTCCGCGAGTTGCGGATTCACCGGCGCACCGACCTGACGCTGGATGACCTGGCGCAATGGCTGAACCCCATCATCGCCGGGTGGATGCACTACTACGGCCGGTTTTACAGGACCGAGTTGCATCCCCTCCTACGGCGCGTCAACAGCTACCTGAGGCGCTGGGCTGGGAAGAAGTACAGACGGTTGCGGACCTACATGCGGTTCAAGCGGTGGTGGGCTGGGATCCTCGAAAGAGAGCCCCGCCTATTCGCCCAATGGCAGTGGGTCTGCTCGCCCTGAGACGCTGGTGAGAAGAGCCGGGTGACGGGGGACTGTCACGCCCGGATCCGTGGGAGCCGGGGGCTGCGATGCCCCCGGCGACCCGACTTCACCCTGGAGATCGCCGACGGCAGCTTCGGCTACCGGCGTAACCAACCGCAAATCGAGCAAGAGGCGTCCTTCGACGGGATCTACGTGATCCGCACCGGCGAGCCACCGAGCAGGATCGGCTCCCACGCGGTCGTGCGCGCGTACAAGCAGCTGAAAGTCAACGAGCACGCGTTTCGCGAAATAAAAACGCCGCTTGAGATCCGACCCATCCACCACCACCTCGATGACCGCGTCCGCGCGCACGTGTTCCTGTGCATGCTGGCCTGCTACGTCCAGTTCGAGCTCGCGCGTGTCAGGCGTCGTGATGGATGACCACGTTGGCGTCAGTGGTTTTGACGATGAGGGGTGACGAACGACCGAACGACCGAAGTCTCGGTCCCCCGCGAACCGGCAAACGGCGCATTGAAGGGAGGGATCGGGAGGTTGCTTCGTCCTTGAGGCGTTCGCGCCCGAGCCCGCTGAGCGGTGAGCCGGTGTGCTTAGGGCGCCCTGCGGGCGAGTCCCGCATTGATCATCCGGATTTCAGGCGCGGCGTCCTGCCGCTTGATCGCGCTGCCGTCGAATCGGGGGTCGGGGTTGCGCTCAGAAACCTGGCGCGTCGCGTGGCACGCCCGACAACAAGCCGCCGGTGAGCGCCACCGCCAGCTCCCACGGTCCGGCGCGGATCCCGAGCTGCAGCCTGCACGCCCTGGCCGCAGTCCCGAGTGCCTGGACGGCGTTGGTTCCAGGCGAGCCGGCGCTCCGCGCCGACTGCGGGTCGACCGCACACGCCCAGCGCACAGCGCAACAGCGCAACGTCTCGGCCCGACGGGCAAACGCGCGCAGCCAGCCGCGGACCGTCGCGGGCGAGCGCCCGAGACGCGCGGCGATCGTGCGGTGCCCAGCTCCTTGCGCCTTGGCCAGCAGTGCCTCGCCGATGACCTCGGCGCCGTCGCGCCGGCGCGGCACCGACCACGCCGGCAAGATCACGTGCGTCGACCCGCACGAGCCACACAACGCCCGCCGCGGCCTCGCGGACCGCACGCCAGACAGCATCCGCACCTCGCGCTCGCGCGCGAACCCCCAGGCTGAGAGCGAACCCTCGCAGCCAGGACAACACAGCCGACCCGCGGCCAACTCGGCCTCGCACTGCTCCGGTTGTAGGGTCGTCGACAGCACTGAAGCACGCTACTTCGCTCATCGCCCAACAGCGTCTCACGAAGCCGGCACGGCGGGAAGGGGCCACTGGTGTTGCGAGCGATACCAGACGCCGGCCAGCGACGCAACCCGCCCGAGACCGCCGACAAATGGGCGAAATCCAAACGTGATCACGCCCAGTGACGCCACGCACCCAAATCGTGATCAAGACCAGTGACGCCTGACAGCGCGTCGGCTCGCGCCGATGCTGTTCACCGACGACACGCCAGTGTCCACCGCTGACCCGGTCGCGCCCGCGAAGCGCTCACCACAAGCAGCCGCCAAAGCCGGCAGCGCCCGCACCGCCAACGGCCAGCCAGCACACAGCCTCAAAGACCTGCTCGCCGACCTCGGCACGCTCTGCCGCAACGAAATCCGGATCGGCGACAGCGAACACACCTTCCCGCGCCTGACGACAGCGACCACGCTCCAGGCCAACGCCTTCGAACTGCTCGGCGTCAAGCCCGGCAAGTAGCCAGACCACAACCGCCCGGAACCGCACAAAACACCTCATTTCCGGGCGATTTGCTGCCCAACCACCGAAAACTTCCGCTTAGTCGTGCAATGCGATCGCGGGGCCTGCGGTAGGTCCTCGGGGAATCGTCGGCAAAAGGGTCCTCTGCGGAGCAGGTTCGGCAGCGCGCAAAGAATGTGCCCACGCTCCCGTATTCGGACCACGAGCCAGCAGGCCCACCAGAGACATCCCGGTGTGCGTCAAACGCACACCCGTGCCAACTTCCGGCCCTATGCCAGCACTCGCCACACCCGAGGACGTCGGACGGGATCGACCCAGCACTCCCACTCAACAAAGCAGATCTCGACTGTTCAAACCTCCATAATGGAGCGCACCAACAACCTGGCTAGCCGGACGGCTGCGCGGCCTGACAGGCTCGCCAACCGCGCGCGAGCCGAGACGTCGGCGCCGCCGCTTCCGCGGCGGAGGACGCCAAGGGCACCTTTATTCGGTTGTTCCTCAGGGGCCGACACTGGCTCATTCTAGGCGCCAGCTCATACGGCGCTCTGCTTGGTCATACCGTATGCCATGTTGATGAGGGCGATCATGTAGCCGCCAAACGTCACCGCGAGTGCTTTGACGGCATCTGGCGTCTCGTTCTGGTTCAGGAGGTAGGTCACAAGGACCATCGAGCCAACGATGGCATAAGCCCAGATGCCGAATGTGAGCGGCCAGCTCTTTGCAACTGGATCGCTGGGTTCAAGGGAAAGAGCTCTCCTGATTTCTACGGCGGCCTTGTTTGCTTGGCTATGCGCGAGATGGGCAGCGAGGCCTTTGTTGACGAGCGTTGGGTTCGGCGCTACTCCGATCTTCAGTGCGAATGCGGAGCCGAGCACGCCCGACAGCGCGGCGGTGGCCGAAATCAGGGTTGCATCGATCGGTGGTTTGGTGCCGCCTTTCGACGTCGAGATGAGAACGACGAAGTAGATGTACAGGCCAGCGAACGTCAGTACAGCTCCGTAGAGCAGCAGGCCGCGCAGTACCGACATCCCGGCGATGCCGTCGTTGGTGTCTGCGGCGGGATTGCCCTTCACGCTGGGCTCGCTCACAGATCTTGGCTCCAGCGTCACAGCCTGTTGCGCTGCCGCGGGCGGTGCACCGTTCCCGCGCGCGTCCTCGTCGGTGTGCTCCGACAATTCAGTTGGTGACGTGATGTGGCTTTCCATGGCGTTTCTCACTTCCGTCGGCTCTCGGATCGGCCTGCCCTCGTGGCCACCGCTCGCGGCGTGTCGCGCACAGAGGCAGTCTGGTTGATCGCTGGATTGGGTAGGGCAAGCCTGAAAGTCACTAAGCGCGGCAGCCAGCGTGAGATCCGTGCACGCGTCTCGCAGCGCCGAACGCTTACCGCGTCGAGAAGCCTCCGACTCGGCCGGACGTTCGGCACTGCGAAGCTCCGGAACTCGTGCGACCGGCGTTGCCCTCGCCTCGAGCGCAGCGCACTGAGGTTGCACTGCCCGCGTTCACGTCTGCCATGCGCTCGGCGGCACCGCAAGCGGTGAGGCCGGTACGAGCGTAGCGACGGACACATGCGGCCACGTGAGGCCATTGAAGTTCAACAGCACCGTCTGCGTGTACTGGATTTGGGTAGATGTGAACGTGATCGGCCGCGGCTCCAGGATCGGGATCGGCGGCCGCACTGTGAACGTTGGCACGAGCTGCCTTGCCGCAGTTGTCTCGGGCTTGAGCGTGAGGGGCGGTTGGCCGGGTGTGAAGCGCGGCACGATGATCGTGTGCTCAACGGTCTCGATCCAAAAGATCGCGGTCATCTGCAGCGCTTGCGCGTTCTGGCCCGTAGGGTGCGGGCTGCTCACGGCTCCGGCGTCGCCCCACAGGAACGCGATGTTGTCGGTGCCGCCGCCGAACAGCGGAGTCGATGGCGACGTCGAGATCGAAATGGCGGTAGTCTGGGTGATCCGAAGACCGCTGATGTCATTACGAAGCAGCGTGTTCGGGTCGTCGAGCATCGCCTGCGTGATCGTCCCAGCGGCGATGAATGATGTCAGATCCTGTGGGATTCGCGGGGTGCCTTGGGCGCTTGCAGTTTGGCTGGGGAAAGTGATCTGGTTCGCGGAGGTGTCTGTGGCGCCTTCCACGAACGGGGTGATGTCGGCCTTACCGATCACCGGTGGTCCGCTGAACGTCTTGAATGTTCCTTGCGCGTTGATCGTCGTGCCGTGCGGGATTGCCGCCATCCGTACGAGCGTCGAGCCTTCTTCAGGATCTGTCGTGGGCGGTACGATGACCCAGAGTCCCGGCTCGAGGTGAATGCCGACACTCTGCCCTGTCGTGACGTCACTGATTGACTGCAGATACGGCACGCCGTTGAGGAAGACATCGGCCTGCACCTCGCCACGGTTTGGCACCGAACCCAGGCTCGGCGAGAACGACAACGTCTCGTGCGTCAGATTCAACTCGAGAATGTTGTCGCTCACGGAGGCGGGTTGCTGGGGCAATTGAGTCGGTGTCTTGGCGTTGTTCGGCCGAAAGATGGTATTGAACCCGCCGCCGGCCCAGTTGCCTTGGAAGGCCGCGAGTGGCCCAAGTGGAGGAGCGGGAGGAGTGACGAGCAGGGGTGTCGAGCGAACCTCGCTGAACCGGAAATCGCTTGGCAGAGATACGGCGGTCGTAAGCGCTGCCGGCTTCGTGGCGGCTACGGCTTGGACCGTGGAGCCGCCTGCTACTGCAGTCGTGCTCGATGCCGGAGTAGCAGCCTCTGCAATCGTCTCACGAGTGCCGGAGGCCTCTAGGTTCGTTGGCGTAAAGTTCACTGTACTGCCCTCCTTGTAGACCAGAGCGACGCTCTGATGGATACCGACGGCCAGGAGGCCGTATGTGGACACTCGTTAACGAACCGCGACCGCGGAGATGAAGGCGGCGTAGCTCCAGGTGAGGTTCGAAACGCTCCGTTCGAAGCCGCTGTTCTGATCGAACTGCTCGCTGAGCTCGAAGCGGTTGCTGTGGTAGATGATCGCGGCGAGCATGCTGTCGCCTGCGCTTCGCAGCGCGCTCGAGGCTTGCGACGCTCGCGTCGTGGCGTTGATTCCGACCTGGCTGAGGAACGTCGCGGCGAGCGGGTCGTTCGGCACGGGCGCTCCCCCGTCGATTGCGGCGGCCAGCGGGTAGAGAGCTGGGCGAAGGTGCCCGTGCACACGGCGCATGGGTGGCCTGTGTTACTCGTCAGGCTGAGGCCGTCGTATTCGTCACCGAGGTAGCGGCCGACGAGCGGTCCGCCGTTGCTAGCGGCTTGGTCGGCGGCGTTGATCGAGTAAGCGCTGCTGCCGCCGGGGCCCCATTGGGCGCGCACCTGGGCAGCCGTTGAGAGCAGCTTGGGATCGGTTGGTGCGATGCCGTCGCCGTAGACACAGGCGAGGATCGGGTCGATGCCCGGGTCGTACGCTGCGGCCGGGTCGCCCGAGAGCCGGCTCGAATTGAGGACTGACTTGTACACATTGGGCGGAGTTCCGGAAGCTCCGGTGAAGTGCAGCGGAAGTTGCTGGGTGAAGAAGGTCACGGCGGCCGGAGCTCCCGCCGGCACCCGGATCCCGAGCGTGGGCCCGTTGGCGATGATCTGGTTGAGCGCACGCAGTTGGACCGGGCGGGCGAACAGCAATTGTCCAAAGGTGTCCTCCCAGTGCGTCACGGTAGGTTGCTGGTAGCGATTGTTGTCAAGCAGATAGTGGAAGTCGGTCGCGATGACGGCTTGGGCGACGTTCCGCGTCGCAGAGTCGAGGCCGGCGTATCCCTCGAGGATCGTGAGGATCCGCAGGGCCGGGCCGTCGCTCTCGTCGGCTGCACCGGTCTGGACTCCCTCGGGCGTGTACTTCGCACCTCCGATGCCGCCCCCGCTTGCCTCGCAGGTGCTGGCAAAGTCGACGTAATTTGCAAACAGCTCGGAGGCGCCGGCCGTCGGGATCTGGTTCGGGGCCGCGCTCAGCACCGCGGACATCGTGATCGCGGAGTCCCGGGTCCAGCTAAAGAAGTAGTCCTCGGCGATCGCCGCGACGTCGCCCGGATAGTAGGCACCGTTGACCGACCACGATGGCGACGCGATCACGCAGCCGGTCGCCGTGTAGCCGCCCGGATCGCCGGGCGCGTTGTGGTCGGCGATTTGAAAGCCCCACGTCGCGACGTTGCGCAGCATGAGCGCGAACATGTATGGCACGTAGGCCGTGGGGTCGCCGGGCGCTGAGCTCCCTGCGATTGTCGTTGCCGGCCCGCTGCTCTGCGCCGGCGATCGGGTTGGCGTTGCCGCCGTCATCTACCGCCACCTCCAGATATGTCGTTATCGCTCCTTGCCAGGTCACGCGTCGCTGCACCTGCTCTCGCACAACCGAGACCGCCACTCGCACGCACTCGGACGGTTGCCGGACCGCGACGTTCGTTGACCACTGTTGATGCACAGACACGAACTCCGACGCTCCTGATACATACCGCTGTCGCGAGGCGATGTCCATAAGGGCGCAGTCGTGCTCAAGAACCCCCGATGGGCAATCGAGTGGTCTTTGGGGCTGGGCCGCAGGATGAGAGCGTCCGTTTCGCCCAGGTCAACTCAGACGCATCAGCAGATGGTGCCCGGGGGTCGTTAGCGTGTGGCCAGATCAGCGCCGAACACCACACACGGGAGAAGGATGCGTGAACGAACGCCTCCGGCGCGACGACGCGCCAGGACCTCAATACACGACGACCGCACCGAACAAGCCGCCCCGCGACAAGCGCGAACCGTCCACAAGCACCACATCTGCCATGCGCGCCGCCGAGTGCGCGGGTCCGACGGCTGACCCCGAGTGTCAGCGCAGCGTCTGCTGCAGCGCCGCGCGCGCCGCGTGATAGCCGCACATGCCGTGCACGCCCCCGCCTGGAGGCGTCGAGGATGAGCACAGGAAAAGCTTCGGGTTGCCGGTGGCGTAGGGGCACAGTCGGGCGGCGGGCCGCGCAAACGTCTGGCGCAGACTCGCCAGGCCGCCGTTGATGTCGCCGCCCACGTTGTTGGGGTTCTCGGCCTCGATCTGCGCGGGTCCACGGGCGGCGCGTGCAACGACGGTTTCGGCGAAGCCCGGAGCGAAGCGCTCGATCTGTGCCTCAATGGCGGCTGTCATGTCAACCGAGGAGCCGTTGGGAACGTGGCAGTAGGCCCATAGCGTGTGCATCCCGGAGGGCGCGCGCGACGGGTCGACGACGCTCTGCTGAGCAACCAGCACGAAGGGCCGGTCAGGGTGCCCGCCGCGCGCCACCGCCAGCTCGGAGGCGGCGATCTCCGCAGGACCGCCGCCGAGATGGACGGTCCCCGCGACGTGGCATTCAGGTGCGCGCCAGGGCACGGGAGCCGACAGCGCGTAGTCGAGCTTGAACACTCCGGGCCCGTACCGGAAGCGCGCAAGCGCCGCGCGGTAGCGGCGCGGGAGCGCATCGCCGCAGATTGCCAGCAGCTGCCGTGGCGTGAGGTCGAACAGGACGGCCCGTGCATCTGGCAGCTCGCCCAGCGAGTGAACCTCGCGACCGGTCTCCACGACGCCCCCGAGCGACTCCAAGCGCGACCGCATCGCCTCCGTGATCCGCTGCGAGCCACCGCGTGCGACGGGCCATCCAACAGCGTGCGCGAGTGCGAGCAGCACGAGTCCGAAGGCGGCTGTACCCGGCGCGTTCAGGGGCCGCAGCGAATGCGCCGCCATCCCGGCCAGCAGCGCGCGGGCGCGCTCGCCGTCGAACGTCGACATTGCGAGTCCCCGCGCGGAGCGAAGGCCGGCAAGCCCGAAGCGCGCGGCGAGCAGCGGATCGCGCGGCACCCTGCCGAGCGGAGCGAGCGCGAGTCCGGCGAGCGCCGGCCAGCCGCGCGCGAGCGGCCCGATCAGAGACGCGTAGGCTTCGCCATCGATGCCGAGACCGGCGGCGGTCGACTCGGGCGAGCGATGCACGGCCACGGCGTCGCCGCGATCGAGCGGATGCGCGGCCTGGATCTCCGGGTGGGCGAGCTCGAGCCCGTCGCGCTCAAGGGCAAGCCCCGAGAGAAACGGTGAGCCGATCGCAAGCGGGTGCACCGCGGAGCAGACGTCGTGCCGGAAGCCGGGGAGTGTCAGCTCGGCCGTGCGCGTCCCGCCGCCGACCTCTGCAGCGCGCTCGAGCACGATCACCGAGCGGCCGGCACACGCGAGCTCGATTGCGGCGGCGAGGCCATTCGGTCCAGCCCCGACGACGACCGCGTCCACGGACAAGATCAGGTCTCCGTGTCCGCGGGTGGGACGGCCTCACGCCCGCGCGGTCCCCGGAGAGCTGCAGACTGCACGCCGAGCATGTGCACGCCGAAGCGTATCGCGGCGTTCTGCCGCGCGTTCCCGACGCGCGCCCACTGTCGCCGTCGAACGCGAACTCACCCTTCACAAGCCCGAGCCGCTGCCATCGACCAGGACGCTATCGTCGCAACCGCTTAGTCACATCCATCCCGGTCCGCCACCGAAGTTCCACGCCATCCGGGACATCCTCCCCGACTGGGTCACAAACGCGACCGCCACATCGACGAATTGTTCGTCCTCAAGCAACGCGCGAAGTGCCTCTCGCCCATCTGGAGTCGCGGGGATGGGATCGCGTCGTGCATGGCGCGATCTTCTCACCAAGACGTCGCGCGCGACCGCCGTCGGGCGCAAGACCTTTCCAACACCGGCGCCGAACGCGGCCCGCGTCGGACCTGGTAGGAACCCTGTGCCAGTCCATGCTGACTCCGCGCATAAAAGCGATGACGGCGGGGCCGAGGGCCGGGCGATCAAGATGTCGCCAATGCGAGAACGCGGCGTAGAGCGACGGAGCGCCAGTGCGATCGTAGGCAGGCGTCAACCTGGATGTCGAGCGGTCCGGCGGCGACGGATCGACGAGGAGACGGCTACAGCGGAAGGTCGTCGTCACCGGGCACCTTCACGTGCGGATCGTATTTCATCGCAGAGTTGCCGGACGATGGCCACGCGTAGTGAGACCGCGTCGGCTGATCCAATCAATGTCGACTCAACGCGGTCCAGCTAGAGAACATTTCGCAACGACGGGCACGCCACGCTCTAAGCTCGCTCTAAGCTAAACCTCTCCGCCTGCGCGGACGCCCGGTCCACTCGGCGACTAGGCGCTGCATCACGAACGGATAGGGCACGACCTCGTCCGAGCTACCGCGCGGACGGTTGTCGCGTTCTGACCACCGATCTGACCTTGCGTCGACGAAATCGCGCGCGGGATCGAGATCGGCCCAGGCCTCGGCGCGGTCACCATCGAGCACCGTCGCGGTGAGTACGGCCACCCGCACTCCCCGATTCCTGAGCCCCTCGATGTCTCCAACCGCCTCGGCATCCGCGCCGATGAACACCGCGCCCCGCAGCTCGAAACGCTCCAGAACCCACGGTGGGAGCGGATGACGTCGTGCCTGGCGGAGAGTGGTCTCCGAGAGGCGCCCTTCCGGGACGATGAGTTCCCGGTCGGAGCCGACGTATTCGACGGCGTCGCGCAGGACGTACGGGCCCATTAGCGCACGCAGGGACGGGTCATCCCCACCACTCTCCACCACCACGAGCGGGGTCACCGGACGAGCTGAGCGCTCAGCCGAGGGAGCGGCCGCGTAGTCCAGGGCGACCGCAGCGACGATCGGCGCGACGTCAGGATCGCCCATCATCGCGAGCTGCCCCCCGACCGCGAACACCGCGCGCGCGAGACCGACGATCGCCTCCTGCCGAAGTGATGGCGACGCAACGCCTGGGCGGCGATCGCGGATCTGCGGCGGCGGCGACGCCGCCATGAGGACGGCAAATCCGCGGTGGGGCTCGATGGCGCGAAACCGGTCGTTCATGCGATCCCCTCCGCGGCCTCATCCATGCGCCCCTCGTCCACCTCGATGACGTTGGAGACGTCGCTGAGCCACTCGAGATCCCTGCGGCGGCCCTGGAGCGACGGTTGGGGATGCACGATGTAGACGGACGCCCCGGCTGCCTGGTCCGCAGCCAGTCGGAACCGATGAAGATCGGCCGGACGGACTGAGATGGCGATGATCGTCCGGAGGCCGGCGCGGTCTACCACCAACCCATGGGGAGCTTCGGTGATCTCTGTCGGGTCCACGCCGGCGTCACGCAGCGCCTGATACATCGATTCGCGCAGGGCCTCCCGGCGCTGGAGCAGCTGTGCACGGTGCTGGTCGACGATGAAGCCGGCGATTCTGTCGTCGTCGTTGACCCGGCACCGAGCCGTCTCATCGATCTCCGTCGCAACACCTGACCCGGAGATGTTCACGGCGGCAAGGCCGAGCCGCCGCGCCGACGCAAACTCGATCTCGCGCTTCACCCAGTCGGAGGCCAGCGCGGCGTCGGTCTCGACGACGACCACCATCGACTTGTCCACGATCTCGTCCTGTATCCGCTCCAGGAAGTCGGCCCCCGGTGAGAGCCGGAAACGATCGAGGAACACCTCGAACCTCCGGCGCTCGAGAGCGTCGAACACGCGATCGGCGATCCGGGAGCCGTCAGCTCGCGCGTAGCTGATGAAGATCCTGCGGTCTTCACCGAGCAGGAGCACCTCGTCTACCAAGTCCGGGAGCACCTGCAGCGGATCGCGCTCCCAGCGCAACGCGTTGAGCTTGCGCATCGCACGGGGAAGGACGTCGTCGGGGTTCAGCCAGGCTTCCACAACGCCGAGCGTCTCCAATCCTCGGGAGAGCCAGTCATTCACGAACTTTTCAAGGCCCGAGCTGGGCGGCGAGGAGCTCGTCACGACGACCAGCAGATTGCGGACCTCGGGCTCGGACGCTTCCCAACAGTCAACCGCTCCCGGACCCCCGCAGTGCTGATCCGCGCCCGCGAGCTGTGCGAGTGCTCTCCGCAGCTCCGTGAGCAGCCTTTCCCGAGATGGAGCGGCGCCTGGGTCCGCGGCGAGCACCACGCGGGTCGGCCGCGCCAGCGGCAGGTCGACATAGCCTCGGCAGTGATCGGCCTCCAAGTCAACCGGCCACCGCTGGACCATGGCATGGAGACCCTGCGGGGTAGTCATCGCGCGAATTCAGGTCCGTCCCGGATCACGGATGAAACCCTGACGTCCTTAACCGCCGCCGTCAAGCCCGCCAGGTTAGTGGTCGCACTAAAATTCTTGCCAACTGGCGAGCGGGTGTAGGAGCCGGTTACGCGAGTTCCGACGCCGGCAACTGCACCGTCTTCACGCCGCGCGACTCGGCCAGTCTGACCATGTCCTCTGTCCCGCCTGGGCCGTCGCCTCCCTTCCCGTCCCACAGCACAATAAGCGTAATGTCCGCGTCCCTCCGGGACAGCGCCGTGTGGAGCATCCATCGGTTGCTGCGCTGCCAGATCGTGTAACCGCTGTCTTCCTTTTCGAGCCAATCTGGTAGAGCGGCGAGGTGGTTCACCTCAAGCCGCTGTGTGAGTGCATGGAAGCGCTCGATCCATGCGGCTCCGGCGTCGGCGACCGACGCGGCGGCGAATCTCTCGGTTTCAAGCGCGAGCTGAAGGGTGGTCGGGATCTCAAGCTCGATGCAGACCTCGTGAAAGAGGATGTCGCCGCCGCTCGCGCCTCCGGCGATGCCTTCGATCGGATTCGAACCCGCGAGTTGTTTCTCCTCGACGACAGCGCTTCTGATCATTTCCGCCGCCTTGCTCTCGCTGCTCGCCGGAAACCGCGGCTCCTTTCGTCCTGGAGCATCGATCCGATGTCCCGAGAACACGATCATGCGCGAACGCAACGGCGGCGCCACCGGCCTTGAGTTCTCTGCCGGCCCCCCCAGGGCCTTGAGGGCGGAGTCCACGTTTTCTGTGAAGATGCCGAGGTCCCGGTAGAGCTCGATCTGGCGTGCGGCGGACGAGATCGCGAAGGGCTCCGACTGCTCGGCCGCTGCGCGTGCTTCCTTGTAGGCGGTCGCGACATACGGCGGGCGGTCAGACGTCAGCAGACGCAGGTCGGCACGCGTGAACATCGCCCACACGTCTTGGGCTTCGCCTTTGCGTTGTCTCCTAAAGGACTCTGCATCGAGAGAGCGGCCGACCGCGGCAGCGAGCTCCTCCCGCTGGCGCTCCAGTTGTTTGGCCGCGATCTCCGCTTCGCTGTCGTTCTCGAAACGCTCGCTCCACGCCTTAGGCTCGGCACGGAGCAGGCTGGCGGTGACCGCGGTTAGTGCGAGTGCGTTGATCCCGGGATACCAGTGGTTCTGGTCGATCGAGAATGCTTGGTCGTAATAGGAACGGGCTGTGTCGAGATCGGGCGAGCGGAGCGCGGCCGCACGTCGAGCTTCGGTCGGCAGCTCGCGCCAGTCATCGACCCAGAGGTTCTTGGCGTTGCGCGCCAGTAGTGCCAGCGCCTCCGCCTCCTGCCGGGAGTCGATATCGGGATCGGCGATGACTCGTTCCAGCGCGGCGGCGGACGCCGTCGGTTCGTGAACTCGGTCATAGACGGTGCCGAGGAGCAGGTTGGTGTCCGGATCTTCCGGGCGCAGCGCGCGGATCATCTCGAGCGTTGCCTTCGCGTCAAGCCACGCTTCGAGGTCGAACTGAGCGCGAGCAATCAGCCGAAGCCCGGCGAGGCCCCAGCCGAAGTCAGCCGCTTCGTCTGCGAGCACCGCGAGCATCGGGCGATCCTTGTTGCGCTGTGCGGCGACGACCTCCTCGCGGAAGCCAGGTGGAAGAGGGTAAAGGCGCTCGGGATCCGTGGGCTGCAGGGCTGGCACGAGCAGAAACACGGGGCTGTCGTAGGTGTCGGCCCGCAGTGACTGCCGAATGGCGTCCGCCAGTTTCTCGCGCGCGCCGCCAGGATCGTCGGCACTGTATTGGAGGTAGCGGTCGGTCTTTAGGTCGAACGGAACCTCGCTCGCGCGAGAGCGGATCAAGACAGTGGTACGCGGACGAAGCGAGTGTCGTATCCCTAGCTCGTAATACACGTTGGCGTTGTGGATCGATATGTCGGCGATCACGATGTCTGCCAACGCCAGCCGCTCAAACATGTCCACGCGAATGTTCCCCGCCCGCGCGATCTCGCCTGTCGTCCGGCCGGCAATCCCGAGATCGTCGAGCACGGGAGCAATCAGCTTGGCCTCCACCAGTTCGAAGTCGATGTTCTGCTGCGTACCAAACGGCCGCACGATAAACGCGCGCATCATGCTCATGCCGTGACGAAGCGTCCGAGATGCGCAAGGTCGACCTTGCGCCCGAGAGCTGCTCCGATCCTCGCAAGTTCGTCAACATTGTCGACGGCGTCCATCTTGCGCATGCGCTCAGCGTTGATTCCTTCGAGCTCCAACTCCCGGAGCCCCTCTGGCGTTAGCTCGGCGTTGTAGCGCGTGTACAGAAACGCTTTACCGAGATCGACGTCGAGAGACAACGGCTGATCAGGGATGTTCGGTTGCAGCGGTATGAGGTCGCGGATCTCGCGATCGACGATGCCGCCGTAGCTGCAGCGGCCGACCACACGGCAGCTGACGTCCTGATCCACCGACGCCTGTGACATCAGCGCCGACAGCGTATTCGTTGCAGCCTCCAAGAGGTTCGTGTTGGGATCCTCCGCAGTCCCGCCGGTCACCGGGGCAGTCCCGGTTCCGACCGAGACGATCAGCAGGTTGCGCTCGCCTGCAGGCCAGCCGAGCTTGTAAGCCGGCTCGACGGCCATCTTGAATAGCAGGAACGCGGGATTGTTGTACGCCGTCGTTCCTCCGTCGACGAACACGAACGACTTCGCCGAATCCTCCTTATCCCAGGCAATGACCTCAGGCGGGAAGTACACCGGCGCAGCGGTACTAGCGCGGACGAGCTTCCACAGCGGGATCCTGAGGTTGCAATCCTTTCGGTCCGGGTCGTTGTACTTGGCGGCTGGGTTAGAACTGATCGGCCAGGCCGAATCGGTGGTCGCGTTCCGCGTAACGGCCGTCAGCAGGCACCGCAGATGCCCGGGGCCAAGGTCGGTATCCGCGCCGAACGTATTCTGCAGCGTCTTAGCTAGCTTGCCATCGCCGTACAAAGATTGCCAGCGCATCCAAGGCGCTCGCCGCTCGAACGCGATCCTGCCGAAGTCGTAATAGAAACGCGTGATCTCATCCACCGACATGCCGCGAGCCAGACCCGTGGCGATGATCGCGCCGGTGCTGGTACCACCGATCAGGTCGAAGAAATCGCAAAGCCGAAAGTCAGGGCATCCCCCACGGGCCGCCCGCAACTTGTCCTCGAGTCGCTTGAGCACCCCGAGCGTGATCACGCCACGGATGCCGCCGCCGTCCAGCGCGAGGATCTTGCGCGGTCGGTGATCACGGTAACGCTCGGCGAGAGGGCCCCATCGCTCCCACAGCGCCTCTGACTCAAAGGACATCTCTTCCCCTCTTAGTCGGTGAGCGTCGCTCCGCGTGGCCACGCGCATGCAGATCATCTCCCGCGCCGCGCGTCGATGCAAGGTGCAGGGCACGATTTTCGCCGCACTCCGCTTCGACCGTCGTGGAATCCGACTCGTGCGGCTCGTCGTCGAGGCGACCGGGTGGGACGCCACGGTGATCGGAAGCATCCATCGCGCGCTACGCCTCCCATGCCGAGCGACGGTGGCGTCGATCGACACGTGCCTTGACCAACTAGACGCCCAGATCAGCACCCTTGAGGACGCGCGAGCTGCGCTGCGGGCACGAACGCTGATCACAATGCCGAGAGCGCCGACGACGCACGCCGGGTTGGCCTGGCGCGGGCGCAAACGGGCTCGGCGACCGACCCGCCGATCACCGGGCCAGCGAGCGAGGCCTCTTGCCCCGCCCGCGGCAGAGGCGGCCGCTGATCGGGGGCGCCGCGTGAAAGGCACATGCAACGGCCAAGACCAAGACCACCGAGCTTCGTGGGCGGCCGGCGACGACGGCGCGACGCACACGCTCTAGCGCGTCGCTGCAACGGTTGCCGGCCGACGCTCGGTCGGGTCTGAGCGCGGGCGCGATCGCCCAGCAGGCCGGCGCCTGCTACTGCCGAGTTTCGCTCAGTTGCGTGAGCTTGAGTCCTCCGGGACGGTCCGGCGAACCGGCAGTCGACGCACGGGCTGCTGGTCACCGATGAGGAGCGCATCGCCCAGCGTGCCGCAGAGCGCGAGCGCCTGGTTGGTGCGCGGCGTGAGGATCCGACCCGGCGCGGTCGGGCCCAAGCTTCGTAGGCCCTGTCTCGACGCGAGTCGCGTCAAGAGCCCCGGGCCATCCCTACGTCGCCATCGCGTCTGTGCGTGTGAGGAGCCGGGATCGTGAAACCGATCGCCCAGGCCCACGACGGCGAGCCGCAGCACCCCTACTGCCCACCTCGTATGGAAATCAGCAGCGCCGCCTAGTACGGTACACGTCCGTGAAGGCGTTGGTCCGATTCCCTGTGTGATGTCCCGCGAGCGACACGACCGCAGCGATATCTGCAAAGCCGAGGTCGCTTACGCGATTCCGGCCGCAATCGCCACGGCCCCCTGCTGTCGGCACGCTTGACCGCGATCGCGGGACCCGGTGACCGCAAAGACACCTCGCGAGCCCGTCGACTTCGTGTTCCTCGACGAAGCGGCGAGACACCTACTCGGGTACTACGTGTACCGGCGGTTTCACAATTACCTCGGCTCTATCACAAACGCGCTGCGCCAACAGGCTGAGGGTGGCATGAGCACGGGGCTAACCAGCCCGACCCCGTTGGGTCGGGCGATGCTATTCGACTTCCGAGCGCTGGACTACGACGCCTTGATCGATGTCGTCGGCGTCTACATGTACGTACTCTCATGTCACAAGAACGCAAACTGGCGATTGATGCACCGCGACGACGAAAGGCATGTGCTCTACCTGAGGGGCTATGATTTCGAGGCGGCGTTCTCGACGGGAGGCGGCGTTGCCGCGGACATCGCGACATGGGACACCACGGGGTTCACGCTGAACCTGCCAGAGCAGGTCGACGCTGGGCGCGAGCTCGTGAAGGTGCTCAGTCCGAAGGAGGTCGACCTGGAGACTGTGACAGCCGAGCGCTGGTACGACGATTTCGACGCGATGATCCAGTGGATCAAACGGCGTCCGCTCGCCTTCTATCTGAACGCGCTGCACTGGAAGGAAGGTGTGCTCGACCTCATCCCGCGGATGAATCATTACATCGTCTACGTGTCGTCACTAACGGAGAGCGCCCTCTGGGAGCTCGACCAACTCGAAACCGACGCACGGCGCGATCGGGTGACGGTCGTCTTCGACGAGAACGCGATCGCGCACAAAACATCGCAGCTTGCCCTCCAAGAGGGACTCGGGGGCCAACTGGGTGAGGCGATCTGGACGAAGCAGGGCCGACCACCGCAGCTGAATGCACTGCAGGTACGCGAAGGTCTGGCAGAGAAGTTCCTCGTCCTCAGTCCCGAGGATTTCGACCTAAGGCTCGATGAGGTGCACCGACGCATTGATGCCAGTCGCTCAGAGCTCGAGCCAGGGCGAAGAGAAAAGTGGATCGAGTTCGAGTTCTACCCGTCTGTTTCCGACAATGACCTTTCGCGGCTGCATGACATGTCGGAGACGTTGTCTGAACTCGTTGCTGCAGGCCAGACCGGTCCGATCGACTGCTTGCCCCTCTTCGTTGCGCAGTTGCAGCTGCGCATTCACCTAACCCTGCTGCTCGGAGAGCACGCGGGGGCCGGTCGCGCGCTCGCGGCATATGCCGCCGTGATGCACGCGGCGCACCGCTACTACGAGCCCGCGAGCGGGCGAATCGTCGGCTTGTCGGCGGAGAACGGCCCGCGAATGGTGGCGTTGCTCGCACGTCATGGTGACTACGCCGAGTATGCCGGTCGGCGCTTGCTCGCGTACGGCCGCAGCCACGAGTTCGGAGACTATTCCGAGCAGGCGAACGCGTCCTGGGACGCCATCTTCGACGAGACACGGGCTTCGGTCGACCAATTCTTTGCCACCAGAGGTGGTTCGAACTCGGCTCCCGCCTAGCACACAATACCGTAAACTTAACGTCCGATGGGTTGCTTATTCTGGCGGTGCGCCCCGGGCTGGCCAGCGCAAACCGGCGTCTGATTCGCCGGTGGCTGCTGTAGACATAACGCTCCTGAGTACCGTGTAACGACTCCTCCTATACGCCACACGGTTGTGTTTATCCACTCACAACTATTGACTTACTGGTATAGTTAACGCGAAAGCGTTGGTGTGTCCGCCAAACCGTGGGAGCTCCCGAGTGGCTCGAGAGCGACGGGAACGTACGGATCAACGCCGTTGCCCTGGAAACGCTGGCGACCTACGCGGGAACCTGGACGGCATCGACACGTTTCAGCGTCCTTCAGTTCAGCGGCGACGGCGCGCGCCCTGAGCTTAGAACAAACTCTGATCCTTCTCACAGCGGCCATCGCTGTCTGCACCTGTCGCCCCGAAGTGCCTTGACGCCAGCGAAGAGCGTCCTCTTGCGCGGATAACCGGACGTTTGCTTTCGCCGTGAGCTACCCGCCCTGCCACGGGCGCGTCGCCGCGACCTCGATCGCCCGCCCAGCAGGATCGCGCCCGATGCCTAGGGCGACAAAGCGAGATCGTGGGGTCGGAGCTGCGGCGCGGCGGAGGTTTGCCTAGGTATCCCGGCGATCCTGCATGCCCTTTCGCGCACCCTGCTATCGGCGGCCAGCAGGTCTTCACGAACCGCCTGACCGCTGCGTGCGGGGAGGGATGCTCCACCGGCCGTACGCCGGTTCGTGATGTGCCGGCCCCATCAAGGACGTCGCGCGTGCCCCAGTGTCGGGGTCCGAGCGCGAGCCTGGTGGTAGCGGTCACAGGATCATCAGACTTCTTGTCGGCGCGACCATGAAGGCGCAACCTGTGCGCCATGAGTAAGACATCGTTTCTGGGCGACAAGCCCGTCAACCGCATCGGCTTCGGCGCGATGCAGCTCGCAGGCCCCGGCGTGTTCGGGGCGCCAAGCGACCCTGATGGTGCCCGCGCGGTGCTCCGCCGCGCCGTCGAGCTCGGTGTCGACCACATCGACACCTCGCAGTTCTATGGCCCGAACGTGGTGAATGAGCTGATCCGGGAGGCGCTGTATCCGTATCCGGAACAGCTGAGGCTCGTCACCAAGGTCGGTGGCCGCCGTGACGATGCCGGCGGCTGGCTGTCGGCGCAGTCGCCGGCCGAGCTGCGTGTCGGCGTCGAGGACAACCTGCGCACGCTGCAGCTGGAGCGGATCGATCTCGTCAACTTGCGCCTGTTTGACGAGCACGACGCCGAGGGTCGGTTGGCCGAGCAGCTAGGCGCACTGGAGGATCTCCGCCAGGAGGGCAAGCTGGAGCTGATCGGTATCTCCAACGCCTCCGCCGATACAGCCCGCCGGGCGCTAGAGCTCGTCGATATCGCGTGCGTGCAGAATGCCTACAGCGTCGTCAACCGCGCCGAAGAAGACGAGCTGGCGCTGTGCGAGGAGCGCGAGCTCGCCTTCGTGCCGTTCTTTCCGCTGGGCTCGGCCTTCACGGGCGGTCCCAGGCAGCTGGCGGCCGACCCGGTGATCGCGGAGGTCGCCGCTCGGCGGAGGGCCACCCCGTCGCAGATCGCGCTGGCATGGCTGCTTCACCGGTCCGAGCGGATCCTGCTGATCCCCGGCACCAGCTCGATCCAGCACCTCGAGGAGAACCTTGCCGCTGGCGACATCGAGCTCGACGAGCAGGACATGGAGAGGCTAAAGGGCGCCACCCAGCTCGGCAACCCGATGGCCACCGCCGAGCATTAGGTCAGGGAGTCGCGAGCTTCGCGAGCGCGGCGCGGGTAGCTGCGTCTGCGGGCGCGTAGATGGTGAGCCGGAGGTCAGGCGCCCCGGTCGGCACCGTCTGCGCGTGGTGCAGACGCAGCGTCCCCAGCGTCGGATGCTCGATCGTCTTGGTGCCGCGCTGAGTGTCGTTGACCTCGTGCTCACCCCACCAGTCGACAAACCATGGGCTGCGCTCGCGCAGTTCGGCGATGAACTGCTCGTAGGCGGGCTCGCCGGCGTGCTGCGCGTATTCGCTGCGGAAGCGGGCCACCATGTTGCGGGCGGTGGCTTCCCGGCCCGGGTTGTAGCGCGCGTCGCCCGGGTCGACCAGCAGCATCCACAGCAGCGAGCGGCGCTCGGGCGACAGATGACCCGGCGAGCCGAACAACGCCGACGCCGCCGGATTCCAAGCCAGGATCCGCGTCATAGCTCCAAGCAGGTACGCGGGCATCGGATGCAGCCCCTCGACCAGAGACACAAGCAACGCGCGACCGTCGTCTGGATTCTCGCCCGGCGCAGCACCGGAGCTCGCGGGCAGCGGCAGCTCTGTCCGCGCCAAGGCGAACAGCGTCGCCCGTTCGGCGGCGTCCAGGCGCAGCGCTCGCGCCAGGGCGTCGAGCACCTCCGGCGAGGGGTGGATGTCGCGCCCCTGCTCAAGCCACGTGTACCAGGACACCCCAACGCCGGCCAGCGCGGCTAGCTCCTCGCGCCGCAGGCCCGGCGTACGGCGGCTGGTGCCATCATCAGGCAAGCCCACATCCGCCGGCGACAGCCGCGAGCGACGCGAGCGCAGGAAAGCGCGAAGCTCGTCACGCCGCACAGGAGAAGAAGCAATAGCCATCGGCGTAGACAGCGAAGGTAGCACCCACCTCCACTCGTGCTTCTGCTTCACAACGACATCCACAAGAGGTCGGCGCAACTGCCGGTCGCCATGAGCAGGAGCCACACCGCGGCGGCGAGCCCGGTCCCGGCGACCGCTTCGGCCTTCTGACGAGCGCGACGACCGGCGATCGCTCCGTCGACAAGCGCTTGTCCGAATCGAGCCCGAGCTGCGCCCCGGCGCACGGTCGGTTTCGACGACGGGACGCGATCTCGGGGCTTCAGCCACCGCGACGCTTCCTTTTCATCTCGCACCGAGCGGCAGCGCGCTATCGCAATGGCGACGTGAGGATCGTTCGATCTGCTGCGGCGAGAGTGGCCCGGCTGTGGGTTTGGGAACGATCTCCATTTGCGTTGTTAGGATTCGTGGGGTGGTCGCGGACGGGCTCGTTGGGATTGATGGACGCCGGATCGATCCCGCTGTTCTGGATGGCAAGGCGGTCCTTGTGGTTAATGTCGCGTCGAGGTGTGGGTTGACGGCGGTGGCGGACAGCGACGGGCGGGCGGGTGAGGTTGAGTGGAACTTCGAGAAGTTCCTGATCTCGCCGGCAGGCGAGGTCGTCGCGCGGTTCCGTCCTGCGGTCGAGCCCGAGGACGATCTAATCACAGGCGCGATCGAGCGCGTGCTGCCGTGACCCTCGC
>JBKQIR010000080.1:0-2887 GCA_052148275.1 Solirubrobacteraceae bacterium
ATCCGTTGTGCCGTTGTCGTTGGATCTTGCGTGCGATGCCGCGGGGGTATTTGTAGGTCAGTGCGGCGGCTGTTTGGTGCACTACGTGGAACGGGATCTGTGTTCGGTTCACGAACAGTATGTCGGAGTTGTCGCCGCTGAGCGAGAGCTCGGCGAAGCCGGCGGATCGCAGGCGGGTTTCTGTGCGGCGCACGTCTTCGGCCATTTCGGGGTGCAGGAAGTCATGGAACTCGATCGTGAACTGGTCGACGCGCTGGAGGGTCTGCAGTGTCGCGTTCTGGATCATCGCGATCTCGGCGCCCTCGATGTCGACTTTCACGAGCGGAGCGCGCTGCAGTCCGTGGCGGTCGAGGAAGCCGGCGAGGGTGATCCCGTGGACGACGACGGTCGGGGCGTCGGGGTGGGAGAGTCGTTGGTCGATCGTGGCGGCGGTCGAGGACGGGTTGATGTGCAGCGTCGCCGACTTGCCGTCGGGGGTGATCGCGAGCGGGTCGACGGTCAGACCCTCGAGCTCCGGCAGCGCGGCGTAGAGCTCTGGAACGGGCTCGACCCCGACCACCGTGCAGCCGAAGTGGTCGATCATTGCGATCGCGAACTCTCCTGCGTTGACGCCGAGATCGACGACCACCGAGGACGGCGTGATCGGCGCCGACAGGAACGAGTGGTCGGCGATCCGGGCGATGCGGATTGCGTCAAGCTCCATGCGTGAGCTCTTCGTAGAGCGAGAGGTATCCCTCGGCCATCGCCTGCCACGAGTAGCCGCTGACGGCCGCACGGGCGCGCGTCGCCATCGCGCGCACGAGCTCGGGGTCGGCGCGCAGCTCGTTGAGGCGCTTGGCAATGTCGGTCCCGTCTCGCGTGATGAACCAGCCGCTGCGTCCGTCCTCCAGGAAGTCCTCGACGCCATTGACGCGCGTGACGAGGAGCGGTAGTCCGCTCGCGGCCGCCTCTAGGCTGACGAGCGGGAACGCCTCGTATGTCGTGGGCATGATAAACGCGTCGCTTGCGGCGTACAGGCGCGGCATGTCGCGGACGCGTCCGAGAAAACGCAGGCGCGACTCCGTCCCCGCGCGTCGCGCCCGTTCGACGAGCGGCACACGATCTCCGGTTCCGGCGACCGCCAGCTGCCAGTCGGGGGCGAGTGCGAGCGCGTCCACCGCGTACGGCAGCCCCTTCCGATCCCAGTCGCCGCCGACGAACAGTGCCAGGGCTTCCTCCTCGCTGAGACCTAGCTCCTCGCGAACCACACGGCGCGCCGCAGCGTTGGGGCGGAAGACGGCAGCGTCGACGCCGTTGGCGACGGTGCGGATCGCCCCGGCCATCGCCGGGAACGCGGTGCGCAGCTCGCCGGCCACGCCATCGGACACGGCACACAGGACCCGTGTGCGCTTCGGTCTGAAGCACCACGTCTCGGCGGAGCGCGACATGAATCCAGCCACCGACGAGTTGAGCCGGTACAGCGTGTCGGTCCGGCTCGCGCGCGAGCCTTCGACGCGGGTTCTCGCGGCCCTGTGGCAATAATGAACGGTCACGATGTCGACATCGTTGGCGATGATCGCGCCGGTTGCGTGCAGCACGGCGTTGCGCCGATGCGAGGCGATCAGCGACGCGACGAAGAAGAACGCAGGGTAGGCGATCACGAACGGCCGTCGTGGCGTCCGCAAGCGCTTGAAGCGAAGGCCCTGCCGCGGTTCTATCCCGCATGTCCGCGCGACAACGGTGACATTCCGGCCTGTGTCGAGCACGCGTCCGATCAGCTGCTCGGTGTGACGCTCCATGCCGCCCGGACCGCCGATGTCGTGCGCGACGAACATGACATCGCGGCGACGACCGCCCGCGATCGCCCGGAGCTCGGTCGCGAACCTGCGTGCCATCACCGGCCAGTCGAAGCGGGATTCGTATAGTGCTCGTCCTGCCTGGCCGATCTCGCGCAGGCGCGTTTGGTCGCTCGTCAGGCGCACGGCGGCGTGCGCGTAGGCCGCGAGATCCCCGACCGGCGTCAGCTCGAGTGCGTTGTGGGCCTGCGCTAGCACCGTGTCGGTGTTACATCCTTTGAGCCCCAGGACTGGCGTGCCGTGCGCGAACGCGGCCATCATTGTCGAGCGCCGTGTCGAGACGCCGTCGGTGAACGGCAGCAGTACGAGATCGCTCGCGAGTAGCCGTCGTGAGAGCTCGTCTGCCGCGAGCAGCCCCGGATGGTGAACTTCGACGTCCGCGGGGACGTGTAGCGGGGGCGCGTCGACGCCGAGGTTGAGGATCAGGAGTCGCTCGGCTCCGTGGGCGCTTGCGAGCGCGGCGATCGCCGCCTCTGCGTGATCGATCGCGCGGCTCGGGTTGGCGCGCCCGAATAGGGCGATCACGAGCCGGCCGTTCGCGTGCAGCTCTGTGCGCGTGTCCTCGCGCGAGGCGGTGACGGGCGTGATGTTGGAGGCGACCGGCATGTGCAGGGCGCCGCGGCCGATCTCTCGGGCGATCGCCTCGGTGCTTGCGATGGTCCGGTCGGCGAGCGGCAGCAACAGGCGCAGCTGCGCGCGCTGCCATAGGCCGATCAGGCTCGACTTCGCGTCGGTCATGTCGACCCACGCCTCGTGCACCATGACCGCGAGCGGAGCGTGCGAGCTCTGACGCAACCGCCGGACGTCACGCACGAGCCCCGGCGCGAAGCCGCTGCGGCCGTAGCCGAACGGGTTGTACTGCAGCAGCACCCACGCCGGCCGCTCACCGGACATCGAGCCGATGCCAGCGCCGACATAGCACGCGCTGACTGCGTCCGCGTCGAGTGCGTTGAGCGCTTGCACGAGACGACGCGAGTACTCGTCGATTGCATCGACGCCGCTCTTGCTGCGGTAGACAACCGCGCCGGTGTCCGCCACTGCCGTCATCGCGG
>JBKQIR010000081.1:0-14168 GCA_052148275.1 Solirubrobacteraceae bacterium
ATCGCATCGTCAGCGTGCTGTGGCTGCTGTACCCGTTCCTGATGGCGTTCGTGATCATCGCCACCGCCAACCACTTCATCTTCGACGCAATCCTCGGCGCGCTCACCGCCGGGGCCGCCGCCTACGGCGCGACCTGGCTGGCGCGGGCGCGACCCGAAGCATGGCGTTTCGCCGGAGCGCCCGCGGGAGTCGCGGGCGGCTGAGCCGCCTGGCCGGCCGTCGCGAAACCCGAACACCGCACCCTTGGAAAACGACATGGCTCCACGACGCCACGACACTCCACCGAGACGCCTGCGTCGCGGGGGCGCCCACCGCGCCCGCACACGGACGGCCCGTCCACCGATCGGCTCGGGCGTGCGCCGCGAGCTGGTGCGCAACCGGCTGATCGAGTCGCGCTTGACGCCGAACGCGATCTCGCTGACCGGCTTCGCCCTGAACCTCGTGGCGGCGGCGCTCGTGTGGGAGCAACTGTTCTTCCTCGGCGGGATCGCGTTCGTCGTGGGTTCGGTCATGGACACGCTCGACGGGCGCTACTCGCGCATGTCCGGCAAGGGCACCCCGTTCGGGGCGTTCCTGGACTCGACGCTCGACCGCATCGAGGAGGGGGTCGTGCTGACCGCGGTGGCGGGCTACTTCGCGCTGCAGAGCGATCGCATCGCGGCGGCAGCGGTCGTCGTGGCGGTGCTCGCCTCGCTGATGGTCTCCTATACACGGGCGCGCGCGGAGGCGCTGGGCGTGGAGTGCAAGGTAGGCATCGCAACGAGGCCCGTGCGGGTCGTGATCCTGTCGATCGGGCTGATCTTCGCGCGCGGCGCGGCGCTCGGGAACTTCCAGCTGCTGGCGCCGGCCGTGTATGTGCTGGCAGCGCTCAGCCTCGTGACGGTCGCCCAGCGAATCGCGCATGTGCGGCGCGAGCTGTCGGCGCCGGAGTCCTCGTCGGTGTGACCTGACGCGTCCGGCGGGGTAACCTCTGCCGAACTTCGACGAAAGACAATAACTTGACTGAAACCCATCATCCCAACGGAAACGGCGTCTCCCAGAACGGCACGGCTCGGTATCAACACGACAAGGTCCGCGTCGCGATCGTCGGAGTCGGCAACTGCGCCTCGGCGTTCGTGCAGGGCGTCCAGTACTACCGCGACGCCAAGTCCAACGAGGAAGTACCCGGGTTGATGCACGTCGACCTCGGCTCCTATCACGTGCGCGACATCGAGTTCACAGCCGCGTTCGACATCGACAAGACGAAGGTCGGCAAGGACCTCGGCGAAGCGATCTGGGCGGGGCAGAACAACACGATGAAGTTCGCGAAGGGGGCGGGCGGGGTTCCCAAAAAAATGGGCGTGCCGGTGTATCGGGGGATGACCCACGACGGGCTGGGCAAGTACCTGAAAGAAAAGATCGTCAAGGCGCCGGGCGAGACCGCGGACATCGTGAAGATCCTCAAGGACACGCACACAGACGTGGTCGTCTCCTACCTGCCGGTCGGCTCCGAGCAGGCGACGAAGTGGTATGTCGAGCAGGTGCTGGAGGCCGGCTGCGGGTTCGTCAACTGCATCCCCGTGTTCATCGCGCGCGAGGACTATTGGGACAAGCGCTTCAAAAAGGCCGGGCTGCCGATCGTCGGCGATGACATCAAGTCCCAGGTGGGAGCGACGATCGTGCACCGCACGCTCGCGCGGCTGTTCGCCGAGCGCGGCGTCGAGATCGAGCGCACCTCGCAGCTGAACGTGGGCGGCAACATGGACTTCTACAACATGCTCGAGCGCGAGCGCCTCGAGTCCAAGAAGATCTCCAAGACGAACGCGGTCACCTCGATCATGGGTCACGAGCTCCCGCCCGAGGACGTTCACGTCGGCCCGTCGGACTACGTGGCCTGGCTGACCGACCGCAAGTGGGCGCACATCCGCCTCGAGGGCGAGGCGTTCGGCAACGTGCCGCTGAACATGGAGGTCAAGCTCGAGGTGTGGGACTCGCCGAACTCGGCCGGCATCGTGATCGACGCCGTGCGGCTCGTCAAGCTCGCGCTGAACAACGGGCTCGCGGGCCAGCTCGACGGCCCGAGCTCGTACCTGATGAAGTCGCCGATGAATCAGCGACCCGACGACGAGGCGCGAGAGGCGACGCAGGCGTTCATCGCCAAGTACGCGCGCAAGCCGGCGACCGCGAAGGCCAAGGCGAAAAGCGAAGCCTAAAAACAGGGGCCGCCACGGCGGCCCCATAGATATCCAAACATGATCGCGCCGGGGAAGTGAGCATCTAGACTCCTGCGCGTGCCTGAGCAGTCACTCGCGATCGCGCAGGTGAGCCCGTTTGCCTGGGAGGCGCAGACCGAGATCGGCCACCACGTCGCACGGGTCTCCGAGGAGCTGGCTCAGCGCGGGCATCGCGTCGTCGTGATCGCGCCGTCGCAGTCCGCGGACGTCGTGCGCGACACCCGTAGGGCGCTGCACGACGATCCGCAGGGGCTGCTCGCGCGCGCCGACGGCGCGCCGGTCGTGCTGGGCGTCGGCGAGGTCCTGCCGTTCGCACCGACCCGCCGGCGCGCGGACTCGCTGCCGCTCGACCTCGCACGGACGATCGAGCAGGCGCTTGCGGCGCTCGCGCTCGACGTGGTCCACGTGCACGAGCCGTTCGCGCCGAGCGCGTCGAGCGTCGCGCTGCGCAACTCGCGCTCACTCAACGTGGCGACGTTCCACGCGCCCACGGAGCGCATCCTCTCCTCCCAGCTCACACGGCCGCTGGCGCGTCTGCTGTTCGCGCGCCTCGACGCCCGGACCGTCAGCTACCGCTCGACGCTCGAGCTGATGTCCAGGTTCTTCCCCGCCGACTACGAGGTCGTGGCGCCCGCCGCGGATCCGCTTCCGGCGAAGGCGTCGTCTGAGCGCGTCGAGCTCGTGATGGTCGCCGAGGAGGAGCGCGCCGCGCTGCGGACCTTCCTGCGCGCGCTGCGGCAGCTGCCACCGGACGCCCCCTGGCGCGCGACGATCTGGTCCTCGCGCCCGCTCGCGGCTCCCGCGACGCTCAGTCGGGCGCTGCGCGATCGCGTGAGCTTCGTCGACGCAGCCGACATGACCGCCGCGCAGGCGCTCAGCAGGGGAGATGTGCTCGTGCTCGCCTCCGAAGGCGCGAGACCCACCCCCGGCGTGCTCGCGCGCGCGCTGGCGAGCGGCATCGTCCCGATCACGACGTCGGTGGCGCCGTACGACGAGCTGCTCGCCGACGGCTCGCGCGGGCTCGAGTTCGGTCCCGGCGACCCCGACACGCTCGCGGCGCACCTCGGCCGGGTGATCGGCGATGCAGGCCTTCGCGAGGAGCTGCGGCGCAGCGCCGATGAGCTGCGCGCGACGCTGCGCTTCACGCGCGTGGCGGCGGATCTGGAGGCGATCTACGCGCGGCTGATCGCCCGCCGTCACGACGGGCGCGGCTCGCCGCAGCGTCGCCGCGCGCTGTCCGAGCGAGCGCTGATCGACGTCGACCTGCACATGCACACCGACCACTCCTACGACTGTGCGACGCCCGTCGAGGTGCTGCTCGCCGAGGCGCGCAGCCGCGGACTGGGCGCGATCGCGGTCACCGACCACAACGAGATCTCGGGCGCGCACGAGGCCCGCGCGAAGGCGGACGGGATCAAGGTGATCGTGGGCGAAGAGGTGAAGACGGCGGAGCAGGGCGAGGTGATCGGCCTGTTCATCGAGGAGAAGATCCCGCGCGGGCTGACGCTGCAGGAGACGATCGCGGAGATCCGCCGGCAGGGTGGCCTCGTGTACGTCCCGCACCCGTTCGACCGGCTGCACTCGGTACCGGACTACAAGCACCTGCTCGACGTGCTCGACGAGGTCGACGCGATCGAAGTCTTCAACCCGCGCGTGGCGATCGCCGAGTTCAACGAGGAGGCGCTGCGGTTCGCGGCGAAGTACCGGATCCCCGCGGGGGCGGGCTCCGACGCGCACGTCCCGCAGGGACTCGGCTCGGTCCGCATCCGCATGCGGGACTTCACCGGGCCCGAGGAGTTCCTCGAGTCGCTGCGCGATGCCGACATCGTTCGCAACCCGGCCAGCCTGCTGTACGTGCAGGCGCTCAAGTTCCTGCAGACAAAGGCACTGCCGGGCCCTGCGCGGCGCGCCTCACGAGAACGGCGCATGCGTCGGGCAACTCGCAAGTCCTGATGCACTCGCAGGGAGATCCGCGCTTCCCGTCCAATCCGGCAAGCGTGCCGGTCACCGACGACGAGATTCGCGAGAAGTACCTGGAGCGTGCGATCAGGGAGCTGAACGCGCTCGCGCGCGAGCTGCAGACGTGCTCGGGATGCCCGCGAGGACAGCTGATGCCGGTGCTTGGCTCCGGCCATCCGCAGGCGGACATCTTCCTGCTCAAGTACTCCCCGCGGCCCTCGGAGGTGGAGGAGGGGGTCGCGTTCTACGGCCGCGCCGGCAACGCGCTGATGAAGTCGCTGAAGCGACTGGCGATCGATCCGCTCGCGGTGTACGGGACGCTGTGCGTGAAATGCCCGGTGGCGGATCCCGCGCTCGCGGACCCCGGCTGCGTCCTTCGCCTGCTCGAGGAGCTCGCGATCGTCTCGCCGAAGATGATCGTCGTGATGGGCGAGGACGCGCTCGCGGTGCTCGCGGAGTTGCAGGTCCCGCTCGCCCGCGAGCTGTCGGCGACGCCCGGGACGATCCAGCAGTTCACTCCGTCGATGCAGGCGCTGTACGTTCCCAACATCGACGAGGCGCTCGACGAGGAGAGCGCCAAGCGGCGCTTCTGGGCGGCGTTCCGCGTGCTCGGGCAGTGGTGGGCCGACCTGCCGCCATATTGATCCCTGCTGATGCTCGTGTTCGCTCCGGGGTGGTTGGGGGTCGCCCCAGGTTTCCGTCGTGTGCGCGTGCGTACCTCCGCCCGGGTGGGCGAGTCGATAAGCTCGGGCGATGGATCTCGAGGAACACACGCTCGTCGAGCGCACCAGCGACCGCTGCGAGGAGTGCGGCGCGAAGCTGACGCCACAGGAGCTGCAGGCGGTGCTGGAGTCCGGTGGCCCGTCGCTCTGCTCGATTCATGCCGCCGAGGACGAGCCGGGGCTCGCCTCCGCCGAGCGGGACTACGGCGAGTAACCAAACCATCACTCACAGCGGTTCCTGACAGCATGAGCGGAAACGGGGAATCGGTTTTGTGATGCGCGAGATCCTTCCGGGCCTGTTCCACTGGACAGCGATCCACCCGCGCATCCACATCGAGGTCTCGTCGTACTGGCTCGAGGACGGCGGCGTGCTGGTCGACCCCCTCGTGCCTGCCGACGTCGGGCTCGACTGGTTCGCGGCGCGTCCCACGCAGCCGGCCGCGATCGTGCTGTCCAACCGTCACCACTACCGGCAGAGCGACCTCTTCGTCCAGCGGTTCGGCGGCTCGGTGCACTGCAACCGCAGCGGCATGCACGAGTTCACCCACGGCGAGATGGTGACCCCCTTCGATCCAGGGGACGAGCTGCCAGGCGGGATCGTGGCGCATGAGATCGGCGGGATCTGCCCCGATGACACCGCTCTGTACGTGCCGGCGCTGCGCGCGCTGGCGTTCGCGGACGGGCTCGTGCGCAGCGGCCCCCACGGCGAGCCAGGGGTGGACGACGAGGATGGTGGCGGTCCGCTCGGCTTCGTCCCGGACTTCCTGATGGACGACCCGCCGCAGACAAAGCGGCTGCTCCTGGGAGCTTTCGCGAGGGCGCTGGAGGAGCTCGAGTTCGAGCACCTACTGCTCGCGCATGGTGGGCCGCTGATCGGCGGTGGGCACACGGCCCTCGACGAGCTGGTGCGAGCCGGCGGGCGAACCGCGTTCCAGATGTAGTGCCGGGGCGAGCGCTGCGCTTCGGGGCCCTCGTGCTTCTCGCGCTCGGCGGCGTTGCGTGCGTCGCGTGGGCGCTCACCACGTCAGGGACCACAGAAGCAGGACGGGTCCCGGCCGGCCCGCCCCTCTCGCAGTACCCGCGACCGCAGATGACGCGCAGTCGGTGGCTGAACCTCAACGGCGAGTGGCAGTTCGAGGGGTCGCCGGCGAACGGTCCGCCGCCGATCGGTCGCACGCTCGCCGGCAGGATCCTGGTGCCATTCCCACCGGAGTCGCGGCTGTCCGGAGTTGACCGGCACTACGACCACATGTGGTACCGGCGTACGTTCACGGTTCCGCCCGGCTGGCTCCCGGCGCGGTGCGGCGGGGGCGGCTGCCGCGAGGGTTGCGCAGCGGGCAGCTGCCCCCGCATCCTTCTCCACTTCGGAGCGGTGGACTACGCAGCCAGCGTCTACGTCAACGGTCGCCTGCTGGCCACCCATCAGGGCGGCTACGACGCCTTCACGGTGGACATCACGCCGGCGCTGCGCCCCGGCGCCACGCAGGAGCTCGTCGTCGGCGTCACCGACCTCGTGGAGCGCAATCCCCTCGATCAGGTGGTTGGCAAGCAACGGCTCAGCGCGCCAGGGGCGATCTGGTACGAGCCCAGCTCCGGAATCTGGCAGACGGTGTGGCTCGAGCCGGTCCCGGCGCAGCACATCGACCGGCTGGCGCTGGCGCCCGACCTGGCCACCGGCAGTCTCATCGTGGACGCACTGTGCTCCGGTGCCACTGAGTCCGGGGGCAGCGGCGGCTCCGGTCCTGCGCTGCAGGTGACGGCGACGGCGTACGCCGGCTCGCGTCCGGTCGGCCGCGTCAGCGGCCCCGCGAATGCCCGGCTGAGCCTGCCGGTGCCCGATGCTCGGCTGTGGAGCCCTGCCGACCCCTACCTCTACAACCTGACCGTCACTCTGAGCCACGGAGGACAGATCGTCGATCAGGTCGGGAGCTACTTCGGCATGCGCTCGATCGCAGTGGGACTCGACGGCGGCCGGCCCCACATGCTGCTCAACGGCCGGTTCGTATTCGAGCTCGGAACGCTGCAACAGGGCTACTGGCCTGACGGTCTTTACACCGCGCCGAGCGACGCCGCGCTTCGCGATGACCTCGCGACCGACCGCGGGCTCGGCTTCAACACGATCCGCGAGCACATGGCCGTCGAGCCGGACCGGTTCTACTACTGGGCGGACAGGCTCGGCTTGCTCGTCTGGCAGGACATGCCCGCGCTGGCGCGCCAACCGACCGGCGTCGCACCTGAGCGGGAGTTCGAGTCCGAGCTGCACGGCGTGATCGACCAGCTGAGCGACCACCCGTCGATCGTCGTCTGGACGCTCTTCAATGAGGGCTGGGGCGAGTTCGACCCCGTGCGGCTCACCGCGCTCGTGAGGTCATGGGATCAGTCGCGGCTGATCGACACCGACAGCGGGCAGAACTGCTGCCGCTCGCTGCCGGACACGGGCAGCGGCGACCTCTACGACGAGCACACCTATCCCGATCCACGGGCGCGCGCGCCGTTCGACGGCCGCGCCGTCGTCGACGGCGAGCTCGGCGGCTTCGGTCTGGCCGTCCCTGATCACATGTGGAGCCGCCGCTACTGGGCCTGGCAGCGTGCTCCCAACGCCGCCCAGCTCACAAGCGACTACATCCGAGCGCTCTCGGACGTCGCGCAGCTCGAGATCCACTGCGGCCTCTCCGGCGCCATCTACACGCAGGCCTACGACGTACAGAACGAGCTCGATGGCCTGCAGACCTACGATCGCGCGGTGCTCAAGCCCGCCGCATCCGCGGTTCGCGCCGCGAACGCCGCCGTGCTGGACGCGGCCGGTCGCCTGGCGCCCGGGGGCTGCGCGTCAGCGCCGGGCGGCACCGTTTCGTCACATTAGCCACGGCTCCTCCGCAGCGATGCCCCCCCAAAAAGCTTCGGCGCGGCGATGATCAGGTGCCCAACGGCGCGGCCCGCGGCGGTCGATGCCGGTCGGCACGACCTGAACGTCCGGGCGGGCCGCGCCCCGATCAGGCACCAGCGTCGCTCAGTCGCCGCTGGTGAGCGTGTTGTCGAAGGACTCGGCCTGGTCCATCGTGTCGTTCATCGTCTCCTCGGCCTGCTGATCCTCCATCTCGACGAGCTCCTGCTCGTACTGCTCGCCCTCGGCCGGGGGCATGCTGTCGATGGTGGCCGTCTCCTCCTCGAGCTCGATGACCTCCGACGGCGTCAGGTCGTACAGCGCCGCCTCCTGCTCGATCTCCTGCTCTTCGTACGGCGACAGCGACTCGGCACCGAGTGCGTGGTCTGAGAAATCATGCTCGAACATGTGACATCTCCTTCGATTGTTGACCTGCTCGGCTTCCGAGGGGCGGATGAAGCGAGAACCCTGCTTCCCGGTGTCCCGCGTCCTGCGGCTCGAGGGTCGATTGACTTGACGGTGCTGACGATAAGCGCGACACCGCCCTGCGGATATCCGGAATCCGTGCCAGCCTGCGCTTCGCTCCAATCACCTTCCACCGCGCCGCAAACCCCTCGATGTCGTGCCCCATACGAGACAGGCGAGCCGTCCGTCTGAACGTTGCAGACGGCACATTCTGCTCGCCCCGGCGAAGTCGTGTCAAGGCCGGCGGTCGAGCAGCGCACCTTCCGCTCGACGAACGGTCAAGCCCTAGGGAAACGTGAGGATGACCTTGCCCAGCTTGCCGCCGGAGGCGAAGCGCGCATAGGCCGCGACCGCCTCGGAGAGTGGATAGGTGGCGGCCACGGGCACCGTCACCGCACCCGACTCCAGCAGGGGCAGCACCGAGCGTTCGACGGAGCGCGCGGTCAGCGCCTTCTCCTCCAGCGGGCGGGCACGAAGTGTCGAGCCGAAGATGCGCGTGCGCTTGTGCATCAGCGCACCGAGGTTGAGCTCCGCCTTCGCTCCGGCGGCGATGCCGATCACGACGAGGCGCCCGTTCGTATCGAGCGCCTTGACGTTGTCGGACAGGTTGGGGGCGCCGACGAGCTCCAGAATGACGTCGAACGGCCCATGCGACGCGAAGCCTTCGGGCTCGATCACCGTCGCACCGAGCGCGGCGACCCGATCGCGCAGCGCGGCGTTGCGGACCGTCGCCGTGACCCGCGCCGCCGCGGCCCGGGCGAGCTGGATCGCAGCCGTGCCGACGCCGCCGGCGCCACCATGCACGAGCAGCCGCTCTCCGGCTCTCAACTCCGCCTGGGTGAAGATCGCGTCGTGCGCGGTGGTGAACACCTCCGGGACGCCGCCCGCCTGGACCCAGTCGAGCGTAGAGGGAACGGGCATCAGCACACGCTCGTGCACGACCGCGAGCTCTGCCTGGCCACCGCCGCCGACGATCGACATCACGCGGTCGCCGACCGCGAAGCGGCTCGCACCGGGTCCGAGCGCTTTGACCTCGCCCGCCAGCTCGAGACCCGGAATGTCGGCCGGAGCGCCCGGGGGGGCTGGGTAGAGCCCGCGGCGCTGCATCATGTCGGCGCCGTTGATCCCGGCGGCTCTCACGGCGACGAGCACCTCGCCGGCGCCCGCGACCGGGTCTGGATGCTCCTGAACGGTCAGTTCCTTGTCGCGGATCGTGGCGGCACGCATGCTGACTGCCAACCCTACACGCGTCGTCGAAGAGCCGTTTCGCCGGCTGAGAGGCAATCAGCACCTACGAGCACGCGACTGCAGCTCTCGCTGAGCCCCACAACCGGTACGGACACGCACATCGCTCCCCGGAACCGGCGGGAGCATCGAAGGCGGCGGCGTAACGTGTGCGGGGTGGGGGCATCGACGAGTTCGAACGATCGATGACATCCGGACGCTCGTCGGGATCTGAGACGGTCGCCCGGCATCGAGTCGTGATCGTCGGCTTCGGCTTCGGCGGCCTGTGGGCCTCCAAGGCGCTGCGCCGCGTCGACGTCGATGTGACGATCATCGATCGCACGAACCACCACCTGTTCCAGCCGCTGCTATACCAGATGGCCACCGGCATCCTGTCGGAGGGCGACATCGCCCCCCCGATCCGTGAGATCGTCAGACGCCAGCGCAATGCGCGCGTCCTGCTGGGCGAGGTCGTGGACATCGACGTCGAGGCGCGCGAGCTCGGCGTTGCGTGGTTCGAGGCTCGCTCGCGGATCGGCTACGACACGCTGGTCCTCGCAACCGGCGCGCGCCAGTCCTACTTCGGGCACGACGAGCTCGCGATTCATGCGCCCGGGATGAAGTCGATCGACGACGCGCTCGAGCTTCGCGGGCGGATCTTCGGTGCGTTCGAGATGGCCGAGAGCGAGCCGGACGCAGCGCGCCGCCGCGCTCTGATGACGTTCGTGGTCGTCGGCGGCGGCCCCACCGGAGTCGAGATGGCAGGGCAGATCGCCGAACTGGCAAAGCGCTCGCTGCGCCGCAACTTCCGCGTGATCGATCCCGCCGAGGCCAGGGTCCTGCTGCTCGACGCGGGACCGGCGTTGCTCGCGACGTTCCCGCCGACGCTGCAGCGACGCGTCGCCAAGGACCTCGCGCGACTGGGCGTGGAGGTCCATCTCAACACGATTGTCACGGGAGTCGACGCAGACGGAGTCGACACCGGCTCGGACGATCCCGCGCTCCGGAGGATCGACGCGGCCGCGAAGATCTGGGCGGCAGGCGTCGAGGCCTCACCGCTCGGGCGCATGGTGGCGGCGGACGGCAAGTCGAGCGTCGACCGTTCCGGGCGGCTCCGGGTCGCGCCGGACTGCACTGTGCCCGGGCATCCGGAGATCTTCGCGATCGGCGATCTGATGAGCCTCGAAGAGCTCCCCGGCGTAGCCGAGGTGGCGATGCAGTCGGGCGCGCACGCTGCACGCACGATCGCCCGCCGGTTGCGCGGCGACACCGAACCGAAGCCCTTCAAGTACCGGGATTTGGGAGACATGGCAACGATTTCGCGCTTCCGCGCAATCGCGACAATCGGTCCACTCAAGCTGTGGGGCTTCATCGGCTGGCTGGCGTGGCTGCTCATCCACCTCGTCTTCCTCACCGGTTTCAAGAGCCGCGTTGCGGTCGTCTTCAACTGGGCGATCGCGTTCATCGGGCGCGGACGCCCGCAGCGCACGATCACGACCCAGCAGGTGATCGCTCGCCAGGTCCTGGCTCACCGTCAGACTGACGAGGGCCAGCGACCTCACGGCTAGCTAACTCGGAATCAGCCCTTCGGCACTGAACTCACGGGTGACCTCCGTGAGTGACACGTCGGGCGGAGGCAGGATCGCGTCCGAAGAGCTGAGCTGCGCGTCCCCGAGCGGCTCGCCGCCGCGCACGAACGCCAGCAGCTCCGCGAACCGCAGCTCGAAGCGCTCGGAGTCTCCGGACTCCGAGGCTGCGGTGACCGCGCCGTCGAGCTCTTGCAAGCGAGGCAGCTGGTCGTCGGCCAGCCGGTACTGGCCCTCGGTCGCGATCCGCACGATCATGAGCCCGTCTCCTCGCCCGCACTCGGCAGCTGCGGCGGCGTTGCACCGTAGCCGAGCTCGGCCTTCATCTTCTCCAGCTCCGAGTCGACCTTGCCGGCGCTCGTGACCTGCTCGAGCTGGCGGCCGAGATCGTCCTCTCCGGCGCCCAGCTGGGTGAGATCCTCGAACGTGCCCGACTGCTCGAGCTCCCCCACGGCGTCCGCGCGCGCCTTCATGTTCTCGGTCTTCTCGATCGCGCGCTGCATCGCCAGTCCGACATCTGCCATCTGCTCGCCCACGCCGGTCGCGGCCTCGGAGATCTGCACCTGCGCGTCGGCCGCCGAGTACTGCGCCTTGATCACCTCCTTCTTGGTCCGAAACGCGTCGATCTTGACCTGCAGCTTCTTCTCGTTCTCGATCAACTGATCCTGCTGGCGCTCGAGCTCTGCGACCTGCTGATCGAGTGAGCCGAGCTCATCGTCGATCGCCTGCTTTCGCTGCAGCGCCGCGCGAGCGAGATCCTCATTGCCGGCGGCGACCGCCTGCCGCGCCTGCCCGTCAAGCTTTGCGGCCTGCTCCCGCAGGGTCTCCTCCTGGCTCTGCGTGCGCTTCTTCGCGGTCACCAAATCGGCGATCCCCGCCTTTGCGTTCTGCAGCAGCTCGAGCTGCTTCTCATAGCTGTAATCGAGCGTCTCGGCCGGATCTTCGGCGCGGTCCAGCGCCGCCGAGACCTTCGCTTTCACGAGCGTGCTGAACCGTCCCTGCAGACCGGGCATCAACTCTCCTCTCGAACCACCGCATCGGCGTCGATGCGCTCACCGTGTGACGTCCTGCGCCGCGCGCAACTCTCGATCGCGCCGATCACAGCCACCATCATAAGCTCGTGACGGCGCCTGGCGCCGCGCAGCAGTGCCGGTGAAACGGGCTAATGTCGATATGCTTTACGTCCAGTGCGGGACCTACTGTCTTTTCCGAACCCGGTCAACGAGAAGGCGGCCAGGGTGGTCGCCGGCGTCGTGCTGGCGACGGTTTGTGTGGTCCTGCTGAGCACGTGGTACTGGTTGCTGATCCCGTTGGCGTACGGGTTCTGGGCGCGGGTGCTGACAGGCCCGAAGCTGTCTCCGCTGGGCTGGGTGGCACAGAATGTCGTCGCCCCGCGGCTTGGCGAAAAGCGTCCGGTCGCGGGTCCGCCGAAGCGATTTGCTCAGGGGCTCGGCGCGGTGATGTCGACCGCCGCTCTGATCCTCGCATTTGCCGTCTCCCATCAGGCGGCCGATGCGGTGTTGATCGCGTTTCTTCCCGCCGCGGGGCTCGAGTCGATCTTTGGCTATTGCCTGGGTTGCAAGCTGTTCGAGCTGTTGATGCACCTCGGTTTGGTGCCCGAGTCGGCCTGCGCGGAGTGCGCCGACATCACCCTACGACTCCGTCGCTCGGAATCCAGCGCGTCCACACCGGCGGGCTAGCTCTACACGCGGTCCAGCAGCGCGACGCACTCGATGTGCGGCGTCTGCGGGAACATGTCCACCGGCCTCACGCGCAGCAGCCGGTAGCCGTCCTGCACGAGCTGCGCGGCGTTCGGCGCGAGCGTCGTCGGGTTGCAGGAGACGTACACGATCCGGCGCGGGGCGGCCTCGATGATCCGCCGCACGACCTTCTGCGAGAGCCCGGCGCGAGGGGGATCGACGACCAGCACGTCGGGACGGCCCGCCTTCTCGACCAGCTCGCGGAGCACCAGGCGCACGTCGCCGGCGAAGAAGTGACCGTTGTCGATCTCGTTGAGACGGGCGTTCGTGATCGCATCGGAGATCGCCTGCTCGACGATCTCGAGGCCCCACAGCTCCGCGGCGCGCGGCGCCATCATCAAGCCGATCGTGCCGATCCCGCAGAACAAGTCGTAGACGCGTTCGAAGCCCCGCAGCTGCGCGTACTCGACGGCGATCCCGTACAGCCGCTCGGCCATCTCGGTGTTCGTCTGAAAGAACGCCTCGCCGGAGATGCGGACACGCAGGCCGCCGATCACCTCCTCGATCACCTCCGTACCCGCGAGCAGCTCGGTGTCGCCGCCCGTGGTCGTCTCGGCGACGCTGTCGAGCTGAGTCCAGAGGAGGCCGTCGACTCCGTGCTCGACCAGCGCAACGGCTTCGGCGAGGCCGTCGCGGTCGAGCTGGCCGGGGCTCGTCACGAGGCGCACCTGAAGCTCGCCGGTGCGCCGGCCCTCGCGCACGACGAGGTTGCGCAGGAAGCCCACGCTCGTGCGCCGGTCATACGGCGCCAGCCGCTGCTCGCGGCACCACGCGAGCACCGCCTCGCGCGCCGCATTGCCCCGCTCGGAGGCGAGCAGGCAGTCGCTCACCGGCGCGATCTCCTCCCAGTGACCCGGCGCGTGGAAGCCACAGATGAGCTGTCCGTCCGGAGCCGCTCCGAACGAGTACTCGAGCTTGTTGCGGTAGCGCCAACGCTCGAGCGCCGGCACGATCTCCTCCAGCTCGAAGCCCTCGAGCTTGCCGATGCGTCGCAGCGCATCGTCCACTTGCTCCCGCTTGATCTCGAGTTGGCGCTCATAGGGCAGCACCTGCCACGGCACGCCCGGATGCATCGCCGTCGGCGGGATGCGCTCGGGGCTGGGCGTGAGGATCTCGAGTACACGGGCATGGGCGTAGGAGCGCTTGCGCTTGACCACCACCGCGCGCACACGGTCGCCGGGGATCGCACCCGAGACGAACACCACATAGCCGGCTTCGCCGTAGCGCGCCACGCCCTCGCCCCCGTGAGCGAGGGAGTCGATCTGCAGCTCTATCTCCTGTCCGCGCTCGGGTCGTTTGGGCAGCGCCCGCCCGTCGCTCGAGACGGCCTCGTCGAGGCCGTTGGCGGTGAGCTT
>JBKQIR010000082.1:0-3542 GCA_052148275.1 Solirubrobacteraceae bacterium
CGGCCCAACCTCCGCTCGTGGTCGTCGGCGAGTTCCGCTTGGACGTGTAGCGCCTCGCGTCGTCTGTTGGCGATGGGGCCTTGCTGACCGAGCAAGCGGTCGTGGGTCGCGTCCTCGAGGTGGGTCAAGCCAGGCGTCGGACGGTCGATTAACCGTTGAACGGGCCGTTGGCCTGGGTCAGCACAAGGAGAGTGTGTGATGTCGTCAGGTGAGCCTTCGGGGACGGGTGTCGTGGGACGAGGCGGAGCTCGGCGCCGGGTTGGCGCGCGCAGGCGTTCGTCCGGGCAGCATGGAGCCCTCGAGGCGCTGAGGGAGCTCGAGGCCGGGACGCTGCGCGAGCTCGAGGCAGGTCTTGACGCGCTCGCGCGCGGGGATCTGACTGTCACAATCGACATCGTCGAGCGCGTTGCTGAACGTCGGGGCGGGGACGAGTCGATGAGCGCGTTCTATCGCCGGTTGGAGGGCTGCGTGAAGGCGTATGACCGCACGCGCCGTGCGCTGCAGGGCACGATCGGGGAGGTCTCAGAGTCTGCCGCGGAGGTGTTCGCGCTCGCGCACGATGTCGCTGCGGGTTCCCAGGAGGTCGGCAAGGCGATCGACGAGGTCGCCAGCGCGACCGGGGAGCTTGCCGAGGGCGCCGAGCGTCAGGCGCAGAGGGTCCAGACCGCGCGTGAGGTTTCCCGAACCGTGGATGAGGCGACGCGCACCGGGGCCGAGCACGCCTCCCACGCCGCCGAGGCCGCGCACGAGTCCCTGGACACGGCTGATGAAGGCGCTGGCGCAGCGCAGCGCGCGAGCGCGGCGATGGACACCGTTCGCGCCGCGGCGGGGAAGCTCAGCGAGGTGATCAACGAATTGGGGGCGAGGTCTGAGCGAATCGGTGGGATCGTGCAGACGATCACCAGGATCGCCGCTCAGACGAACCTGTTGGCGCTGAACGCGGCGATCGAGGCGGCACGCGCCGGCGAGCAAGGCCGCGGGTTCGCGGTGGTCGCAGACGAGGTACGCAAACTGGCCGAGGAATCCGGGCGCGCGGCCGGTGACATCGCCGTGCTTGTCGAGGAGATCCAGTCCGATACCGCATGCGCGGTCAGCGCCGCCGCCGAGAGCGCGCGCCTGACCGATGACGGCAGCGAGACCGTCGAGCAGGCGCGCGATGCGCTACAGCGCATATCCCACACCGTCAGCGCGATGAACGACGCAGTGAGCGTGATCACCGGGGCCGTGGAGGAGATCACCAACGGCTCCGCGACCGTACTGAGCGAGGTGGCAGAAATGGCGTCGGTGGCCGAATCTGCCTCGGCCGCGACCGAGCAGTTGTCGGCCTCCACCCAGCAGACAAGCGCATCGGCGCAGGAGATCGCCGCCAGCGCCACGCAGATGGCCGCCAGCGGGGAGCTGCTCGAGCGCCTGGTCGCGCGGTTCCAGCTCGCCCAGAAGATCGGCGAGAACGGCGACGACCTCGCCTTCCAGCTCCGCGCCGCGCTGTCTGCCCACGGCAGCTGGAAGAAGAAGCTGGCGAGCGCGATCGAGGCCGGCAAAAGCGAGGCTGACCCGGGGACGGTTGCGCTGGATGACCGCTGCGCGTTTGGCCAATGGCTGCACCAATCAATCTCCGGCGAGCATCGCTCAAGCAGCCACTACCAACCCGTGCACGAGCTCCACGAGCAATTCCACAAGCACGCCGCCGAGGTACTCACACTCGCGCTCAGCGGCCGTGTATCCGAGGCTCGCGCCGCGATGGGCGTCGGCAGCAGCTTCGCGCAGACATCCTCAGCGCTCACCCAACAGCTGATCGCCTGGCGCCGAACCGAAGCCGCATAGACCCCAACGCGATAGCGCGCCCTCGCGGTGCCGCACCAGACGACACACAGCCCCCGCCTTGAGCTGGTATCTTTCAGGCAGGCAGCGAGTTCCCACTGCTCGATCGCGATGGGATTTTGCGCTCGGGGCTGTCCCGGAGCACGCCGGATGGTTGGGTGAATGCCCCGGTCCGGTCCGCACGCGGGCGTACTCTTGCGCCAGGCGCCTGACTGACGGCGCCGCGAACCCATCACCTTGTCCGCCTCCAGACATCGCACACGCCGGCGTCGTCCGGCGCAGCCAGCCGCCGGCGAGCGTCCGGCACCCCAGGCTCCGTCGCGTTCGCCGAGCGCCGTTCCGTTCGCGGTGATCGACTGTCCGGACGTACTGAAGCTCGCGTTGTATCTCGGCCTTCACCCGATCAACCTCCCGCCTGTCTGCCACAGCTATCAGCACGGCTGCTTGTGCCAGGAATGCTCCACGCGGGCGGCGAACCCGTCACGCCGCTCCCAGCACGCCCGCCAACCCTGGCAGCAGGCGGCCTGAGAACCGCTGTGCGGTCAGGTGGCGATCATGAATTGCGACGAGGATTGGCTGGCGCTCTGCGCGGATTCGCTGACCGCGCGTGGTTCCAGTAGCAACGGCGCGTCAGACGGAACCGCGTTAGCTGCGCGGGGTGCGACGGCCTGTGTCAGTCGTGCGTGCGGCGGCCTGCTCGGGTGATGTGATCGCGGCGTCCCGGGCTTTCTCGGCGCCGTCGACGCGACGACGAGAAGCCCTCGGCCTGCACGTGATCGAACGGCCCGCGCAGCACATGGTCGGCCCCGAAGCGAAGCAAAGCCGGCGCGAGCAGCCGCTGGACGCCCCGGACCGCTCGGACCGGAACTGCGTACGTGCTCGAGCAGCACAAAGCGCCCGCCCCGACGGAGCACCCGCCTCACCTCGGCCACAGCGGCGCGGTCGTCCGGAATCGTGCACAACGACAGCGTGCACACCACCGTGTCAAACGTGGCGTCCTCGAACTCAAGCGCCTTCGCGTCCCCCAGCCGCAACTCGACCGGCCGACTCAGCTCGACAGCGCGCCGGCGGGCAACATCCAGCATCGCGGGCACGAAGTCGATTCCCGTGAGAGTCGGACGCCATCGGGGTAATGGGGAAGGTTGCGTCCCGTCCCCACGGCAATCTCCAGCACATCACCTCGGCCTGGGCGCAGACCCACTCGCGGCCACCCGCGAACAACAGCCGTTCCGGGAGCTGGACGTTATGGTCGTAGTTGCCCGCCTCACGCTCATAGACACGGCGGACAGCCTCCGCAGGGTCCGCGCCCGTGCCGGTCTTCGTCATATTCTCATCACCGCAGTATCGGCCGACACGCCGCTGCTGCCAGGCACAGCCAAAACCCCCCCACCGCCGATTGACCACCCGGGTGTCGACCGTCTCTATAAAACCGGAAGACGCTGGTCGCTGCTCTTGACGAGGAGGAGCCGCCCTCCACGCCCAGCAGTTCGTGTCCGCTCCGCCGCTGATCCAGCCGTCCAGACGAGACGGCCGGAGACTTCTGCAACCGGACACAAGCAGTCGTCTCGCATCTCCGGTTTGCGCATGAATTGGACTAAAGGGGGTCTCTATCTAAATCAGGTGCGCGAGGGCGTCGCCTCGCGCCACGGCCGCGCGGCGATCGCGGGCGCGGGGGACCGCAGTGGGAGAGGAGGTCGGCGCCCACCCGGTCGCGGGCTGAC